>PLER01000065.1:3013-47188 GCA_003136495.1 Acidimicrobiaceae bacterium
GTTGTCGCGACCCCTTTGGCCGCCTGAGGAGTCTACCGCGAGCCCTCGACGGCGAAGAGGGCGTCAGCCGAACTTCTCCGCGTGGCGTACCGCCCGGGCCATGTCGCGCTCGGCGTCGCGCTTGGCGAGCGCCTGTCGCTGGTCTTGTTGCTTGCGACCTTTCGCGAGACCGATCTCCACCTTCGCGCGACCCTCCTTGAAGTAGAGCTTTAGGGGAATGATCGCGAGCGACTGGGCGTTGGCCTTGTGGCGCCACTGTTCGATCTCGCGCCGGTGCACCAAGAGCTTGCGCTTGCGGTCGGGGTCGTGGCTCCCAAAGCCCACGGCGTAGCTCCACGGCGGCACGTGCATCTGGAAGAGCCAGAGTTCGTTGTCGTCGACGCGCACGTAACTCCCGGCGATCTGCGCGGTGCCTTCGCGCAAGGACTTGACTTCGGACCCGACCAGTACCAAGCCGCACTCCAGGGTCTCCAAGATGTCGTAGTCGTGTCGGGCGCGTCGATTGGTGGCCACGACACGGTCGTTGCCGGTATCTTCGCGCTTTTTCGCCCGACGGTCTTGAATCTGCTTGGCTCGAGCCACCCGGCCAGCGTAGTGACGTGACCAGCGCCCGGTGGTCCCCTCACTAGGGTGGCGAGGTGCTGACGCTGCGTTCGAGTGACCGCGACACCCTTCTCGCGACGTGCGTGCGGGCGCTGCCCAACGAAGGCTGCGGGCTGCTGCTCGGGAGCGCCGACGGCGCGGTGCAAGTGGTCGTGGCGAGTGAGAACGTCGCCGACTCCGCCAAGGTCTACGAGATCGACCCCAAGGTGCTCCTTCGCGCGTACCGGCGGGCCGAGAACGAAGGACTCGAGGTCCTCGGCGTGTTCCACTCCCACACCCACAGCGAGGCCTACCCGAGCCCGACCGACGTCGCCCAGGCACCCGACCCCACGTGGCACTACGTCATTGTCTCTTTCGCGCGTCGACCGAGCGTGGTGCGGAGCTACCGGATCGAAAACGACCTGGTCACCGAGGAGCCGGTCCTCATCGTCGAGTAAGCGGATGAGGGAAAAATCTCGACACGAAGAGCCCGCGAGCCGATAAAGTTGACTCAGTAGGTCAGGAATCAACGCAGCGTACGAAAGAGGCGTCATGTCGGCAGTACTACGGATACCAACCGTCCTTCGTCCCTCCATGGGTGGCGAGAGTGTCATCGCGGTCGAGGGTTCGACCGTGGGCGAGGTTCTCCTGACCCTGACGACGACCTATCCCGCGATCAAGGGCCAGCTCCTCAACGCGGACGGCACGCTGCACCGCTTCCTCAACGTCTACGTCAACGACGACGACGTGCGCTACCTCGGTGGGGTAGAGGCGCGGATCGCCAACGATGACGAGATCACGCTGCTGCCAGCGGTGGCGGGCGGCGCCTGGTAGTGACGCGCTACGCCTCAGTGCTCGACCTGGTGGGNNAATCCCGCGGGCTCGGTGAAGGACCGCGTGGCCCTCTCCCTCGTCGAGGCGGCCGAGCGCGACGGACGACTCATCGTCGGCAAGCCCGACCAGATCCTCATCGAACCCTCCTCGGGCAACACCGGCATCGCCCTCGCGCTGGTGTGTCGGCTGCGCGACTACCACTTAAAGGTGGTACTGCCGACCAACGTCTCACCCGAGCGCCGGCAGTTGCTGTTGGCCTTCGGGGCCGAGATCATCGACTCGCCCGGCGCCGAAGGGTCCAACGGGGCCGTGCGCCTGGCGCAGCGTCTCAGTGAGGAGAACCCCGAGTGGGTCTTCCTCTACCAGTACGCCAACCCCGCGAACCCGCTCGCGCACTACTCGACGACGGGCCCCGAGATCTTGGCCGACGTCCCGGAGATCACCCACTTCGTGGCGGGACTGGGGACCTCGGGCACCTTGATGGGCGTGGGTCGATTCTTAAAGGAGCGTCGTCCCGACGTGCAGATCTGGGCCGTGGAACCGCCCAGCGGCGAGATCGTCGACGGGCTGCGCAGCCTCGACGACGGTTACGTACCCCCGATCTTCACCGACAACGACGGGGAGCACCTCTTGAACCGCAAGGTGATCGTGCGGGCGCGAGAGTCGATCGAGTGGACGCGGAAACTCACCGAGGTTGGTCTCTTCGTGGGGCTCTCCTCGGGTGCCGCGATGGCCGGGGCCGTCAAGTGCGCCGCGACGATCGACGACGAGGTGAGCGCCACCATCGTGACCTTGATCGCCGACGACGGTTGGAAGTATCTCTCGACGGGCGCCTGGAGCGACGACGTCGACGACGTCGTCGAGCGCGCCAAGTCAATCATCTACTTTTAGTCACCGACCCACCCCGCAAACTCCACTACCGTGGTCTCGCACGTTCGCTGAAGGAGACCCATGTCCGTATCTCGAGTTGACGGTCGCGCCGTCGACGAAGCGCGACCGCTCTCCTTCGAGCGAGACTTCACCGAAATGGCCGCCGGTTCGGTACTGGTGAGCTTCGGTCGCACGCGGGTGCTCTGCACGGCGTCGGTGGATGAGGACGTGCCGCGTTGGCTCAAGGGCAAGGGTCGCGGCTGGGTAAGCGCGGAGTACTCGATGCTCCCCGGCTCGACCCCCGATCGGGCCGACCGCGAAGCCGCCAAGGGCAAGCAGTCCGGTCGTACCCAGGAGATCCAGCGACTCATCGGGCGCTCCCTGCGCAGCGTGACGCGCTTGGAACTGCTACCCGACTTGCAGATTCTGGTGGACTGTGACGTGTTGCAGGCCGACGGGGGCACGCGCACCGCCGCGATCTGTGGCGGGTACGTCGCCCTACACGACGCCGTCTCTCGGCTGGTCCTGAGCGGTCGGATTAGTGAACACGCGCTGAGTGACGAGGTCGCCGCGGTGTCGGTGGGCATCGTCGGGGGCGTCGCGATGCTCGACCTGCCCTACGAAGAAGACGTCCGAGCGGACACCGACATGAACGTGGTGATGACCGGGACGGGTCGCTTCGTCGAGGTGCAAGGAACGGCCGAACACGAAACCTTTGACCGCAAGGAACTTGACGATCTTTTGGACTTAGCGGCGCTCGGCATCGGTCGGATCGTCGCGGCCCAGCGCGAGGTACTCGCGACGGCGCCGACCCCGAGGACGACGTGAGCACTTTCGTCCTCGCCACCGCCAATCCTCACAAGACCGAGGAGATTCGCCGAGTCCTGGCCGACTTCGATCTCGAGCTGCTACCTCGCCCGAGTGACGTCCCCGAAGTCGACGAGACCGAGGACACCCTGCAGGGCAACGCGCTGATCAAGGCGAGGGCGCTCTGTCTCGCCACCGGGCACCCGGCGGTCGCCGACGACACGGGGCTGTTTATCGACGCCCTCGACGGCCGTCCCGGGGTCTACAGCGCCCGTTTCGCGGGCGAGGGGGCCACCTTCGAGGACAACGTCAACAAGGTCCTCACCGAGCTCGGCGGCGTCAAGGAACCTGATCGCACCGCTCGTTTTCGCACCGTGATCGCCGCGGTCTATCCCGACGGTGAGTCCTGGTGGGTCGAGGGCGTCTTAGAGGGAACGGTGCTGCGCGAGCGTCGAGGCGAGCACGGATTCGGGTACGACCCGATCTTCGCACCCCTCGGCGAAGGTGGCCGTTCCCTCGCCGAGTTGAGCCCCGACGAGAAGAACGCCATCTCGCATCGCGGGAACGCGCTGCGATCGTTCGCGGCCAAGTTGCGTGACTAGTTCGTTCGCGTGATGTTCACCCGTAGGGTGGGAGAGTGACGAACCGAGAGCTCGCGATGTTCCCGCTGGGCATGGTGGTCTTTCCCCATCAGACCGTGGGGCTGTGCGTGTTCGAACCCCGNNGACGAGCGAACCTCGGTGGGCACGCTGGTGGAGATCCTCGGGTCACATCAGCTGAGTAACGGCCAGACCCTCATCGTGGTCGAGGGCATCGAGTGTTTCGAGGTGGAGGCGTGGCTCGAGGACGATCCCTACCCGCGAGCTCGCGTGGGCCAGCGTTGTTGTGACGACGTCGCGGTCGAGCCGGCGTTACTCAAGTCGACCGAGTCGGGGGTGCGGGCCCTGCGGGCGCTGCAAAGCGAAGTAGTGGCCGACCAGTGCCTCCAGCGTGACTGCGCCATGGACCCTGATCCGGGGGTGCGCGCGTGGCAACTCTGCGCGCTGACCCCGATGTCGATCCTCGATCAGTTCAAGGTGCTCAGTCTGAGCAATCCCAACGACCGCCTGCGACTGGTGGCCGAGATCTGCTGCGAGCGCTACGGCGACTACCAGCGCATGCTCGCGGTGGACGAGTTGCGCGCGCCCTCGAGCTAGCGCAACTCCAAGAGGTCGACGACGAAGATCAGCGTCTCATTGGGCGCGATTACCCCGCCCGCGCCACGCTCGCCGTAGCCGAGGTGAGCGGGGATGACCAATCGACGACGACCGCCGACGCGCATACCGACGACACCCTGATCCCAGCCCTTGATGACCTGACCGGCCCCGAGAGCGAAGACGAAGGGTTCGTTGCGGTTCCACGACGCGTCGAACTCCTCGCCGCTCGAGACCCCCACGCCGACGTAGTGCACGACGGCGCGACGTCCCGAGGTCGCTTCCTCACCGTCGCCCTCGATGAGGTCTTCGATCAGGAGCGTGTCGGGCGCGGGGCCCATGTAGGGGTCAACGAGGGGTTTGTCGGCCATGGCGCAGGACTCTACTAGCGGCGATTGCGACCGGCGGCGACCACGCGGACGTTCTTCGCCTCTCGACCCTTGGGGCCCTGGGCCTCTTCGAAGGTGATCTTCTGGCCCTGGCTGAGGGACTTGAAGCCGTCGCCGACGATGGAGGAGAAGTGGATGAAGAGGTCGTCACCCTTGTCGTCGCTCGCGAAACCAAAGCCTTTGGAGTCGTTGAAGAAACTCACGACCGCTTCCTTGCCGCGTGGGCGGTTCGCGCCCTCGGCTCGCGACGGCTGGTGCTCACGACGCTCGAAACCTCGAGTCGATCGAACTGGTACCTCGCTCGTTCGGTGCTCGCGACGCGGGGCGACGCGCTCTCGTGACTCGTGGCGCTCGACACTGCGTGGCGCGCGTTCGCGCGTCCTCGGAGCTTCGGGTCGCTTGGACGGCGTACGGTCGTCGAGACGTTCGGCCGCGACCGCGTCGTCGACGGCGCCGAGACGAATCGCCACGGCGTCTTCACGGGTGTCGATCGAGGGATTGATGCCTAGGGCGCGCTGGAGTCGCTTGACCTGTCCGATGACGTCCTCGCCCACGAGCGAGATGACCGCGCCCGTCGCGCCGGCGCGACCAGTACGTCCGGAGCGGTGGAGGTAGTCCGTCGCCTGCGCCGGTGGGTCGTAGTGGACGACGACCGGGAGGAGGTCGATGTGAATGCCGCGCGCGGCGACGTCGGTGGCGACGAGTACCTGGATCGAACCGTTCTTCACGCTACGTAGCGCGCGCTCGCGTTGGGCTTGGGAGCGGTCGCCGTGCAGCGGGACGGCCGAGATGCCGCGCTCACCGAGCTGGCGCGCGAGACGGTCGGCACCGTGCTTGGTGCGGGTGAAGATGATCGCCCGTTCGTACTGCTCAATGATGTCGGCCGTTATCTCGGGACGACGGTCACGAGGCACGCGCCAGAAGTAGTGGTCGACGTCACTCGGTGCTTCGTCGCCGACGACGTCGTGAATCGCCGCGTCGTGGGTGAACTCTCGCACCAACGACGAGACGTCGGGTCCCATCGTGGCGGAAAAGAGCATGACGTGACGATCGCGCGAGGTGGCGGCCACGATGCGTCGCACCGCGGGCAGAAAGCCCATGTCGGCCATCCGGTCGGCTTCGTCCACCACGACGGTCGTGACGTCGGCGAGGTCGAGCCCGCGCTGTTCGAGCATGTCCTCGAGGCGCCCGGGACAGGCGACGACCACGTCGACGCCGAAGTTGAGTGCCTTGCGCGCGACGTTATACGAGGTGCCACCGTAGATGCAGATGACCCGACGACCCTGGTCGTCGGTGAGTTGGGCGATCTCTTTTTGAACCTGCGCCGCCAATTCACGTGTCGGCACCAACACCAGGGCGGTCGGCTTGCGCGGACGGGCCTTGGTGAGGTTGGCGAGCAGCGGGAGGGCGAAGGCGAGGGTCTTGCCCGAGCCGGTGATGGCCTTACCGACGACGTCACGACCCGCCAGAGCGTCGGGAATCGCCGCTTCTTGGATGGGGAACGCTTCGGTGATACCGCGCGCACGAAGCCGTTCGACGAGGCGAGCGGGGACGCCGAGGTCGGCAAAGGACATAGACATAGAACTCCTACGAGTTGAGGTGAGCCCAACTCGCAGCAATTCGTCGAATCGGTCTCTATCGCGAGATGCGATGAAACAGCGTTACCGATGTTAGCAGGTGGTCCGCGCGAGCCGAGCGCACTCTCGGCGAGGCGACGTGCGGGCGGAGGGACTCGAACCCACACTCCGAAGAACTGGTACCTAAAACCAGCGCGTCTGCCAATTCCGCCACGCCCGCGAGTACCTCCACTCTAGGTCGCCGGTGAGGGCTATCGACTTTGTCTCACGGTAGATTGGTCGCATGATTAACTCCCGCCTCGACGAAGGATTCGGTATCAACGACCTCAATCAGCGACTCCTGCGTGAGCGCATTGTCTTCCTCGGATCCCAAGTGGACCAGAACACCGCGAATCGCATCTGCGCGGAGCTGTTGCTGCTCGAAGCCGAAGACCGCGACAAGGACATCAGCCTCTACATCAACTCGCCCGGTGGTTCGGTCACCGACGGGTTTGGCATCTACGACACGATGCAGTACGTGAACTGCGACGTGCGCACGATCTGCATCGGCATGGCGGCCTCGATGGGGCAGTTCCTCCTGTGCGCCGGCGCCCCCGGTAAGCGGCTGTCCCTGCCGCACAGCCGTATCCTCATGCACCAGCCGTCGATGGGCGGGATGCAGGGCCAGGCGTCAGACATCGCGATTCAAGCCGAGCAGATCATCTACATGAAAAAGACGCTCGCGGAACGCACCGCCTTTCACACCGGTCAAAGCGTCGAACGCATCGAAACCGACTCGGACCGTGACCGCTGGTTCACGGCGCAAGAGGCGTTGGACTATGGCTTCATTGACGCCGTCATCGAGCGTTCGGCACTTCGTCAAGGCGTCTAGTGAGCGGAGCCCCCTCGGCGGGCCAAGGACATCGTTCGCTTGAGGACACCCCGGTGCGGGTGGTCAGTGCGCGACCGACGCTCCCCACCCGACTGAGCACCCTCTGGTCGCGGCGCGAGTTGCTGCTCAGTCTGATCTCTTCGGACATCCGCATCAAGTACAAGAACTCGACGTTGGGCATCTTCTGGTCGATGCTCGCCCCGGCGTTCACCCTCGGGGTGTACTACATGGTGTTCTCGCTCTTTTTAAAGAACGGCATCCCCAACTTCGTTATCTACCTCTTCTCGGGTCTCGTGGTGTGGAACATGTTCCAGAACTCGATCAATACCGCGACCGGGGTCATCGTCGACCGGGCCGCGCTGGTGAAGAAGGTGGCTTTCCCCCGCGAGATTCTGGCGCTCTCCAACGTCGGGGCGGCCGTGGTCTACTTCGTCGTCCAGATGGTCGTGCTGGTCATCTTCGTGGCCGCCGTTGGTCACGCGCCGGCGTGGCGGTTTCTCTTGATCTTGCCGATCTCGTTCCTCTCGTTGTACTTCTTCACCTCCGCGCTCGCGATGGTGATGTCGGCGATCAACGTGCACCTGCGCGACATGAAGCACCTCATGGAGGTGCTCTTGCAACTGTGGTTCTGGTTGACCCCGGTCGTCTACTCCTACGAGCACTCCATCGCGCCGCTGCTCTCGCGCCACGGTCTGACGTTGATCTACTTCATCAACCCCATCACGCTCATCGTGGTGACGTTCCAGCGGGTCTTTTACGTCAACACCATTGTGCGCTCGACGGTGGCGCCCCACGCCATGATCAACATCCTCCCGACGTGGTCGTTCGAGCGATTCCTCGTCCTCAACGTGGCGCTCTTCGCCGTGACCGTGGTGCTGTTCTTCATCGCCGAGGCGATCTTCGGGCGTCTCGAAGGCGACTTCGAGTCGGTCCTCTAATGGTCGCGGTCATCGACGTCAAGGACGTCTCGAAGTCCTTCAAGATCCACCACGAACGGCACCAGTCGTTAAAGGAGCGACTCCTGCACCCTCGCTCGGGTTCCACGGAGGACTTCCAGGCCCTGCGCGACGTGAGCTTTACCGTCGGGCAAGGCGAGACCGTCGGCATCGTCGGGCACAACGGCTCGGGCAAGTCAACCCTGCTCAAGTGCATCTGCGGGGTGCTCAAACCCACCAGCGGGGAGATTCGACTTCGTGGTTCCCTCGCGGCGTTGTTAGAACTCGGGGCCGGATTCCAGACCGAACTCTCCGGACGCGAGAACGTCTACCTCTACGGCTCGATGCTGGGATTCTCGCGCAAGATGGTCGACGGTATCTTCGATGCGGTCGTGGACTTCAGCGAGATCGAACAGTTCATCGACACGCAGGTGAAGTTCTACTCGAGTGGCATGTACGTACGACTCGCCTTCGCGGTCGCGGTGAACGTCGATCCCGACATCTTGGTGGTGGACGAAGTGCTCGCGGTCGGCGACGAGCGATTCCAGGCCAAGTGCGTCGACCGTATTCAGCGATTCAAAGAGGAGGGGCGAACGATCCTCTTCGTGACGCACAACGCCGATCAGGTGCGCGCGCTCTGTGACCGCGCCGTCGTGCTCGACAGTGGCGACATGGTCGCCGATGGCCCGACGCAGGATTCGTTGCGCATCTTTCGCGAGCACATGATGCTCGACGCCGTCGTTCGCGACGCCGCG
This sequence comes from Acidimicrobiaceae bacterium, assembly GCA_003136495.1. GTDB lineage: Bacteria > Actinomycetota > Acidimicrobiia > Acidimicrobiales > RAAP-2 > RAAP-2. Next base: position 11,827 of record PLER01000065.1, read on the forward strand.
CATTTGCTGGGCACGATTCAGATCGAGTCCGTCACGACGCTCGAGGGATCCTTCGACGTCAAAAGCGGCGCGGGCCTGCACTTTGACGTCGCGATCACCGCCCAAGTGGCCTACAGCGGAAACTTCGTGATGGAGCTCTTCTCGCGCACGGGACTCCTGGTGAGTCGCAGCGACGCCCAAGGTTCGCCGGTGAACTTGGTTCCCGGACGAAATCACATCTCCGTTGACCTCGCGCAGATACCGCTGCTCGATGGGACCTACGACCTCAACGTCGGGGTGCTCGACCATCACGGCAACACGGTCATCGCCTGGAGTGAGAAGGCCGCGTCCATCCAGGTGACCTACGACGGTCGCGAGGGCGGCTTAGTGGAACTCGGCGCCTCGATCACTCAGCGCTGAGTGCTTCGGCGTCCTGCGCGCGCAGGCGCGGGAAGTGGCGCAGTGCCCCGAAGGGTCCCAGTCGTCCGACGTTGAAGGGGTGCGTCGCGGCGCGCAACATCCGTCGGTCCCCGCGGGAGTTGCCGTAGGCGTAGATGGTCGTCTCGAGCCCGGGGTGGCGCTCTTCGATCCAGGCATTCAATCGCCGCATCTTCTCCTTGCCCCGACAGTTCCTCCCCAGGTACCCACCACTCAGTAGCCCCCGAGCGTCGGTCGCCAGTCGCGTACCTAGTCCTCCGTCGACCCCGAGATGTTCGGCCACCACCTCGACGTAGAGCTGTGGCGACGCCGAGACGATGACCACGTCGTGTCCCTCACGCAGGTGCCACGTGACGCGCTCGAGCACCTCGGCGCGCGCGTGGCGTTCGAAGTGCGCGAGCGCGAAGATTCGTGACTCGTCGCGCACCGCGCGTTCGTCGCGTCCATTGAGCAGCGCCAGGAAGAGGCGCTCCTTGGCCGAGTCCGCCCGCGACCCGCTGCGCACCGCGCCGATGAGCAGGGGCACCGCGAGCCGCGCGGCGGCGAGAAAGGTGGCTCGAGAGCCGCAGATGAAGCGCAACCACTTAAAGACGCTGCCGCCGTCGCTCAAAGTGCCGTCGAGGTCGAACGCGGCGACGATCGGCACGGGGGGAGTACTCACGTGGTCAGTCTCACAGGCGGGTGGGTGGGAGCGACGCGAATACTCTATAAAGCCAATGGTAATTTGCAAGAATAAAAAATCGACCACTAAGGTGTGCGCGTGCAGTCGAGTGACTGACACGAGGCACGCAAGGAGCAATCATGGCAATTCGTTTGGGCGACGTGGCCCCCGACTTCACCGCCGACACCACCGAAGGAACGTTGAGTTTCTACGACTACTTGGGCGACGGCTGGGGCATCCTTTTTTCTCACCCCAAGGACTTCACGCCGGTGTGCACCACGGAACTCGGTGGCTTCGCCAAGCGCAAGGCCGAGTTCGACAAGCGCAACACCAAGCTGATCGCCGTCTCGGTCGACAGCGTCGATTCGCACAAGCGCTGGAAGGCGGACGTCGACGAAGTGAGCGGTGGTGACTTGAACTTTCCGATCATCGGCGACGAGGACCACAAGGTGGCCGACCTCTACGACATGATCCACCCCAACGCCAGCGACACGCTCACCGTGCGCAGCGTCTTCATCGTCTCACCCGACAAGAAGGTCAAGCTGACCTTGACCTATCCGGCGTCGGTCGGACGAAACGTCGACGAGATCGTGCGCGTCCTCGACTCGCTCCAGCTTTCTGCGGCCTACCCCGTCTCGACGCCGCTCGACTGGAAGGACGGCGACGAGGTCATCATCGCCCCGGCGGTCAGTGACGAGGACGCCAAGGAGAAGTTCCCCAAGGGCTTCCGCAAGGTGAAGGACTACCTGCGCTTCACGCCGCAGCCGAATAAATAGTCAACGACGACCCGCGGCGACGTCGCTTACGAGTGGGGTCGGCGCGGGTCTCGTCGGTGAGCACTACGACGTCGTCATCGACTCCTCGAGGGCGGTGCGCAGTTCACGCTTGAGTACTTTGCCCTGGGGATTACGCGGGAGCGGCGTCGAGCGAAAGACGATTTTGGTGGGAACTTCGAAGCGTGCGAGACGCGCCCCGACGTGTCGTGCTATCTCTTCGCCTTCGATGACCCTGCCCGTACGCAACACGATCACCGCGGCGACCTCCTCCCCGAGGGTCGGGTGTGGCACGCCCACGACCGCGCAGTCGATGACGTCGGGGTGCTCGAATATCGCGGCTTCGACGATGACCGAATAGACGTTTTCGCCACCACGGATGATCATGTCCTTCGCTCGATCGACGATGTAGATGAATCCCTCCTCGTCGAGGCGCGCGACGTCGCCGGTGTGCAGCCACCCCTTCGTAAAGGCGGTGGCGTTCGCCTCGGGCTTGTTCCAGTAGCCGCGCACCACGTTGGGTCCCTTGATCCAGAGTTCGCCCACGACGTCCGGACTGTTCACCAGGTCGCGAGCGGGATCGTCACCCTCGTAGTCCTCGGGCACGATGGCGATCTCCATCACGGGGTAGGCGGGACCGCAGCTGTCGGGTTTGGCGAGATAGTCCGGACCGGAGTTGCCGCACACCGCCGCGGTCGTCTCGGTGAGTCCGTAGCCATTGCTCGCCGAGGCCTGCGGGAAGGCCGTCGCGAGGCGCTGGGCGAGGCTCGGAGGCGGTGGCGCGCCGCCGTAGGAGATGTTCTTGACGCTCGAGGTGTCGTACTTGGCAAAGTCGGGATGGTCGAGAATCTGCATCGCAATCGTCGGCACGCCGCCGATGCCGCTGATCTGTTCGTCTTGGATGATCTGGAGCGCCTTACCGGGATCGAAGTGGTGCATCATCACGACCTTGCCGCCGGCCGCGGCGCTCGGCACCATGAACGCGTGGAGACCGGTGGTGTGAAAGAGCGGAATGTTGAGGAGCCCCGACGCCTGCGAGCGCGACGTCGCGTCGGGTGCGGGGAAGCGCAGAGCGATGCGCTGCGCGGAGAAGGCGAGGTTCATGAAGTTGCTCACCGAGTTGCGATGCGTATTCATGGCGCCTTTGGGTCGACCCGTGGTTCCCGAGGTGTACATCATCGTCAGGTCATCGTCGGTGTCGATCACGACGTCGGGTGGCGTGGCGTCGGGCGCCACGTCGCCAACGAAGTCCCAAAATCTCTCCACGTGAACTCCGGCGGGGGCGTCACCGAGCGGTGCGGGCGCGGAGCGGTCCTCGCTCATGACGATGATGGTCGAGAGCTCCGGTAGTTCGCCCAACGTCGTGCGGATCCGTTCGTAGCGCTCCTCGTCGACGAAGAGCACGGACGAACCAGAGTCGCTCAGTCCGTAGACGAGTTCGTCGGTGGTCCACCACGCGTTGATGGGGACGGCGACCGCCCCGACGACGACCGAACCCCAAAACGCCATGATCCACTCGGGCAGGTTTCGCGCCGCGATGGCCACGCGGTCGCCTTTTGCGACCCCGAGGTCGACGAGTCGACGGGCGAGGGTCGCCGCGACGCGGTAGTGCTCGTCGAAGGTGTAGCGACGCCCCTCGTAAACGATGAAGTCCTTCTCCCCGTGCGCGAGCGAGAGGTCGAAGAGCTGGCGCAGGTTGGCCGGTGCGTGCTTCCAGACGGTCGTCTCGATGCCGTCCACCATGACGCGTTGGGTCTCGAAAATCTGCCCGGGCTCGGTCATTTGACGGTTGGCCTCGGCGATGCTGAGCGGCGTGTCACTCACTGGTCGGCTCCTCGCTGGCTGCGGGTCGAAAGATCGTCTCTCGATAGGCGCGGAGCTCGTTGATCGATTCGCGGATGTCGTCGAGGGCGCGATGCGACGAGTCCTTCTCCGGTGCGGACGCCACCACCTCGGGGTACCAACGACGGGCGAGCTCTTTGATCGTCGACACGTCCACGTTGCGGTAGTGGAAGTAGGCCTCGAGTTCGGGCATGTACTCCTGGAGGAACCGTCGGTCGGTCCCGATTGAGTTACCGCTCAACGGCACCGTGTTGGGCTCGACGCCGTTGGCGAGGAGGAACGCGAGCGTCTCGCGCTGTGCGTCTTCGACGGTGATCGCCGAGGAGGTGATCTGGGGTAAGAGGCCCGATCGGGTGTGCATGTCGGTGACGAAGGTGCCCATCTCGGCGAGTTGTTCGGGGCTCGCGTGGATGACGAGGTCGGGGCCTTCGGCGACGACGTTGAGTTGGTCGTCGGTGAGCAACGTGGCGATCTCGACGATGACGTGACGTTGCGGTTCGAGGCCCGTCATCTCGAGGTCCATCCACGCCAGCACAGTGCGACACTACTGAATCGCGAGCGGGGTGGGTCTGTGTAGCCTTCGCGCTATGGAAATCTTCGCCCAACGTCTCCACCCCGACGCGGTGGTGCCCCACGTGGCCCACGAGGGCGACGCCGGCTGTGATCTGGTGGCCGTGGAGTCGTGCACGCTTCGCGCTGGCGGGGGGCGAGGGCTCGTCGCCACCGGACTCGCGGTGGCGATCCCCGAGGGCCACGGCGGTTTCGTCCTACCGCGCAGCGGTCTCGCGTCGCGCCACGGCGTGACGTGCGCGAACGCGCCGGGCCTGATCGACGCCGGGTACCGCGGCGAGGTGAAGGTGGCGTTGGTGAACCTCGACCCGGAACACGACTACCAGGTCGAGGCCGGTGACCGCATCGCTCAACTCGTCGTCCTCAAGGTCGAATCTCCGTCCTTTCACCTCGTCGATGACCTTCCGCCCGCGCAGCGCGGCGAGGGGGGATTCGGGAGNNGTCATCGAGCTCGCCGCGAGTCGCAAAGAAGACCCCGAAAAGCGCTTCGCCGAGCTGCGAGATCACGTCGCCTCGAGACTTCACGAAATTCCGGTGCTGACCCAGCGAGTCGTCCGGGCGCCCTTTGACATCACGTGGCCGATCCTCGTGGAGGACGAGAAGTTCGACCTGGATCGACACGTCGTGCGCGTCGCGCTACCCTCGCCCGGTTCCCCCGAGCAGTTCGACGCCCTCGTCTCGGAGTTCCTCTCACGGCCCCTCTCCCCGCAACGGCCGCTCTGGCAGCTCATCGTCGTTGAAGGTCGCGCCGACCATCGCCCCGCCCTCGTCATGAAGGCGCACCACGCCCTGGCCGACGGGGTTTCATTCGCCGAGACGGTCGCAAATTTCTTCGACATCGCCCCCGAGGTCCGACCGCCCGCTCCCGCCACCACCCGCGACGAGCAAGACACGACGGTGACCACCTCCCTCGGTCTCTTGCGTGAGGGTCTCGGTCGCCTGCGGGAGCGCCCGTCGAGGGTGCTGGAGAGTCTCGCGTCGTGGGGGAGCCGATTCCTCGAAATCCTGCGTGGGTTCTTCAAGGTCATCGCCGAGCGGGGACGACCGCGCCGCGAGCACGACCAGCCGTCGATCTTCGACGCTCGACGCACCTCGCTCAATGGCTCCGCCGGTATTGAAAAGACGTATCTACGCACCCGCGTTGATTTACCGGACGTAAAACGAGCCGCGAAGGCCCGCGGGGTGAGCGTGACCGACTTCGTCGTCGCCACCCTCAGCGGGGCGCTTCGACGACTCCTGGTCGATCGTGGCGAGGTCCTCAAGAAGGACCTCATCGCCTTCGTCCCTATCAACGTGCGCGGCGAAGGGGACACCGCCGATCTCGGAAACCAGATCTCGGGCATGCTCGTCGCGCTGCACACCGAACTCGACGATCCCGAGGAGCGACTCCTGGCGATATCGGCCGACGCCGCCAAGACCGTGGGCGAGCAGCGCGCTCGTCGCGCGAAAATCTTCCAGGACCTCCCGCGCGTCCTGGGACCGACGTTGGTCTCCCTGGGCGGTCGGGTGGCCGCGGCGTTCTCGCTCTTCGACCACATTCCGATGGCGAACCTGATGATCTCCTCGGTGCCGGGTCCGCCGATTCCGCTCTGGCTGAGTGGTCGCCGGGTCGAATCGGCCGCGCCCTTTGGACCGCTCTTCGCCTCGTTCTTGCTCAACGTCACGGTCCTCGGATTCGGCGACCAGTTGGAGTTCGGTCTGCTCGGCTGCGCCGATCAGATGGCGGACCTCGCGACGCTGCGCGACTACGTGCACGAGGAGGCGACGGCGCTGATCAAATCGACGCCGAGCTAGGGAGGCTTGGCTCGTAAAGTCCCGTCGGCTACACTCGATGTACCACGCGGACGTAGCTCAGTTGGTAGAGCGCGACCTTGCCAAGGTCGAGGTCGCCGGTTCGAGCCCGGTCGTCCGCTCCACGAGAGCCCGATTTTCGGCGTCGGCGGTTTGACGCCCGTGCGTCCTTCACGTTATTTTGCGACCACGGGTGCGGCACCGACTCGCGGGCTCGACGGTGCCCGTGTCCCCTTTCAACGGAAGGAGCGCGCGTGCGCGTGACGGGAGTGACGACCAACCTACGGGTAGCTGACGTGGATGCGGCGCGCGATTTCTACGCCGACTACCTGGGACTGAGCGAAGAAGATCTCGGCCTCTCCTGGGTCACTCGCTTCACGGTCCCCGGGGGAGGAGCGTCGGTGCAGTTGGTGACGCGAGATGCGGCGAGTCCTCATGATTCGGTGATGTCGGTGCAGGTAGGTGGCGACATCGACGAGGCGTACGAAGAGGCCCAGCGTCGTGGCTTTGAGATTGTGTACCCGCTGACTGAGGAGTCCTGGGGCCTTCGCCGGTTTTTCGTCCGCGACCCTGATGGGAACGTGATCAACGTCACCAGCCACCGCGACGCGTGACGCACTCACGTCGACGCGGAGGGCCCCGGACGTGGGGCATCCCCCTAGCCGGGTTCGGTAAGGATCGCCCATCGGCGCACAGAGGGTAGGTAGACGACGAGCAGCACGAGGAGGTTCGCGATGATGAAGAAAATGGCGCTCACGGCACTAGGCGTGGCACTCGCCTTCGGGGGAGTGGTCTCAGCCCTCGCGGTCGCATCGAGTGCGTCCACCCCCGCGAACGGTGTGGTGACGGGACGGGTGTACGAGTGTGGACCAGGGCCCATCGTCGCGTCCCCGGCGCCGAAGGCGATTCCGGCCTACGTCACGCTGCGACACGACGGTGAAAACATCGAGGTCGCGCCGATCTCCTTCACCCCGTCGCCGCCCTGGCGAGGGCCCTTCACGTTCTTAGAACCGCCCGGTCGTTACGAAGTGATCTCGTCGTACCTGCACCAAACGGCGTGGGTGCGCGTGCGCAGCGGCGAGACGAGCGTCGTGCACTTTGGACCTTTCGCCTGCCCGATGCAGTCGGCTTCGTAGTTCAACTACGAGGGCGCTCACCCCGAGCGCGCGACGGGTCCTGCGAGGACGTCGGCGGCCACTTGCACGTAGGGACCAAGGTCAACGTCGAGTTGGTCACCGCCGTTGAAATCAGGCACGGCACTCAAGACGATCAGTCGCTGGGCGCCGGCGAGGGCGCGCTGGTCCGCAATCTCGTTCGCCGCGGTCGCGAGGGCCTCGACGTCGACGCCGTCGGGCAACTCCGCAACGACCAGGTTGAACGACGCGGCGTTGTTCGCATCCTCCGCCACGCACCCTAAACAGCCCGTCGTGGTGAGGTAGGAACCGGCCACCGAGAGGGAGAAGGACGTTGCGGCGAGCTGGTCTTGCCCGAGGGGCGTCGTGGTGAGACCCGACGCGTCGAAGGCGTCGGCCACGCTCGCGGCCAACTGGGCGAGGTTCGTGGCGGGGTCGAAGGTGACCACGTGGTCGCCCAGTCGATTCGGGGCGCCGAACATGCCGATCGTCGCGGAGCCGCGAAAGACGAACGTCTCGACAAATCCGGCGCCGTAGGTCGTGGAGACTTCGGCGAGGTGGCACTGCGCGAGGGTGGTCACACGGGGCATGGAGTCAACGGCCACGTCGAGTCGAGCGTCGCCGTCGCCATCGCTGAGCGCACGAAAACTCTCAGCCACGGTCGTCGCGTCGGCGCCGAGGGAGCGGCCGACGAAGAGCGCGGCCTTGAGCCAGGACTCCCACGGGACCTCTTCGAGCGGCGAGACCAGAGCGAAGCCACCCATCGCCTCACCCAATGCGCCGAGCGACGCGCGGCGCCGACCCTGGAGGGTGCGTCGCATGCCGAAAAGTCGCAGCGTCTCGATGGTCGGCTCATCGAGGATGCGACGAAGGGCGGCGCCGGCTTCGTCGCCCTCTAACGCCGCTTCTCGAACCACCGCGCCGATCACCTCGTCGCTGGGGTCGTCGCGATAGCGAATGAACTCACCGGCGAGCACGGGGTAGGTCACGCGCTGTAACCGGTCGCGCCACTGCTCGATTCGTGGGTCGCCGCTCACGGGACGAGGTGCCGCGTCGGGTGGTGTTTCCTCGTCACCTCGTCAGGCTAGAACGCGCGCGTCGCGCGACCGCTCGGGCGACGCCGTGCGTAGTGTGGGCGCTAGGAGGTGAGCGTGGTTCATCCAGCATTCGAGCCCTATCGTCGCTTGGCCGCGTCGGCGCCCACGGGTAGCGCACCGCTCTCGACGGAGGCGCGACGACGGGCCTTTCGCGACGAGGCCGCCGCGGTCCGCGGTCAACCTTCCCCGCTGGCCTCGGTCGAGGACCTCACCCTCGAACTCATCGGTCGAACCTTGCGGGCTCGGCTCTACGTGCCCGAGGAGGAGGAGTCGACGGCGTTGGTGATCTACTTCCACGGCGGCTGTTTCGTGATGGGGGATTTGGAGACCCACGACTGGCTCTGTCGACGCTTGGCGTTTGATACCCGGTTGCGATTCCTCTCCATCGAGTACCGCCTGGCGCCCGAACACCCCTTCCCGGCGGGGCTCGAGGACGCGATGGACGTGATCCGCCACGTCGCGGCCAACCGGAGCGACGTCGCCCACGCGGACTCGCGACTCATCGTGATGGGGGACTCCGCCGGCGCCAACCTCGCCACCGTCGCGGCGACACAGTTGCGCGGAGAGGACCTTGGACTCGTGGCCCAGGTTTTGATCTATCCGACGCTCGGCCCCGAACTCGTCACCGACTCCGCGCACCGATTCGGCTCGGGGTACCTCTTGGACCTCGAGAGCCTGCGACAGGACTATCGACGCTACCTCGGTGACTTCGGCGACCATACGGACCCGCGGGTCACGCCCCTGCTCTCGAGCGACCTCGCCGGCGCGGTGCCCGCGGTGGTCGTGGTCGCCGAGTGCGACCCGCTTCGCGACGAGGGCGTCGCCTACGCCGGTCTGCTCGGACACTTTGGCGTACCGGTGGAGCTACTCGAAGCCGAAGAGATGGTGCACGGATTCTTAGAGATGGGCGGCGTCGTGCCCGACGCCATGGCGATACTTGACGACGTCGCTTCGCACGTTCATCGACTGGTTGAGGCGTCGTGAACGTACTGTTCATCACGCTCGATCAGTTCCGTGGCGACAGTTACGGGGCCGCGGGGCACCCGCTGGTCACGACGCCGACGCTCGACCGGGTGGCCCGCGAGGGAGTTCGCCTCACGCGCCACTACTCCCAAGCGGCGCCGTGCGCGCCGGGTCGTGCGGCGATCTTTACGGGCATGTACCAGATGAACAACCGCGTGGTGGCGAATGGCACCCCCCTCGCGGGCGAGCTCGACAACCTCGCCTTCGTCGCGCGACGAGCGGGGTACGACCCGACGCTCTTTGGCTACACCGACCAGGGCATCGACCCCTTCCGGGCCAACGACGAGCAGGACCCTCGACTCACCTACTACGACGGCATCCTGCCGGGGATGTCGGTCGGGCTCTACCTACCCGAGAGTCAGGCGGGATGGGCGCAGTATCTCCGCGCGAAGGGCTACGACGGGCCCACCGGTTGGGAGGCACTCTTGCACGGTGAACCCGATCGGCCGGTCGAGGACTCCCTGAGTGGATTCCTCACCACGCGGTTCCTCGAGTGGCTGGCTCATCAAGAGAGCGGGTGGTTCGCGCACCTGAGCTACCTGCGACCTCACCCGCCCTACGCGGCGGCGGGGGAGTTCTCGCGTCGTTACGACCCCGACGAGGTCGAGATGCCCATCGCGCCCGTGGCGAGCGAGCAGCGCCACCCCCTGCACGAAGCGGCGCTCGCCTTCGGCGTCGTGACCGCCCCGCAGGACCCCGCAGCGATGCGGGCGTTGAGGGCGCAGTACTACGGCATGATCTCCGAAGTCGACGCCCAGCTGGGACGCATCGTCGAGGAACTCGAAGCGAGAGGCGAGTGGGACGACACGATCGTCGTGGTGACGTCGGATCACGGCGATCAGCTGGGCGACCACGGCTTAATCGAGAAGCTAGGTTTCTTCCCGCAGAGTTATCACATCATCGGTCTGTGGCGCGACCCCCGTGAGCCCGGCGGTCGGGTGATCGACCACTTCACGGAGAACATCGATCTGCTCCCCACGCTGGCTGACGCGCTCGACGTGGACCAACCCCTCCAGTGCGACGGTCACTCGCTGCGGCCGCTCTTCGCAGGCGAGGACGTGCGCTGGCGAAAAGAGGCGCACTACGAGTGGGACAGTCGATTCGTCCTGCTCATGAGCTCGACGACGACACCCAGTCGCCACACCTTGTCGAGACAGAACCTCGCGGTCTCGGTGGGCGATGACGTGGCCTACGTGCAGTTCGGCGACGGTTCCTACCGGTGCTACGACCTCGCGGTCGATCCAACCTGGCGCACCGAGTGTGACGACGTCGACCGGGTGCTGGCCGCCGCCCAAGGTCAACTCGTCTGGCGCCAACGTCACTTACGCCACGACCTCACCGACATGCTGCTCTCGGCGGAGCGATTCGGCCGCTGGCCGAAGGGCCTGCCCTACCCGGTGCTAGCGGAAGCCGTCTCGTAGCGCGGCGAGAAGTCGCTCGAAGGTGTCGTCTCGATTCGACGCGAAGCTGATGTCGAGGAGTTCGAGCGCCACGTAACCGTGACAGGCCGACCAGAGGACCTGCGCGCCGTCGCTCGCGCGAACGTTGGAGAAGTAGCCGAGTTGTTGACAGCGCTCGACGTTCACGACCAACGTCTGATAGGTCTCGGCGGCGAGGTGCTCGGCTTCGACGCTCGGGCAGAAGTTACGGAACCGGTGCATGAACATCACCGTGTAGAGACCGCGATTGCCCAGGGCGAAGGTGCGATAACCCCGTCCCGCGTTGAGAAGGTCCGCGAGCGGCTCCCCACTTTGAAACGTGATCGCCCGTCGTAACGCCTCGAAGCCGTCGGTCCAGAGTGCCTCTAAGACGCCGTTCACCCCATCGAAGTGGTTGTAGATGGCCATGGGCGCGACGCCCGCGCGTTTGGCGATCGCGCGCACGGTGAAGCCGTCAGGGCCCTCCTCGTCGAGGATGGCGAGCGCCCCCTTGAGGACTTCGGCCACGATCGATTTCGATGGCGTGCGCGTCAGGGAGGTGGTCACTTGACCAGTATAGAACATCGTGCTACTTTAATGGGACATTGTTCTATAGGAGTCGACATGCCTACATCGGTTCACGATCGCCGCTGGTGGGTCCTCGCGGTCCTGTGCGTCGTCGTCTTGATCGTGGTGATCGACAACACCATCGTCAACGTGGCGCTCCCGGTGCTCTCGAAGGACCTGCACGCGTCCAACTCCTCGCTCCAGTGGATCGTCGACGCGTACTCGCTCCCCTTCGCGGGCCTCCTTCTCGCCGGCGGTGGGCTGTCCGATCGGCTCGGTCGCAAGCGCGTGATGCAGTGTGGCCTGGTCGCCTTCGGCGTGTTCTCGCTCATGGCGGCCTTCTCCTCGAGCGTCTCGACGCTGCTGGTCGCGCGAGCGTTGATGGGCGCGGCGGCCGCGTTCATCTTTCCCGCGACCCTCTCGACGTTGACCGTGGCCTTCGACGACCTCTCCGAGCGCGCGAAGGCCTTCGGCGCCTGGGGCGCCGCCGGTGGTGTCGCGATCGCCATCGGTCCGGTCGTGGGTGGTGCACTGTTGGTGCACTTTTGGTACGGTTCGATCTTCCTGATCAACGCGCCCTTGGTCGTGGTGGCCGTCGTGGCCGCGGCCTACGTGGTCCCCGAGTCGCGTAGTCCTCAACAACGTCGCGTCGACCTTGGGGGACTGGCCCTCGGTACCGTGGGCGTGACGTCGCTGACCTTCGCGATCATCGAGGGTCCGAGCTGGGGTTGGCTGAGTGACGCGACGCTCGGGCTCTTCGTCCTCGCCGTCGCGTCGCTCGCCGCATTCATTCGCCACGAGCTCGGTCGCGAGGGCCCGCTGCTCGACGTGCGCGTCTTTAGGAACCGCAGCTTCTCGGCCAGCGCAGGTGCGATATCGGTGAACTACTTCTGTCTCTTCGGCTTCATCTTCCTCATCACTCAGTACTTCCAACTCATCCGCGGCTACTCGGCTCTCTCGGCTGGCGTGCACACCCTGCCCTTCGCCGTTATCACCATGATCGCCACGCCCGTCGGGGCAGTCGCCGCGTTGAAGGCGGGCACGCGGTACGTGGTATCAGCCGGACTGGTGATCCTGGGTGCGGCGTTGGCCTGGGCCGGTTTCGTCGCGGCGAGCGCCGCCTACTTCGGTCCGATCATCGCCATCATGATGATCATGGCGTTTGGCTTCTCGCTCGTCAACGCCCCGGCCACCGCGTCGTTGATGAGCACGTTGGCGCCCGAGCAGATCGGCGCGGGCGCCGCCGTCAATGAGACGACCCGCGAACTCGCCGGCGCCATGGGCGTCGCGGTCGTCGGTTCGGTCTTCTCCTCGCTCTTTGGCCCCCACGTGCGAGCCGCGCTGCGTCCCTACCTCGCCCGCGGCCTCTCACTCCACCAACTCAATCTCGCGGCGAGTTCGACCCACGCCGCGCAACTGGTCGTCGCGCACTTTCCCGCGGCCCTTCGCCCGACGATCGGGGCGCAGGTGACCGACGCGTTCATGGACGGTCTGCATCGAGGGTGCCTCGTCGCCGGCGGTGTGTCGTTCGTGGCCGCGCTCGTGGTCTTCGCCCGGCTTCCCAAGGGCGTCCTCGGCGACGCCCGCTCGCTGGTCCACGCCTAGTCCCGGCCCCACTTTCGGGCGCTCGTCTGATAACAATGAGACCACGGCGCGCGATGGAGTGGCAGCATTTTGAAAGAGTTCACGCGGCGTCGTCACTGGGTTAGTAGAGGCGCCGTCACGCTGGTCCTCGGCGCGGCGTGCCTGTTCATCGCGGGAGGATCATCCGCCGCGCCGCCGACGACCTCGATCGGCGGGGTCTTCAGCCCGAGTGACGCCGCCCTCGTCCCGATATCGCTCATCGGTACCACCATCCGCGTCGCCACCGACGCGTCGTACCCACCGGATGAGTGGATGCGGGGCACGTCGATGGTCGGACTCGACCCGGACGTGATGCGCGCGATCGCCACGACGCTCGGGATCAAGTATCGAGAGAGCGACGTGCCCTTTGACGACATCATCGTCGGCGTGAAGTCGAACCGCTATCAGATCGGCACCTCGTCGTTCCCCGACACCAAGGCCCTCGAGACCTCGGTCAACTTCGTCGACTACTACCGCGGTGGCGAGGCGTTCTACGCCCCGTCGGGTTCGAGCGTCACGTTCCAGAGTCTCGCGAGCCTCTGCGGTCTGACCGTCGGCGTCGTGCGCGGGACCGTCGAGCAGAATGACGCGAACGGCGAGGTCGCCAAGTGTCCGGCGAACTCGGTGCTCACCGTGGTTGACTTCGCGAGCGACGCCGCGCTCAACCAGGGCGTCGTGGGTGGTGAGGTCGCCGGGGGCTTCGTTGACTCTCAAGAGGCTGGTTACCTCGTCGAGAAGAGCGAGGGGTCGCTGACGCTCATCGGCACCTCCATCGACGTCGCCCCCTTCGGACTCGCTACCGCCAAATCTGGCGCCGGCGTGGAGCTCGCGCGCGCCCTTCGCGCCGCGCTCAAGACGTTGATCGCGAACGGGACCTACGGTGAGATCCTGACGAAATGGGGCGCGAGCGCCGGGGCGCTACCCGCCCGGCTCGTCGTGATAAACGGCGCCAGTTTCTAGGGACAACCGATTCAACTTCGGGCACCGTCGCGGCAACCCTAGAGTTCCTTCGTGACTTGGGAACTTGATCCGACCAACGTGGGGACGGGCCTGCCCCTCGAGGGCATTCGGGTGCTGGACCTCTCTCGAGTCCTGGCGGGCCCGCTGTGCGCGATGATCGCCGGTGACCTCGGCGCGGACGTGATCAAGGTCGAAGGACCCGAGGGTGACCCGGTACGTTCGCTGGCGCCACCGCGCCTGGGCGACGAGGCGACGTACTACCTGGCGGTCAACCGTCATCGACGAAACGTCGTCGCCGACCTGCGCGACCCAGTTGACTTCGAGCGCGTCGGCGAACTGGTCGAATTCGCCGACGCCGTCGTCGAGAACTTTCTACCCAGCCAAGCGCGTTCGCTCGGTCTCGACCGGCTGCGCGCGCGAAACCCCGGCTGCGTGTGGGTGAGCGTCACTTCGGCGAGCGAGGGTGGACCACTGGCGGGGCGTCCGTCCTTTGACGCGCTCGCGCAAGCCCGATCGGGTCTGATGGGCATCACCGGTGAGGCAGACGGCGATCCGACGAAGTGTGGGGCACCCATCGCGGACGTGGTCACCGGCCTCTACGCGGCGGTCGGACTGCTCAGTGGGCTCTTCGCGCGCGCGAGCGGACGAAGCGGTGGGCACGTCGAAGCGCCACTGCTCGAATCGGCCATGACGGCGCTGGTGAATCAGGCCCAGGGCTACCTCTCGACCGGAGTGAATCCCGAGCGGCGCGGAAACGATCACCCGAGCATCGCGCCCTACGGACCCCTCGCCACGAGCGACGGATCGTTGTTACTCGCCGTGGGCACCGACGCGCAGTACGCGCGACTCGTCGCGACGCTCGATAATCAGGCGCTCTCGAGCCGGGCGCAGTGGGCGACGAACGCGGGACGCGTCGCGGGGCGAAGTGACCTGCGCGACGCGTTGGAGGTGATCCTCGTCGAGCAGTCGACGGCGTTTTGGATCGACGTCTTTGAGCGTGCGGGCGTGCCGTGCGCGCCGATTCTTGACGTCGCGGGAGCCTTCGCGCAGGAGCAGATCACGACCGGCGACTTCGTGGGCACGATGTCCTCGCCCGCGGGCGAGACGCGCGCCATGCGCTTGCCGTTGCGTCTCGACGGAGTGCGGCCCGGCATCCGTCGCGGTCCGCGAGCCTTCGGTGAGGACACCGACGAACTGTTTGCCCGCTGAACTACGAGAAGAAGGCGGTGCCGTCGAGTCGGTCGATCGTGGTGAAGGCCTCGACGGGTCGCCGGGTCAATTTCGTGTGACGTGAAGCGGGGAAGCCCAACGCGACGACCGAGGCGACCGCGAAGTGCTCGGGAATCGTCAGGACGTCGCGCAGCGCCGCCTCCTTCGCGATCGCCACCGTCGTCATGACCCCGCCGACGCCGCACTCGTGGGCGGCGAGCAGCACACTCCAGACGAAGGGGTAGATCGACGCGCCGCCGACGAACTGGTAGCGATCGAGGTCGCGGTCGGTCGCGGCGAGGACGCGAAGGTCGGCGAGTACCACGAGCATCGCGGGCACCTCGGCCAGCGATTCGGGGAAACCTTCGGGGCGAGACGCCGCCTCTGCGGCGCCGCGGCGTTCGCCGGCGGCCGCGCGGTCGGCCTCGCTCGCCAAGGGTGAGTAGGGAATGAGACCGGCCATGAGTTGGGCGACGTAGTCGTGCCAGGCGTCGAGGTACGCGTCGGCGACGGCGCGTCGGATGGTGGGATCTTTGACGACGATGACCCGCCAGGCCTGACGGTTCCCCCCCGAGGGTGCGAAGCGCGCGTCATCCAAGATCGCCTCGAGGAGGGCGTCGCTGACGGGCTGGTCGGTGAAGCGGCGAATCGAACCGGTGGTGCGCAGGGCGTCACGGAGTTCCATGGCGCAACGTTAGGTCTTGAGCTACGCGTCGCGGCGTCGAAAACTCGAGGTGCTCACCGCCACGAGCACCACCACGTAGAGCGCCAGGATGCCGAAAGCGACCCAGGGACCGAACACGTTCGGGCCCGGCTGTACGGAGGTCATCGAGTGTCCGAGTCCCTCGCCGGGGAGAAAGCGAATGGTGTCGTTCTGCCAACTCTGCGGCAAGAAGGCGATGATGAGCGGCAAGATGAGCAGGACGCCGACGTACGTGCTGATGGACGCCAAACTGTGTCGAATCAACAAGCCCAGGGCGAAGCTAAACGCCGCCAAGAGTGTGAGGTAGAACCCCGCGAAGGCCACCGTGCGCAAGACCGCGCCGTTACTCAGTGACGCCGTGGGCACGACGCCGGAGTAGATCGCTTGACCGATGAAGAAGGCCCCGAAGGACACGACCTCGCCGACGACCAGCATGCACGAGACGAGGACGATCAACTTACTCGCGACGAGTTGGATTCGGTTGGGCACCGCGGCCAACGTCGAGCGAATCGCGCCCGTCGAGTACTCACTCGTGATGAAGAGCGATCCGATCACGCCGACCGCGAACTGCGCGAAGACGATGCCCACGAGGCTCGTTTGCACGGGGTCGAAGGTGAGTTTGTTTATCTGACTCATCTTGTGCCACTGGACTCGCACGACCGTCGTCACGAGGATTCCGAGACCGATCGTGAGGACGAAGGTGACCACGACGCACCAGATGGAGGAACGAACGGATCGGAACTTCAACCATTCGGAGCGAACGACCGACCCGAGGGTGGTGTCACTGTTCATGGCGCACTCCCGACGATCCGTACTCGACTGAATCCGCGGTGAGGTCCATGAAGACGTCCTCTAAGGACGCGCGCTGCGGCGTGAGTTCATAGAGCGCGACCCCGGCGTCGAAGGCGATCTGGCCGACCGCTTCGGCGCTGAGGTCCGAGACGCTGAGCGCCTCGTCGTTCAACTCCGCGACCGTGGCGTTCTTCGCACGCAGGGCACTCAGGAGTTGCTGGTGGTTGGCCCCGCGCACGAACACGGTGCCCTTGGCGGTCGCGGTCAGTGAGTCGATGGACCCTTGAGTGATGAACTTGCCCCGTCCGATCACGATGATCTGATCGGCGCTAACGGCCATCTCGCTCATGAGGTGGGACGAGACGAACACGGTACGGCCCTCGTTGGCGAGCGATCGGAAGAACTCTCTGATCCAGCGAATGCCTTCGGGGTCGAGGCCGTTGACCGGTTCGTCGAAGAGCAGCACTTCGGGGTCGCCGAGCAGCGCCGCCGCGATACCGAGTCGTTGACTCATGCCGAGAGAGAAGTTCCCCACGCGCTTGTGGGCGACCGAGGAGATGCCCGCGAACTCGAGCACCTCATCGACGCGCTTGTAGGGAATCCGGTTCGAGGCGGCGAGGGCGCGTAGGTGATTACGCGCGCTTCGACCGGGGTGTATCGCCTTCGCGTCGAGTAGCGCACCGACCTCGTGGAGCGGGTCGCGGAGTTCCTCGTAGCGCTTGCCCTTGACGGTGGCTCGACCCTTCGTCGGGTGATCGAGACCCAAGATGATGCGCATGGTCGTCGACTTCCCCGAACCGTTCGGGCCTAGGAACCCGGTGACCACTCCCGGCAGGACTTCGAAGTCGAGGTCGTCAACCGCGGTCATGCCTTCGTATCGCTTAGTGACGTGTTCGACTTTGATCATGGGGGGCCTGGGACAAATCTACTGACCAACGCCGCACGCTTCGAAAGAGCCGATAACGACGCCCACTCCTTGCTTCGAGGCGAGTGCCTACTGCGTGGCGAGTCGCTTGAGAATGGTGTCCGCGTCCTCGACCATCCGTCGAACGATCTCGCCCGCCGGCGTCGTCGCCTCAATCGCGCCGACGGCCTGGCCGGCCGGGTACCCCTCGCGCGAGGGGTCGACGCCCGTGGTGGCGCCGTCGCCGCCGAGGTGGAAGGTGCCCTCCTCGAAGGCCACCAGGAGCTGATCGGGAAACTTCTTCAACAAGGTGGGATCGGCGTCGTAACGGTCGGTGGTGGCGTTGCGCAGGACGCGCATGGTCTTGCCAGTGAAGGCTCGAGAGATGACGGTTTCGTCCTCGCGGGCTGCGACGATTCGTTCCCGGTACCCCGGTAGGGCGCGCGCCTCGGGGGTGGCGATGAATCGCGTGCCGACCCACACGCCGTCGGCGCCGAGGGCGAGCGCCGCGGCGAGTCCGCGTCCGTCAAAGACCCCGCCGGCCGCGACCACGGGAATGTGCGCGCCCACCGCGTCGACGATCATCGGCACCAAGGGAAAGGTCGCGACGGTGCCGGTGTGACCGCCGGCCTCGGTGCCCTGGGCGACGACCACGTCGCATCCCGCGTCGAGCGCGCGACGCGCGTGCTCGACCTTGCCGCACATCGAGATCACGAGGACATTGTGGCGATGACAGAGTTCGACGACGTGGCTCGGCACGCCGAGGCCCGCGACGAAGGTGCTCGCGCCACCTTCGATCAGGAGTTCCACGTGCTTCACGAGCGTGTCAGGGAAGGCGGTCAGCAGATCGACGCCGAAGGGCTTGGACGTCAGTTCCCGCGTGGCGGTGATCTCCTCGGCTAGTCGCTCGTAGGACATCGTCGACGCGCCCAGGCAGCCGTAACCACCCGCGTTAGAGACGGCGGCGGCGAGCGCACTGTAGGACACCCCGCCCATCCCCGCGAGCATCACCGGATATTCGACGCCCAGTAGTTCGCTCAGTCGTGTCCTCATTGTCTCGTCCAACATAGTCATGTGAGTGACCCACGCGGGTAGGCCGATTGGGCATTCATTGCGAGCGAAACGACTGGCGTGAGCGTATTGACGTCTAAAGTTGTTGGTTATTCGGGGACGTGAGCGGCTCTCCGTCACGAAGGAACCACTCATGGACGAACTCCAGATCGCCGCTGTTTCGAAGCGACAGCTCTATTTCATCCTCGGCGCGTTGATGCTCGGGATGTTGCTCGCCGCCCTCGACAGCACGATTGTGGCGACCGCGCTGCCGACCATCGTGGGTGATCTGCACGGCGCGAGTCACCTCAGCTGGGTCGTGGTGGGTTACCTGTTGACGACCACCGTGAGTACACCCCTGTGGGGAAAGCTCGGCGACCTCTACGGTCGCAAGCAGTTCTTCCAGTGGGCCATCGTCATCTTTCTCGTGGGGAGCATGCTCTGTGGCATCTCACACTCGATGGTCGAGCTCATCATCTTTCGATCCTTCCAGGGACTCGGCGGCGGTGGACTGTTGGTCGGGGCTCAAGCAATCATCGCGGACGTCGTCTCGCCGAGGGAACGCGGACGATACGCGGGATTCTTCGGTGCGACCTTCGGCGCCGCGACGGTGCTCGGGCCCTTGCTGGGTGGATTTATCGTGGAGTACTGGTCGTGGCCGTGGATCTTCTACGTGAACTTGCCGCTGGGCATCGTCGCGCTCATCGTCACCGCCATCGTGTTGCCGACGACGAAGAACCGTATCCAGCACGTGATTGACTACCCGGGCATCGTCGTGCTCACCATCGCCGCGTCCGCGCTGATCCTCTTCACCTCGTTGGGCGGGACCACGTTGCGCTGGCTCAGTGCGCCATCGATGCTGCTGCTCATCGGCGGGCTCGTCGTGTCGGTGATCTTCGTCTTCGTCGAGCGCCGTTCGGTCGAGCCGATCCTGGCGCCGAAGCTCTTCGCCAATCGCGTCTTTTCTTCCGCGTCGGCAATCGGCTTCGTGGTGGGCTTTGCGATGTACGGCGCGCTCGTCTTCCTTCCACTGTTCTTTCAAGACGTACGCGGCACGTCCCCCACGATGTCGGGACTGCGACTGTTGCCGATGATGGCGGGTCTGTTCTTGACGTCGATTACGACGGGAATTCTCGTCTCGCGGGGAAGAAAGTATCGGCCGTTCCCGATCGCCGGCACGGTGATCATGACGCTGGGGTTGGTGCTCCTCAGTCTCGTTAACGATCACACGTCCCTGCTCGTCATTGCGCTCTACATGTTGGTGCTGGGTATGGGCATCGGACTGGTGATGCAGATCTTGGTCACGGCCGTACAGAACGCGGTTGGTCCCGGCGACATCGGCGCCGCCACGGCGGGGGCGAACTTCTTTCGCTCGATGGGCGGCTGTTTCGGGACGGCGGTCTTTGGCGCGCTCTACGCGAATGAACTGCCGCACGAACTCGCCACGGGCTTCGGCGCCGCCGGCGCGAGGGTGCTGAAGGTCCCGCCGTCGGAGTGGACGCCGACGCTGCTCAAGACCCTGCCCGTGCACCAGTTGCACATCGCCCTGCACGCGATCGCGCTCTCGATCCAAGACGTCTACCGCTGGGCCATCCCCTTTGGTGTCTTGGCCGTGGCCCTGTCGCTGACGCTCCCGGAAATCAAGCTTCGTACGAGCGTGCATCCAGTCGCTGACGAAATTCCTCTATCAAACGCTGACCCCCTGAGCTGAGGACCGCCAGGCACTCGTCGAAGGCCTGATCGTCCCCGTAGTACGGGTCCGCCACGTCGAGTTCCGTTCCCGGATCGAGGAGGGTGCGCCAGAGGAGCACCTCGGTGTGGTCACTGCGAAGTCGCACCTTCACTTCGGCGAGGTGTTCACGAGTCATTACCACGACGATGTCCTGCGCGTCGAGGTAGCGGCGATCGGCGAACGCCGCGGGCGAGCCCGCGAACCGGTAGCCGGCACGGTCGAGCGCCGCGCGGGCCCGGGAATCCATCGGGTCCCCGACGTGCCAGTTGGCCGTACCGGCGCTCGTGACGATCACGTGACCGTCGAGGGTGGAATCGCGGGCGACGAGGTGCTTCAAGACCACTTCGGCCATCGGCGAACGGCAGATGTTGCCGGTGCAGATGACGCCCACGCGTAGGGTCCCTCGCGCCACGCCCCTCCTCGGGAATTTTTAGAGTTGGGCACCTTTTTCGGCGTCCACGACGTGCGAATATTAGGGGAAGAAAGATAAAGTACCTTAAGGACTGTCGGAAGGAGACGCGATGCCCTTATCAGAGCACGAACAGCGGATCCTCGCCGAACTCGAGGAATCCCTCTCTAAGCAAGATCCCCGTTTCGCCAAAAACGTCCGCGAGACGAACATTTACTCCCATAGCGGCCGTCGGGTGCGTTGGGGTGTGGCCGGCTTCCTCGTCGGTCTGCTCGTGCTCATCTTGTGTTTCTCACACTCCGTTCTCCTTGGACTGGTGGGCGTCGCCCTCATGTTCATCTCCGCTGTCGTGGTCGAGCGCAACGCTCGACTTCTCGGGCGCGCATCGTGGCAGGACATCACTCGTCCGAGCCAGGGTGACGACACCCAAGCGAACTACGGTCCTCGCACCAGTTCGCTCCGCGACTGGTTGTCGCGTCATCGCCATAAGAGCGAATGACCGCCCTCGGGGACGCGCATCGCGCGCCTCCGTGCCTGGCGATTGACATTGGCGCAACCAAGGTTGAGGTCGCCCTCGTTGCCCGTGACGGCGAGATCCTGCGACGAGCCCGACTCGCGGTAGGCGAACATCACGACGACCTCTTCGACGCCATCGTGGCGAGCGTTGACGAGCTTCGTGGTGGCGACGACCTCGAGGTGGTGGGCGTCGGGTGCGCCGGACCGATGACGCGCGGCGGGTTGAGCGTCTCGCCCCTCAACATTCCCTTCTGGCGCGAGTTCCCGTTGCGAGACTCGCTGCGCGACGCGCTCGGCGTACCGGTCTACGTCGACGGTGATGCTCGCGCCCTCGCGCTGGCCGAAGGATCCTTCGGCGGCGCGCGCGACCTGACCTCGTATCTGTCGATGGTGGTCTCGACGGGCGTGGGCGGCGGCGTCGTCTTGGACGGGCGACTCCTGGACGGCGCGACCGGGAACGCGGGTCACGTCGGTCACCTCAACGTCGTACCCGACGGCGCACTGTGCGCGTGCGGTTCGTATGGCTGCCTCGAGGCGGAGGCGTCGGGCCGCGCGATAGAAGAGCGCACCGGTCGTCCCGCGCACGAGGCCGACCAG
Organism: Acidimicrobiaceae bacterium; assembly: GCA_003136495.1. Lineage (GTDB taxonomy): Bacteria > Actinomycetota > Acidimicrobiia > Acidimicrobiales > RAAP-2 > RAAP-2. The sequence continues at coordinate 33,614 of PLER01000065.1, forward strand.
GCGACGCGACAACGCACGGGTGCACTCGTCGGTCGCGCGGTTGGCTCACTGAGTTCAGTGCTCGACTTCTCCCAGTGTTTTGTCGCCGGCTCCGTGGCGCTCGGCTTCGGCGACGAGTTCTTCTTCGAGGCCAACAAGGCCGCTCGGAGCGTGGCGATGATGACGTACTCGCACGACATCGAGGTACATCGCTCTCAACTGGGCGCGGATGGTCCACTCCTCGGCGCCGCCCTCGTCGGGTGGCGGGGCGCACCGTGATGGGCGTCGACGTGCGTGATCTCAGCGCCTATTTAGTGCGCCACCCCCAGAAACTGCCCGTCGTCGCTCGCGCCGGCTGGCGACTTCGCCGACGAGCGTGGTGGCGACGCGCGCCGTATCTTCCGCTGCCGAGTCCGGGGTACTGGGAGTTTCGAATGGTGACGGCCAACGGCACGAACGGTGCGCCAATGACGGGGCGGGCGGTCGTCGAGGCCGCGACGTGGTCACTGCGTCAACGAGGAGGACGATAAGCGTGGGTCGAGTGCTGTTGCTCAACGCGACGTTCGAACCGCTGCAACTCGTCTCCGAGCGTCGCGCCGTGGTGCTCATGCTGGCGGGACGGGCCGAACCGATCGCCATGCCCGAGGAGCCCGCGGTCTGTCGCTCGGCGAGCGTCGTGGTGGAGATACCCGCGATCGTGCGACTCCACGACATGGTCAAACTACCGACCAAGATTCGTACCCCGCCGTTGACGCGGCGAAGTCTGTTGTTACGTGACAGCTATCGCTGCGCCTACTGTCTCGAACACGCCGACACCGTCGACCACGTGGTGCCGCGATCTCGCGGCGGGCGCCACGAATGGACGAACGTCGTCGCGGCCTGTCGTCACCACAACATGCAAAAAGGTGACCGACTGCTCGAAGAGATCGGTTGGCGTATGCACTTTGAGCCGCGCGTACCCGACGGGCCCTGGTGGCGATGGCGCCACGTGCCCGACCCCGACCCGCTCTGGGCGCCGTACCTGCCCCGGGCGTCGTGAGCGAGGTCGAGGAGCTCTACGACTACGGCGATCTTCGTTCCTTAGAAGAACCCACGATGATCGTCTCGCGCGTGGCGAGAGCGACCCTCGTCCTGGGCAGCGCGCAGTCGCGGAACGTACTAGACGCGGCGAGCCTGAGCACGACGTCGCTTCGTCGTCGTCGCGGTGGCGGGGGAGTGGTGTTGCTACAGCCGCGAGACCTATGGGTGGACTGGTGGATACCACGCGGCGACGAGCGTTGGGCGAGCGACGTGCACGTGAGTTCGATACGGGCGGGCACCTGGTGGGCTGAGTCGCTGGCCCCCTTTGCGGACGGGCCACTTCATGTGCACGAGGGCGCGCTCGAGGGACCGGTCGCGTTTCGGGTCGTCTGTTTTGCCGGTCGCGGCCCCGGGGAAGTCTTTCTGAACGCCCAGAAGATCGTTGGGGTCACCCAGTGGCGGGTGCGAGAGGGCGTCTTTCTCTCGAGTGTGCTGCGTACCGGTGCGACGGCGGACGTGGTGGGGTACCTCGCGCACGTACCCGAGGGGTTGATCGGGGCGCTCGACAACGAGGTCGTCTCTTCTCTTCGCTTCGAGGACGAGGCGATCCTCGCGCGTCTTCGAAGCGTCGCGGGCCCCTGGGCTCAGCGCAGCGCTCTACTGACCACGTAGTCCACGACGAACACCTGATCGCTCGAGGGCCCCGCGTGCGCGAACGTGGACTCGCCATCGCAAAAATGGCCCAAATGGGCGACGATTTGGTGAGAGGTGGTGAGTCGTGGTGTAATGTGTCACGAAGTGGGGATAAGTGGTGAGCCCGCGGGAGGACAGTCATGCTCGGATTTGTCGGTCAGTTCCAGCACTCGCTGGACGCCAAGGGTCGACTCATCCTGCCCGCGAAGTTCCGCGCACCCTTTGAGCGCGGCGGTCACCTCAGTCCCAACACCGAGGGGTGCGTGGCGCTCTGGACGCCGGGCGAGTTCGCCCGACAGATGGATGAACGCCTTCAGCAGAGTCGGGCCGGTGGGGCGGGCGAGCGCCAGCAGGTACGGTACTGGTCCGCGAACTCCTCCGACGTTGAGTTCGACAAGCAGGGCCGGTTCGCCCTGCCGCCGGCCATCCGCGACTACGGACAGCTCGCGGGCGAGGTCTTGGTGGTGGGCGCCCTCGATCACGTCGAACTCTGGAACCCCGCGACCTACGCCGAAAAGGTCGACGCCGCCGAAGAGATCTTTAAACAGGGCAGTGACTAGTGACGGGAGCACCTCAGCAGTACCGGCCGCGGACCACGCGCAGCCTGACAATTGTGACAACGAGTCGAGGTTCCTCCTCCGCCCTCTCGCCCGTTGTCTCGATTGACAGGCTGCGGATGGCCCGAGACAGTTACCACGAACCAGTACTCGCGAACGGCATCGTCGAGTTCTTCGCCAGCCTGCCCGCTGGCGTGGTCGTCGACGCCACCTTGGGTGGTGGCGGACATAGCGAGGCACTGCTCCTCGCCGCACCGCAGTTGCGCGTGCTCGGCGTCGACCGTGACCCCGAAGCGCGCGTCGCGGCGAAAGAGCGCCTCGCCGCCTTTGGCGAGCGAGTCCGCATCGTGGGGGCGACCTTCGCCGAGCTCGTGGACGTGCTCATAGCCAACGCGGACTTCCTCGGCCCCGACAGCGTGGTCGGGGTGTTGCTGGACCTCGGGGTCTCGTCGCACCAGCTCGATGAGGGTGCGCGGGGCTTCTCCTTTCGCACCGACGCACCGCTCGACATGCGGATGGACCCCACGACGGGAGAGACCGCGGCGAGCTACCTCGCGCGAGTCGACCAACACGAACTCGCGCGACTGTTGCGCGAGAACGGAGAGACGCGCTTCGCCGGTTCGATCGCTAAGTCCCTCGTGGAACGCCAGCCCCGGACGACCTTCGAACTCACCGAAGCCGTCGAGCGGGCGGTCCCGATGGCCGCGCGGCGACGCGGGCACGTGGCGACGCGCGTCTTCCAAGCGCTGCGCATCGCGGTGAACGACGAAGCGGCCCAGCTCGACGAGGGGCTCGAGGCCGCGCTGGACGCCCTGAGCGTGGGCGGCGTCCTGGCGGTGATCGCCTACCACTCGGGGGAGGACCGCGTCGTCAAGTCGTTCCTCGCCGACGCGCAAAGTGGTGGCTGTCGGTGTTCACCCGAATTGGGGTGCGTGTGCGGGGCCATCCCTCGCGTGCGCGTCGTCAAGGCCAGCGCGCAGCTCGCCTCGGCGCACGAGATCGCGCTCAACCCCCGCGCGCGCGCCGCGAGACTCCGCATGGCGACGAAGGTGGCGCCGTGAGCGTCATCAGTTTTCCCCGTCGCGCCGACACGTTGCGACCTACGTCGCGTACCGTCCGCCCGGCTGCGCATCGCGCACCGGCTCCTCGTCGGGACGTCGCGGTGCGGCGCTGGCGTGGCACGTCCTCGGCCCGTAAGGCCGCCACCGTCGTTGTCGTGGCCCTCGCCCTCTCACTCACGGGATCGATGCTCGAGGCGAACCGCCAGATCGAGATCCACAACTTGCAAAGTCAACTCCTCCAGGATCAGTCGACGTACGCGGTGCAGACGGGCTCACTGACCAATCTCTCTGCGCCGAGTCAGATCGCGACCCAGGCGGGGGCGTTGCACCTGGTGGACCCGACTTCGGTCACCCAAGTCCCCTCGACGTCACTTGATGCTCCTCTGCCACTGCCGAAGTTCACGGGCTACGCACCGGCAACATCAAGGACCGTTCGGTGAGCGTCCACCAAACCACTACCCACAACCGACCTCGTACTTCACATCCGACGGCACCGCCTCGCCCCAGCGGACCGCGTCGACTGTTGTTGCTCCGAGCGGTACTGTCGCTGGCCTTCGTGGCCCTCGGCGTACGACTCTTCTATCTCCAGGTCGCCGATCACGCGCACTACACCAAGCTCTCGGTCGCCCAAGTGAAAGAGAACCTCGTCACCACGGCGCTGCGCGGCGGAATCTACGATCGACACGGCGAGACGCTCGCCGTGTCGCGACCGACGTCCTTGGTGATCGCGGACGACTTTCAGATCACCCACCCCGACGCCGAAGCGAAGGCCCTGTCGCCACTCGTGGGCATTCCCCTGGCGACACTCATCCCCCTGCTCTCCGAGCACAGCGGCTACGTCGTGATAAACGACGCACTGGATCTCACCGACGGTCGACGCATCGCGGCCCTCTCGTTTCCCGGGGTGGTGGTTGAGAACTCGTCGGTGCGCACCTACCCCGACGGCACCCTGGCCACGTCGCTGCTCGGGGGCGTGAACGCGAGCGGCGCGGGCTCGACCGGCCTCGAGTACGAGTACCAAAAGCTGCTCGCCGGACAGACCGGCATCACGCGCGAGTTCGTTTCTTCTTCGGGCGTGAACCTCCCCGCGTCGCGTGCCACGGTGATTCGCAAGGCCACCCCGGGCGTCGGTCTCGAGCTGACGCTCGACTCCTCGTTGCAGTACGTCACCGAACGCGATCTCGCTCGCCAACTGAAGATCGAAGATGGACTTACGGGACTCGCGGTCGTGATGGACGTCAAGACCGGCGAAGTGCTCGCGGACGCGTCGTTAGTGAACACGAAGACCGGCGCCGGCGCCCTCGGACCGATCCCTGCCTGGGGGAAGAACGTGGGCTACTCGGGCATCGATCAGACCATCAACAATCTTGCGTTTTCCCAGGCCTACGAACCCGGATCGGTCTTCAAGGTGGTCACGTTCTCGGCCGCGTTGCAAGACGGGCTCATCACGCCCGATACCGTATTTCCTGTGCCCAATTCGGTGGTCGTCGGCGGGCGATACTTCCACGACGCCGAGAATCACGGACTCGAACACTTGACCGCCACCGAGGTCCTGGCGCAGTCGTCCAATATCGGGACCTACGAGATCGGCAAGCTGGTGGGCGAGTCGGGTCTCTTGGCCCAGGTGGAGCGAATGGGCTTTGGCCAGACGACCTCGATCGGCTTCCCCGACGAGACGTCGGGACTGCTCGTGAACGCGAACAACTGGTACGCGAGCGACCAAGTGGCGCTGCCCATCGGCCAGGTCGACGCCGTTCCCGCCATCCAGGTGCTCGACGCCTACAACGCCATCGCCAACGGTGGGGTCTTCGTTGAGCCCAAGCTCGTGCGCGGATACGTCTACGCGAACGGGACCTTGAAGGCGACGCCCAAGAGCGCAACGCGCGTGGTGCTCTCACCCAACGTCGATGCCACGATGGTCAAGATGCTCGAGCAGGTCGTCCTCGACGGCACGGGCACCAACGCCATCATCCCGGGCTACAGCGTGGCGGGAAAGACGGGAACCGCGACGATTCCCTTTCCCGGACAGGACCGCCTCACGGGGAACTACAACGCGAGCTTCGTCGGGTTCGCACCCGCGAATGACCCGATCCTCTCGATGATCGTGGTGATCGAGCGACCCTTGAACGACATCTACGGTGGTTCGGTCGCCGCCCCGGTCTTTCAAGAGGTCATGTCGTACGCCCTGCACCACTACGGCATCCCTTCGAACGGCGCGGTCCAAAAGCCCCTGACGGGCGCCGCGGCGAGTATCGCCTCGGACGTGACGTGATGCAGGTGGGCGACATTCTCGACGACCTCTCACTCGACGTGGCGACGAGCAGCGTGGAGGTCACGCGCGTCGAGAACGACTCGCGCGCCTGCACGCCGGGCACGCTGTTCTTCGCGATGCCGGGTGCCGCGCGTCACGGCGCGAGCTTTGTCCTCGACGCGGTGACGAGGGGGGCGAGCTGCGTCGTGGCGGACGCACCCCTGCGGGCCACCGTCCCCGTCGTGGTGGTGCCCTCTACCCAGTTGAACGGGCTCCTCGCGCACGCCAGCGCCACGATCGTCGGACACCCCGAGTCCAAGGTGAAGCTGGTGGGGGTCACCGGCACCAACGGGAAGACGAGCGTGAGCACGATCGTGGCGTCGCTCGCGCGAGCCCTGTCGTGGAACGCCTCGAGCATCGGGACCTTGACGGGTGAACGAACGACGCCGGCGGCGCCCGAGCTCTACCGGAGCCTGGCTCGTGACGTGGCGGCGTTTGACCCGGAGCGAAAGAAGTCGCTCATCGCGCTCGAGGTCTCGAGCCACGCGCTCGACCAGCGCCGAGTCGAAGGGCTTCGATTCTGCGTGGCGGCCTTTACCAACTTGAGTCACGATCACCTGGACTACCACCACACGATGGAGGAGTACTTCGCCGCCAAGGCGTCGCTCTTCACGCCGGAGTACGCCAAGCGGGCCGTCGTGTGGGTCGACGACGAGTACGGCGCACGCCTCGCCGACGCGACGAGTGTCCCGGTCACCCGCGTCACGCGCGACGAGGCGCGTGACGTCGTCAACTCGCTACAGGGCTCGACGTTCTTTTGGCGCGGCCACCTCGTGAACTCGGCGCTCGCGGGCGACTACAACGTCGATAACGCGTTGATGGCGATGGCCATCCTCTCCACCCTCGGCGCGCCGGACGGTGAGATCGCCTCCGCCATGGGCGAGGTCGAGGGGGTCGCGGGTCGTTTCGACGTGCTCCACGGGGGAGGTGTCACGGTGGTGATCGACTACGCCCACTCGCCCAAGGGACTAGAACGTCTCCTGCGCGACGTGCGCTCGCTCCAAGGTGGGGGGCGCCTCATCACCGTCTTCGGCGCGGGCGGGGACCGCGACCGCGCGAAGCGGCCCGAGATGGGTCGGGTCGCGTCCGCGCTCTCTGACGTGGTCGTCGTCACTTCGGACAACCCTCGCTCCGAGTCACCCGAGGCGATCATCGACGCGGTCATCGCCGGCGTGGTCGCGGGTACGGACGCGCGGCGGGTGAGTGACCGGCGCGAGGCGATCGCCGCCGCGCTCGAGGAAGCGCGTTCGGGCGACGTCGTGGTGATCGCTGGAAAGGGTCACGAATCGACGATCACGATTGGCGAGGACGTGCTGCCCTTTAGCGATCGCCGCGTCGCCCAAGAACTGATGCGAGGTGCCTCGTGCTAAGTCTCATGGAATCGGGCGGCGTGGGATTTCTCTTCTCGCTGCTGATCACGCCGATTTGGATACGGTTTCTCACCAAGCGCTCCCTGGGCCAACACATTCAAGAGGACGGTCCGCACACCCATCACCACAAGGCGGGTACGCCGACGATGGGAGGAGTGATCATCGTCGTCGCCGCGGTGCTCGGTTACGCGATGGGCCACGTGGGCACGGCCGTCGTCGTCACCCGCTCCGGGCTCTTGTGCGTGGCGGTGATCATCGCCTCGGGCCTGCTCGGTTTCGCCGATGACTTCTTAGCCATCCGTAATGCCCGAAACCTCGGTCTCTCACCCCGCGGCAAGCTGATCGGACAGGTCGTCATCGCGGGCGTCTTCGCGGTGTTGGCGCTCTACTGGGTGCACACCTCTACGGACCTTTCCTTTACGCGCTACTCCTTGCCGGGCTGGAACCTGACGTCGACCGGATGGTTCGTGCTGGCGGCCTTCGTCATCGTCGCCACCTCGAACGCCGTCAATCTCACCGACGGCCTCGACGGGTTGGCGGCGGGGTCGGCGACGTTCTGTTTCGGCGTGCTGGCGATCATCGGGTACTGGCAGTTTCGACACTTTGAGATCTACCGACTGCACGCCGCACTCGACCTCGGCTTGGTGGCGGTCGGACTGGTCGGCGCATGTTTGGGCTTTCTATGGTGGAACGCCGCGCCCGCGCGCATCTTCATGGGTGACACCGGGTCACTCGCCGTGGGGACGGGGCTCGGGGCCCTCTGCCTCCTTATGAACCTGGATCTACTGCTGGTGATCATCGGGGGACTGTTCGTCGCCGAGACCGCCTCGGTGATCCTGCAGGTGTTGAGCTACCGGATCTTCGGCCGGCGAATCTTTCGGATGTCGCCGTTCCACTACCACTTTGAGTTGCGCGGTTGGCCCGAGACGACGGTGATCATCAGGTTCTGGATCTTGGCGGGTCTGTTGGCGATGTTGGGCCTGGGAATCTTCTACGGCGACTTCTTAAAGATCGCCAAGGTGGTCTGAGCATGTCGCTGCGCGAACACGCCACCACGTCGACGAGCGCGCCTCGCGGATTCCTCCACGCGCTGCCGAGAGGTAACCCGGCGGGACGGGTGCTCCTCATTGTCACCACCGCATTGGTGGTGTTCGGGACGATCTTCGTAGCGTCGGCGAGCGAAGGGCAGTCGGCAGCCAACGGCGGCAGCGCGTTTTCGATCATGGTCCACGACGTGGCCTACCTGGTGCTCGGCGTGTTCGGGTTCTACCTCGCGGCGCGCGTGCGGCTCGACCGAATGGTCAAGAGCGCGCCGATGCTGATGGGTGGGGGCCTGGTGTTGCTCCTCGCCGTCAAGGCCGTCGGGCTAACGGCGAACGGCGGCAAGCGGTGGCTCAACCTCAGGGTCATTGACCTACAACCTTCGGAGATCTTCAAGCTCTGCGTCGTCATCTTCATCGCGTGGCTGGTCGCGCACCACCACGACGAACTTAATAACGGCGTGCAGTTAGCGATATGGACGCTGCCGGTGTGGCTCGGGTGCGGTCTCATCGTGCTCGAGCCCGACATCGGCACCGCGTCGGTGGTGCTCATCATCGCGCTCGCGATGGTCGCCGTCGCGGGACTCTCCCGACGGCTGCTGCTGCGCGTGGTCGCACTGACCGGCGTCGCGGTCGCGGGGTACCTCTTTCTCGAGCCCTACTCCGCGAAACGGTTCTTCTCCTTTCTTCACCCCAACGCCGACCTCCTCAACAGCGGGTACCAGCTCGCCCAGTCGCGCATCGGTCTGGGCGCGGGCGGGTTGACCGGCCTCGGCCTCGGTCACAGCCGTGAAAAGTGGGGTCTGTTGCCCAACCCCCACACCGACTTCATCTTCACCATCGTCGGCGAGGAACTCGGGCTCATCGGCACCCTCGCGGTGATCGCTCTGTTCATCGCGTTCGTGATGGTGGCGGTGCGCATCGCCCAGCAGTGCTCGAATCAGGTCTACCGGCTCGTCGCGGTCGGCATCACGACGTGGATCGCGGTGGAGGCGCTGCTCAACATCGCCTCGGTCGTGGGGTGGTGGGCCGTCACGGGGGTGCCGTTGCCCTTCTTCTCCTACGGGGGCACGGCCCTCATCACCGAACTGGCCGCGGTGGGACTGCTCTATAACATCGCCCACGACCGCAGCCGCAGCGCTGACGTGACGATCCGCGAGTACCGCGTGACAAAATTTCGCGACACCTTCGAACAGCCGCGTCGCATCGAGCGACGCCACGAGCCGCGACCGCACCGTCGGGAGTTCTAATGTCGCGTCCCGTCGTGATCACCGGGGGCGGGACCGGCGGGCACGTCTTTCCCATGACGGCCATCGCCGAAGCGCTGCTCGCCCGAGGGATCGCCGCCACTGACCTTCGTTACGTGGGGAGTCGACGAGGCCAAGAGGCCCAACTGCTCTCGGGCGGGGCGATTGCGCTCACGTTGTTGCCCGGTCGAGGTCTCCGCCGCTCGTGGCGCCTCAGGGACCTCGCGCGAAACCTCACTGCGGCGATGGGACTCGTCGTGGCCTGTGGCGTCGCGATCTGGTCGCTGCACCGGTGGCGACCCTCCGCCGTGGTGTCGGTCGGGGGCTACGCCTCCTTCGCCGTGGCGGCGGCGGCGGTGCTGTGGCGTCGCCCGCTGATACTTGTTGAGTTCGACGCCGCGCCCGGCGCGTCACAACGCCTCCTGCGCCGTTTCGCCGTCGCGCGATGCTGCGCCTTCCCCTCGGCGGGTCCCCACGTCGTGGTCACCGGAGCACCGTTGCGCGAGGCGATAGAAGAGGTCGACCGCAGCGTTGCGGCGCGCCAGCGCGCGAAGTCGGCCACGTCGCCACCGGTCGACCCCGCCCGGGCGGTGGTGGTGGTGATGACCGGATCGCTCGGTTCGGGTCGAGTGAACGCCGCGGTCCGCGAACTCGCTGAACTCTGGGCGACGCGCCGTGACCGTACTCTCATTCACGTCACCGGTCGGCGCGACTACTTGGAGTACCTCGCGCTCAAGCCCGAGACCGACGGGCTCGACTACCGGGTTCTGCCCTTCGGTGACATGGTGGCCCTGTGGTCGCTCGCCGACGCGGCGGTGTGTCGCGCCGGCGCCATCACCGTCGCCGAATTGACTGCGCTGTCGATTCCCTCGATCCTCGTGCCGCTGCCGGGCGCACCGCACGACCATCAGACGAAAAATGCTCTCAGCGTCGTAGCGGTGGGCGGCGCGGTGCTTTTGCGCGACGACGCGTGCACGGGCGCGGCGCTCGCCGAACGTTTAGAGACGATGCTGACGCCCGAGACCCTCGCGGTAATGGGTGCGGCCGCGGGCTCGTTGGGGCGACCCCGCGCTGCCGCCGCGATCGCCGACGTCGTCCTCGGAGTCCGGGGCGAGCGGTGACGTCACTCCGAGCGGGACGCCGCGTGCACGTCATCGGCGTGGGCGGGGCCGGGATGAGCGCGGTGGCGATCGCGCTCTCGGAGATGGGGGCCGTGGTGAGTGGGAGCGACGCCCAGGACTCCGACGTGTTGCGCGAGGTGAACTCGCGCGGGGTGCGGACCTTCCTCGGTCACGACGGCGCGAACGTGCACGGGGCCGAAGTAGTCCTGTGGTCACCCGCAGTTGCCGAGGACAACGTCGAACTCGACGCCGCGCGTGTCGCCGGCGCGACGCTCCTCACTCGCGCCGCGGTGCTCGAGGAACTCTCCTCCATGCGGCGCGTCGTCGGTCTCGCGGGCACGCACGGCAAGACCACCGCGACCTCGATGATGGTCCAGGTCGCCCTGGCGGCCGGACGAGACGACGGGTGGCTGGTGGGCGCGCCCGTGTTGGGCGTTGGGGCGAACGGCCACTGGGGTGAGGGTGACCTCATCGTGGAGGTGGACGAAAGTTACGGCACCTTCGCGGCGATCGAGCCCTACGCGCTCGGGCTCTTGAACGTCGAAGCGGATCACCTCGACCACTACGGCTCGCTCGAGGGACTCCGTGGGGCCTTCAGTGATCTACTCACGCGCACCAGCGGGCCGGTCGTGGCGTGGGGCGACGACGCGGGGGCGCGCGAAGTCGCCGAGGCCACCGGAAACGACGTCACGCTGGTGAGTACCGGGGTCGGCACCCCGTGGCGCGTCACCGACGTCGAACTCGAGCGTCGTCGGGCGAGTTTCGCGTTGGTGGGACCCGAGGAGACGCTGCGGGTGCGGCTTCGCGTGACCGGCGCGCACAACGTCGCCAACGCCGCGGTCGTCGCGACGCTCGCGCGCGCTCTCGACATCAACGGCGACGCCGTCGAACGTGGACTGTCGAACTTCGTCGGGGCCCCGCGCCGCTACCAGTACCGCGGCGCGTGGCGAGACGTCGACGTCTACGAGGACTACGCGCACCTGCCCGGCGAAATCGACGCGACCCTCGCGGCGACGCGGGCCTCGGGGTACGAGCGGATCACCGTCGTGTTCCAACCCCATCGCGTCTCGCGGACGCTCGCGCTCGTCGAGGAGTTCGGCGCCGCGTTCACGCTCGCGAGCCACGTCATCGTCACCGACCTCTACCTCGCCGGCGAGGCCAACCCGAGTGGCGTCACGGGTGAGGTGATCGCGAACGCCCTGCGGCGTCACCACCCGACGCTCGACACCCTCTACTGCGGAGAGCTCGAACTCGTCGTCAATCTCCTCGAAGAACTCAGCGGCGAGAGTGACGTGGTGCTCTTCCTCGGCGCGGGGGACGTGGCGTCGGTGATCGCGACGCTGCCGGGGGGACTGACGTGAACCTGGCCGCACTCATCCGCGAGGGCGCTTCTCGCGTGGAAGAACACGCGCCCCTCGGGGCGCGCACGACCTATCGCGTGGGGGGTCGCGTTCGCGTCCTCGTCACGCTCTCGAGCGTCGAGGACCTCATGGAACTTGGTCCCTTGATGCTGGCGAGTGGTCTCGCGATGGTGTGCGTGGGCAACGGCTCGAACCTGCTCGTCGCGGACGGGGACCACGATCTTCTCGCCCTGCACCTCGAGGGTGAACTGGCCGAATTGAGTTGGGACGATGGGGCGAACGAGGTGGTGGTGACGGCGGGCGCGGGGCTCGACCTCCCCATCGCCGCCCGTCGTCTCGCGCGCGAAGGTCTCGTGGGCTTCGAGTGGGCCGTGGGCGTGCCGGGCACCTTCGGCGGCGCGGTCGCGATGAATGCGGGCGGACACGGGGACGATCTCGCGTCCTCGTTGATTGACGCCACCGTCTGGCGCGCGGGGACCCTCGAGACGTGGACGAAGGACCGCTTGGAACTGGGTTATCGCACCAGTGCGCTGCGCGACGGCGACGTGGTCGTCGCGGTCCGACTGGCCCTCGCGCACGGTGACGCGGACCTCGCCCAGGCGCGCATCGCGGAGGTCGTGCGGTGGCGACGCGAACATCAACCCGGCGGCGCGAACGCGGGCAGTGTCTTTAGAAATCCGCCCGAGGACGCGGCGGCGCGACTCATCGACGCGGCGGGGTGCAAGGGACTGCGCTGGGGCAGCGCACGGGTGAGCGAGAAGCACGCGAACTTCATCCAAGCCGACGCCGACGGTCGGGCCGATGACGTCTACGCCCTCATCGCACTCGTGCGAGAGCGCGTGCGAGCGACGAGCGGCGTCACGCTGCTCACGGAGAATCGATTTCTCGGTTTCGGGGCGGGCGCGTGAGTCGGCGGCGCGAGGGCACGTCGGTCGCGACGCGACGCGACCTAGAGAGCACGCCCTCGTTCGTGCGCGCCGCCGACGCGGCGAAGGAACGCGCCCCGCGTCAACGCGTGGGTCGACTCACCAAGTGGTTGGTGGGTCTCGGTGTGCTGGTCACCGCGTTGGCCTTCGGGGCGCAGTGGACGTTGCGCCAGCCGTACTTTCGAGTCCAACACGTCACCTTCATCGGCCTGCGTCACGAGGGCGTGGTGGCGGTCCTCAAGGCCTCGGGCCTCGCGGCGCACCCCTCGATGATCGGGCTGAGCGACGCGCGCATTGAGAAGAACCTCTCGGTGTTCCCTTGGATCAACACCGTCACGGTGACGCAACACTGGCCGAACTCGGTGGTCGTTCAGGTCACCGAGAGCGTCGCGGTAGCCGTCGCCTTCACCTCGGCGAACCACCTCGCCTACGTCGACGCCCGGGGCCGCGCCCTCGGACCGGCGCCGCTGAACGTGAACCTGCCCACCCTCGAGTACCTTCACCCGCGCACCACCACCTGGCCCTTCGCTCGCGCGGGTCGTGGCGCCGCGTACGTCGCGAGTCAGTTGCCGCGGGCCTTTAGCGCCCAGGTCTCGGTCATCACCGAGGACGCCGCGAACGTGGTGAGTCTGAAGATGACCACACCACTCACGTTCATCCTCGGTCCGCCGACGAACCTTCGCGCGAAGTTCGTGGCCATCGCCTCGGTGATCGCGCACTCCACCCTCGTTCCCGGTGACGTCGTCGACGTGACGGTCCCCGACGAACTCGCGGTGACGCCGCCGACGTCGTGAGCAAAGCCGGGCATTTGACCAGATTTCGGGCACTGACTAGCCTTCAGTGACTGTTCGCCACGGCGCCCCAGCGGGGGCGGTAACAATAGAAGACA
>PLER01000066.1:0-152 GCA_003136495.1 Acidimicrobiaceae bacterium
ATGGCGTACTCGCCACTGACGTGATAGGCCGCCACGGGCACGTCGAGTTCGCGCTTGACGTCACTGATCACGTCTAAGTACGTCATGGCGGGCTTGACCATGATGATGTCGGCCCCTTCGTCGACGTCGGCGCGTGCCTCGCGCAGCGCCTC
>PLER01000066.1:175-3707 GCA_003136495.1 Acidimicrobiaceae bacterium
GCGTAGGCCAAGATGATGGTGTCCTCGTAACTCGCGCCCTCTAAGGCGCTACGGATCTCGGCGACCTGGCCGTCCATCATCCCGCTCGGGGCCACGACGTCGGCGCCCGCCTCGGCTTGGGCTAAGGCGACGCGCGCGTAGAGCTCGATGGTCGCGTCGTTGTCGACGCTCCCGTCGCGGCGCACGACCCCACAGTGACCGTGGGTCGTGTACTCGTCGAGACAGAGGTCCGCCATCAGGACCAACTCGTCACCGAAGGCGTCTTTCAGCTCGCGAATCGCGACCTGCGCGACGCCGTCGCGGTCCCACGCGGCACTGCCGAGTTCGTCCTTGGTGGCCGGTACTCCGAAGAGGATCACGCTCGCCACCCCGAGGTCGAGGAGCGTCTTTACTTCGTCGTGCAGTGACGCTCGCGTGTGTTGCACGTGTCCCGGCAGCGAGAGGATGGGCTTGGGCTCACTGAGTCCCTCCGCCACGAACAGCGGCGCGACGAAGTCACTCGGGCGCAGCGACGTCTCCGCCACGAGGCGGCGGATGGCCGGCGTGCGACGTAGTCGTCGAGGGCGCTGAGCGGGAAACACGCTCAGTAGCCTACGACGCTTTAATTCGGGCGGTTCCGGCTCGAATCTAAAGTGCGGCTAAGACTTCGCGAACCTGCGGCCCCCAGCCCTCCAGCACTCGCTCGTGGGTGGTGCGCACGGCCGTCGCGGTCGTCGCGCCGGGGACCACCACGAGCGCGTCCTTCGACACGAAGCCCGCGCCGACCGACCAGGCCGAAGGGGCACCGATGAAGACGACGTCCGCTCCCGCGAGCGTCCGCTTGTCTTCACTCGACAGCGACACCGCCACCGTTTCGTAACACGCGATGGTCGTCACCTCGAATCCCTCCGCTCGCAGCAACGCCGGTAGCTCCTCGCGCATGACGAGCGCTCCGAGGAGGAGTACCGGACCCTCTTCAATCAGTGGCGCGAGGTCCGCCGCGCCGCCGTCACCGACGACGTCGCCGTCGCTCGCACTCGCGGCCCCGACCGCCAGCACCTTCGCGTCGCCGTCGAGCGCGGTCGACGCCAACTCACGAAACCGGACAGAGCGAGCGCTCGTGACCACGAGCGTGCGAAAGTGACCGAAGTGCTCACTGGCGTAGAGGGCCGAATGGACCGTCTCGGCGTCGAAGTAGTGCGTCGACGTCAGGGGAACCTCGCTCACGATGGCGTTCTCGGGCACCCACGTCTTCAGGGTCTCGTTGTGTCCCGCCTCGCGCGTCACCACGACGTGCACGGGCCTTACGACCCCCAACCCAACAGCGCGCCCCCGCTCATCTCGTCGCGCAACAGCCGCGCCAGCGCCGTGCCGAGGACGGTGGCGTCGACACCGCTTAACTCGGCGCGCACGCTCTTTGATCCGTCGGGGGCGATCATCACGCCACGAATTGTTAGCATGTCGTCGTCGTCGTCGACCACCGCGTGCGCCCCGCCGGGAATGGCACAGCCCGCGCCGAGTTCCAAGAGGAACGACCTCTCGGCCGTGACCGCACGGAGTGACGCCTCGTGGTTGAGACCCACGAGGACCTCTCGAGTGGCGTCGTCGTCCACTCGGGCTTCCAGCGCCAACGCGCCCTGGCCGACCTGCGGGACGAACCACGTCGGATCGAGGCGTTCGCTGACGACATCACGTTGCTCGAGACGTTCCAAAGCGGCCATGGCCGCCACGACGGCGTCCACCCCGTTCTTTCCGGCCGCGTCGAGACGAGTCGCCATGTTCCCACGCAAGCCGACCACCTGGAGGTCCGGGCGGCGTTCGAGGAGCAGCGCGCGGCGCCGGGGCGAGCCGGTCGCGACCGTGGCCCCGGGGCCGAGCCCCGCCAGCGAACGTCCGACGAGGACGTCGGCGGCGTCGAGGCGCGAAGGCACACTGACCAACGCCAGTCCCTCGGGCGTCGAACTGGGCAGGTCCTTGGCGCTATGGACCGCGACGTCGGCGCGGTCCTCTAACAACGCACGTTGTATCTCGACGGTGAAGACGCCTTGCCCACCCATGGTCGCGAGCGAGGCCTCGCGCTCGCGGTCACCCCTCGTCTCGACGAGCACTAGCTCGCTCTCACACCCGCGCGCTTCGAGTTGGCGCTGCACGAACTGAGCTTGAATGAGCGCCAACGGCGACCGACGGGTCGCGAGGCGCAGGCTCATAGATCAAAGAGGTTCCGCGTCGCCTCGCTGAGTCGCGTGCCCTGATCAGTGCCGGCGGCCTCTTTCAACGCGACCGTCGGTCGATGGGCGATCTTCGCCACCACGGAGCGGATGAGCGACACGACGCTGTCGCGTTGCTCTGTGGTCAGTCCGTCGAGGTCGTGCGCGCGACGCGCGATCTCGGTGGTGACGACGTCGTCGAAGTGTTCGCGGAGTTCTCGCACGATCACGGCGGCACCGCGTGCGCGCTGTTCGTTGAGGAACCGTTCGACGTCCTCGTTCACGATGGCCTGCGCCGCGTCGGTGGCCTCACGGCGATCCCCGAGGGCTTGCTCCACGCGACCGCGCAGGTCGCTGATATCGATCCGTCGCACGTTCACGAGATCGCTGACGTCACTCGCCACCGCGCGCGGCATCCCGAGGTCCACGATCAACACGTCGCCCTCACGACCCAAGAAGTGTTGACGCGAGAGCACGGGCGAGGAGACCTCGAGGGCGCTCACCACGAGTCGCGCGCCGTCGAGATGCTGCGGCGCCGAGTCGAGCGTGTCGATGCTCACTCGATCGTCGTTGAGTTCGTCGCGCAGCGACGCCGCGCGTGACTCGGTGCGATTGAGCAGCGTCAGGTGAGCGAGCGCGTGGGGCGCGGCGAGCAAACTCTTCGTGACGCCGCTGGCCATCTGTCCCGCCCCGAGCACCACGACGTGCGCGCCCGCTAACTGCGCGCCTAACTCGTCCCTCGCCGCGGAGGCGGCGGCGTGGGCGAAACTCGTGGTGCCGCGCGAGATCGAGGTCTCGGTGCGCACGCGTCGCCCCGAGGCGATGGCGCGCTGGAAGATGTCGGTCACTTCACTGCCGGCGCTGTGCTCTTCGACCGCTAAGTCGAGGGCACGTCGGAGTTGCCCGAGAATCTCGAACTCACCGGGCACGACGGACTTAAGACCCGCGGCGACGCTGAAGAGGTGGTGGGCGACGTCGTGCTCGAAGTTCACCGTCAGGCGGTCCTCGAACTCCACGGGCGCGAGTCCCGTCGCCTCGGCCAACGTGTCGGTGATCTCGTCGATGGCGCCGTGGAAACGGTCGATCACGGCGACGACTTCGGTGCGCAGGCAGGTGGAGACGAAGACCGCTTCGTGGATGTTGCGGTGGCTCACGAGCGTTCGCAGCATCTTGGCCCACTCGTGTTCCGGTACCGTCGCGCGTTCTAGGAGGTCGAGGGAGGCGTGCTCGTGATCGATACCTACTGAAATCAGTGCCACAACGCCTCCGCGGTCCCTGTCATGCTACGAGACCCGCAGTGGATTCGTGCTCGCGATGCCCAGAGAGTGCAGCAGTCCCCCACCGAG
>PLER01000023.1 GCA_003136495.1 Acidimicrobiaceae bacterium
GCCGCCAGGTTGAGGTCGTACGAGTCGTCCATGGAGGTCATTAGTGGCCACCTTACAGGTAAGAGTTTTCCCTCTTTTGGGCGCGACGCCGCCCCTTAATGCGACGGTGGCGCCACACTCGGCACGAAGTCGCGTTGTCGAACGAGGACGAACGCGCCCACCGAGCCCACGAGGGCGATGATGGCGGCGATGACCACGATGAGGTTGAGGGAGGAAGAGAAACCCGTGCGATAGGCGTGCAACACGATGGAGCGGGCCGACGCGGGCATCGTTGCCGCTACCTGGCGAACGTCGCCCCCGAGCACCGCGGAGCGCAGTTGGGCGCCACCTCGTGAGGCGATGGCGGCGCCACCGTGCGCGGCCCGGAGCGCGGCGACCGTCTTTTTCACGAGCTGCGACTGGAAGACCGATCCCAGCCCGGCGATGCCGGTCGCGATGCCGACTTGACGAAAGGTGCTGTTCGCCCCCGACGCCATGCCGCTTCGTTCCGGGGGTACTACCGAGATCGCCGCCGACGCGAGGACCGGATTGACCGCACCGATACCGACGCCCGCGAGGATGAAACCGGGCAGCAGCACGGTCCAAGTCGAGTTGGCGTGGGTGAAACTCATGACGAACAGACCTGCGGCGATGAACAACAAACCCACCCCGAGCATGTAGCGCGCGTGCACGTGCACGGTCAACTTCCCCGCTATCGGTGCGACGATGAACGCGAGAGCCGTGAGGGGAAGGAATCGCACGCCGGCGGCCAGCGGGCTGTATCCCAGGTCGTCTTGGATGTAGAGGGTGAGGTACAAGAACATCGCAAAGATCGACGCGGAGATGGCGAACGCGGCGAGGGACACGCCGGTCATGGCGGGTCGCTTGAAGAGATGAAGATCGAGCATTGGCTCGGACTGCTTTATCTCGGCAACGACGAAGATCACCATCAACGCGATTGCCGCGACGAGCAGCCCGACGATGAGCGAACTTGACCAGCCGTCGTCGTTGCCCCGTATGAGGGCGAACACCAATAAGAACAGTGAAGCGGAGAAGGTCACAAACCCGATCCAATCCACTCGACGTTTGTTGGGGTCTCGGGACTCTTGAATCTTGGTCAAGGTAATGATGATGGCCACCGCGCCAATGGGCACGTTGATGAAGAAAATCCATCGCCACCCAATACCGGTCGTGATGGCGCCGCCCACGAGCGGACCCACCGCGACGGCCCCGCCGAGGACCGCACCGTAGATACCAAACGCGGTGCCGCGCTCTCGTCCACTGAAGGCACCGGCGATCAACGCGAGCGACGTGGCGAACATGATGGCGCCGCCCACCCCTTGGGCGGCCCTCGCGAGGTTAAGCATCAACGACGAGTTCGCCAGTCCGCAGATCAGTGAGGAGACGCTGAACACACCGAGCCCGACGGCGAAGACCTCGCGCCGACCGAACATGTCGCCAAAGACGCCGGCGGTCAACAAGAACGCGGCGAGGGTGAGCGAGTAGGCGTCCACCACCCACTGGATGTCACTGAAGGACGAGTGCAGGGCGCTTTGGATATTAGGCAAGGCCACGTTGACGACCGTGATGTCCAGCAGCAGCATGAACGTCGCCGTACAGACGGCAATGAGCGTCCACCATTTCCGGTCAAGTGCGGCCATGGCGTTCTCGTTCCTCGTCGACGTGGGCACCGCGCGATTTGAGCAGCGGCATGGAAAAGACCTAGTCGAGGCTAGTTGCGCCAACGTCCATTGACGTCGTTAAGGTCGTCGCCCGATGGCGCCCGTCACCTTCCGATGGTGACGGGAACCAGTGGGGCGAGGTCGCCACTGCGATGCGAGGAACTGAGGAAGTTATCGAGCTGGACCGAGGTGAGGGGGCGGGCGATGAAGTATCCCTGACCGATGTCGGCCCCAATATCCTCCAGCATCTTGAGGCTCACGTACGACTCGATGCCTTCGGCGACGAGTCTGAGGTTGAGGGCCCGGGCGAGTTCGACGGCGGAGCTTACGATGGCCCGGGCGCGCCGATCGGTGCCAAGGGCGATCACGAACGACTTGTCAACCTTGAGTTCGTCGATGGGTAGATCGAGCAGTTGCGACAGGGACGAGTAGCCGACGCCGAAGTCGTCGATGGAGATGCCGATGCCCCGGTCGCGCAACTTCTCGATACAGCGTTTGGCGTTGATCGGATCCTCACCAACGCTGGACTCGGTGATCTCGAGGGTGAGGCGGTTCGCAGGGAACCTGTTCACTTCTAGAAGATGGTTGATGTAGTTCGGCAACTGCTCATCGAGTAAGTCGTATCGCGAGATGTTGACGCTCATAGTGAGTTCGAAGCCCTTACGATCGAGCCGACTCGCTTCGCGAATAGCATGCTCGAGTACGGCGCGGGTGAGGGGAAGGATGAGCCCGACGCGCTCGGCCAACGAAATGAAGTCGTCCGGGTAGAGCAGCCCTCTCGTGGGGTGATGCCAGCGCGCGAGCGCCTCGACGCCGTGCACGTTTCCCGTGTGTAAGTTGCGTGTCGGCTGGTAGTGCAGCGACAGTTCACGCGATCCAATCGCGGCTCGCAACTCGTCGATCATCGCGAGGCGTTCGCGGCTGTTGTTGTCATTCTCCACGTGATACGTGCACACCGAGACGCGACGCTCCTTCGCGTTGTACATCGCGACATCGGCGCGACGCAACAAGTCAGCGTGCGAGAAACCTGATTCGGGTGAGACGGCCACGCCGATGCTGGCCCCAACGCGCAACTTCACGCCGTCGAGGGAAACGGCCTCAGCGAGAGTGGCGCTCAGCTCTTCGGCGATCGCCACGCCCTCATCGACGGAGAGGACCACGCACGTGGCGGCGAACTCGTCGCCACCGATCCGAGCAATCGAACCGCGAGCTCCCAACCGGTCCTGGAACCGCGCACCGACGATATCGAGTAACTCGTCACCACAGGGGTGTCCGAGGGCGTCGTTCACCTCCTTAAACCCGTCCATGTCGATCAAAAGCACCGCGAGTTTCTGCGACTCGTTCAGTGAGGTCAGTTTCGCGATGCCGTCTTCTAAGAAACTGCGTCGGTTGCCGAGGCCCGTGAGTTCGTCGGTACGTGCGTCACGGAAGTTCAAGGCGCCCTGGCGAACTTCGCGCAGGGTCAAGACCATTCGCACGATTACGAGAAGCAGGGCGCAGATCGCCAACAACGCCGACACGTGCGAGGTGTGGTGCGCCAACGACCGCACGAGAACCGCCAGTGACGCGAGTCCGCAGACCGTAGGAATGAGGAGGATTCCCTTCGGCGCGACCGCCTCTTCGATTTTCGGCTCGGCGCGCCGATTGGGGCTCGGCCATGCCGCGACGGCCATCAGCCATATACCTATCAACCACGTTCCGTCGAGGACGGTATCGGGCGCGTAACTGTTCGACGCAATCTGATTGAGGTAGATGATGTCGCCCACCAAGAACCAGCCAATCCCCACGGTGAGCGCCAGGGTCGTCACGTTGGGACGAAAACGTAGCGGGGAGAGTCCCGCCACTAAGAGCATCAGCAGCGCCAGATCCATCAGGGGGTAGGACATCCCCACCGCGACCTGTAAGGGATTGCCACTCACCTGGAGGACTGAGTCGAACCACACCATTGCGGCAATCGCCCCGG
Source organism: Acidimicrobiaceae bacterium (assembly GCA_003136495.1). Taxonomy (GTDB): domain Bacteria; phylum Actinomycetota; class Acidimicrobiia; order Acidimicrobiales; family RAAP-2; genus RAAP-2. The sequence continues at coordinate 3,625 of PLER01000023.1, forward strand.
CGGCGAGCCCGGCGATCGCTCCGTCAAGGCGCGCGCTCGGTATTCGCGCGCCAAATGACCGCTGCGTGATCAGCGTCACGCCGATGGCGAAACCCACGTAGGACAGCAAGTACGGCACGTCACTGGGTGCGGGAGAAGGGATTGGATGAATGTTCTGGTCGTGGAGCAGGAAGACCATATTGCCGATCTCATTGAGGGCGACACCGCCCGCCAACGCGAGCCACGCGGCGCGTAGTTTCGACGCGTGGCGGCCGCGCAGTAACAAGGGAATGATCGGCAACGTGCACGCGATATTGCCGACCCAACCGTCCCAGAGGGTCGAATAGTGATCTGCGCGGTGGACGAACGCGAGCGACGCTAAATACAAGAGGGCGCCGACGGCGGTCGCGATCTGCCACCAGAACTGTGACCGATCCTCGTACAGTGTTCGACCTACGGCCGCCAGCCGCTCCTTCGTGGTCGACGTTCCAGTCCCGACACTGGCCATTATGAGCCCTTCCCCTGGCTTGAAGGATTACCTGCCAGTCACCGTTGCGTTGGCGTTCATCGTCGACAAATAAATTGTCTAGATTGCGGCTGAGTACAACTTAAGTTACGGCTGGAGGTCGCTTCACTACTCCGTCACAACACGTGAGCAATAATTTTTGCGGCGGGTATGAACGGCGCCTCGAACGAGGCATACGCGACGAACTCGCCGCCCGCGCCCGTCGGCGAGGGCATCACCGGCCAGCGCGCCTCGTTAACGCACGTGCGACCTCCGAAGACGTTTTCGGCGCCGAGCCACGTGGACGATGACGTAGCCGAGCAACACCAGAACCGATATCGTGTGCCACTTTTGAAAAATGTTCGGTCCGGGCACCGGCAAGTAAATCTCGTGCCCCACGAGAAAGTCCGCGACTCCCGAAACCATTGCGTTCAGGGTAAGGAGCCACAAGATTGCGTCCGAGACAGCAAGACGAAACCTCGGGCCCGTTGCCCTCGAGCGACCGAATAGCCAAGTCAACAGTCGTCGCACGGTGTGACGACGTTGCGTCAGATGGATGAGGACGAGCACGAAGACCGCCAGACCGATGATCGAGTGATTGGTCGTTCCCGAGTGACCCAGATACTTCTTCGAGAGAAAAATTGCGGAGAGGGTGGCCGCGAGGAAGCCGAGCATCAGCGCGAGGTGCACCCACCACCGATTGCGGGCGATGGAGTCGCCGTGGGTACCGGGCCGTGACCGCGCTAACACGGCGCGGCTATTTCTCGTCACGCGTCAGTGACACGAATGGTGACATCGATTGCACGCTAGAGCCAGTCAACCACGCACTCCATGGGGGAAAACCCTTACGAATCCCTAGGTGCATCGAGAGTACGAACTCGCCGTCTCCGGTCACATTCGAAGCGCCTCGAACCTCCGCTCAGCGAGATTGATCGTTCGCTACGAGTAGTTGCCCCGAATAACGACGACGGGACACGCGGCGTTCGCGACACAGTACTCACTCGTCGATCCGATCAGCATCCCGGTGAATTCGCCGTGCCCGCGACTTCCGACGACGAGCAGCTCGGCGCTCTTGGAGGCGGCGACGAGTTCGAGCGCCGGATGTCCCTCAACGATTTTGTAGGCCACCGCAATCTCGGGGTGCTCTTTTTCTAATAAGGCAATCGTCGGCTCGAGAATGTCGCGCGCGTCACTCGCTGGGTTGAAACCGTCGGGTATGGACCCCCACCCAAATGTGTTTGGCCACTTCCACACCGCGATCACCTCTAACGAGGCCCCCGTCAACTCCGCCTGGCGAGCCGCCCACTCAAGAGCGAGTAATGACGCCGGGGAGCCATCAGTTCCCGTGACGATGCGACGTCCCTTCGATGCACCCGCAGACGCCCTTGAAAGTTCCGTAGCCATTTCGCCTTCTTCTGAGGTAACTCGAATGTTCCACTCGTATCAAAAGGGACCTTAATGGGGGTGCCCTCTTTCACCGACCGCTGATTCACTCCTCCAACCGACGTGTGTCTCCAGGGGCGACCTCGATACGAGTGTTTTTTTCGAACGTTCGTCGGGTCCACGGCAGACGTCGATGAGTGAAGAAAGTTACTTTTGGCCCTAGGCCCGGATGCGTGACGTGCGAGAAACTAGGCACATGGACACGAACACGAATCTCAGAAGTCTGCGAAGCCCGGCGTGCCTGCGTGCGGAACGAGCGCGACAGCGCTCGAGGGCCGACCACCCTGCCCAGCAAGCCTTCGACGCACGTCGAGCGGCCCTGGAGCCGTCGCACTTTCACACCCAGGGTTGATGACATGGGCGCGCACCTGGACTCCTCCACGATCGGGGGCGACACTGATTTGATTGGTGCCCACGCGAACTATCCCACCGAACTGGAAGCTGCCATGGAACTCGAAAGCGGAACGACACTTTTGCTTCGACCGATTCGCGCGCAGGACGAGGGAAAGTTACTGCGGTTCCACGGGCACCTCTCGCCCGAATCCATCTACACCCGATACTTCTCCTTTCATCCAGAGCTCTCCCCCGTCGAAGTCGAGCACCTCACCCACGTCGATTACATCGACCGCCTCGCACTGGTTATCGAAGACGGTGATGAACTGGTGGGCGTGGCTCGCTACGAGCGATATCCCGGGACGAGTGAGGCGGAGGTGGCGTTCGTGGTCCGTGACGACTACCAACGCCGGGGACTGGGCGGACGACTCTTCGCGAGCCTCGTCGCGGCCGCGCGACCGAGGGGCATCACGGTCTTTCGAGCGGAAACGCTCTGTCGAAACGCTGACATGATGTCGGTCTTTCACCACAGCGGGCTCCCCATGACGTCCTCGATCTCGGCGGGCGAGATCAGCGTGCGCCTCTCGCTCGTGACACCGAGCGACCGTTTGACGCCGAAGGTGACAGCCCCCTCGTATTTGGTGCATCCGTGGTCCTGATCGTCAACGAGAACTACGACGACGCCGGTCACGAGGACCCGGGCCACCCGGAGCGGCCGAGCCGAACGAACGCCGCGAGGTCCGCGATTGCGGATCTGCACCTCGGCAGTGACCTCGTCACTGCGCCGTTTCGCGTCGCCTCGCGCGCCGAGCTTCTCCTCGTGCACCACGGCAACTATCTCGACGAACTCGGCGCCTTTTGTTACGACGGCGGCGGCGACATCGACCAGGACACCTACGCGACCTACGACTCGTGGGAGATCGCCAAGAGCGCGGCCGGGGCCGGCCTTTCGGTGATTGACGCCATGCGAGCACGCGACGACGCCGTGGGCTTCGTGGTGACCCGACCACCCGGTCACCACGCGTTGGCGGATCGGGCGATGGGATTTTGCCTCTTAAATAACGTCGCGATTGCCGCCGCCGCACTGGTGAGGCGGGGAGAACGGGTCCTCGTCCTCGACTGGGACGTGCACCACGGCAATGGGACCCAACAGATCTTCTGGAACAACCCCGAGGTGCTCTACGTCTCGACGCACCAGTCGCCGCTCTTTCCGGGCAGCGGTTTCGCCGGAGAAGTCGGGGGATGGAACGCGATCGATCGCACGGTCAATATTCCCCTCCCCAGTGGCGCGACGGGCGACATCCTGCAGCGGGCACTCGAAGAGCTCGCCGCACCGGTCATTGAGGACTTCGCACCGACCTGGGTGCTCGTCTCGGCGGGCTTTGACGCCCATCGAGCGGACCCGATGGCGGAACTACAGCTCACGAGTGGCGACTTCGCGGGACTCGCCCACCTCGCCACATCCTTCGCTCACCAGCCGGGCCGCGTCGCGATGTTCTTAGAGGGCGGTTATGACCTCGACGCTCTCCGCGACTCCCTACACGCGACGCTCGCCGCGGCGCTGGGCGCGACGACCAGCACCGAATCTCGTTCGAATGGCGGCCCGGGCGCCGAAGAGGTCACCCGAGCAGCCCGGGAACGTCGAGCGGCCATCGAGGCACTGCACATCCTCGAGACGAGCGAGCGTGCGCCGTGAGCGTCGCGCGCACCATCGCGGTGGGCTTCGACGGCTCGCGCGAGTCGGAGTCGGCCGTTCGTTGGGCGCTCCTCGAAGCCCATCAGCCCCACGACGACGTGGTCGTGGTGCACGCGGCGGGCATGCTGGAACATCTACACGGCGCCCTGTCACGCGACGTCACGCCACCTCGAGTGCTCGTACTCGCGCGCGAGTGCAACTTCAATGAGATGCACCTGCGATGGTTCGTTGACGACGGCGATGCGTGTTCAGTGCTACTGCGCGCGGGTGCGCCGCCGATCAACGCGGATCTCTTGGTGGTGGGCTCGCGCGGCAAGGGCCACCGAGCCGAGCTCCTCCTCGGCAGCACGAGTTTGGAGGTCGTCCAAAACGCCACCATGCCGGTCGTTGTGGTGCCCACCCACTCATCGCTGTAGAAACTCCACGGGCCTCGACACGTTGAGGCAACCTTCAACTCGTCGCGTGCTCGTACCCACGTGCTTCGCTGCGGCGAACCTCCTTCCCTCGTCGTCGACGGTTGGCGCGCCGCTCCCCACTCGAGACACGTCCCACCCGTTCGTGGAATACTTTCGCCCCAAGAGCGCGGCGCGACACGGTGCAGCAAGAAAGAGAGCGTGATCATGACCGGCAGAGTCATACTCATCACAGGAGCGTCAAGCGGCATCGGCAGAGCGTGCGCGGAACACCTCTCCGCCATGGGCGAGCGGGTGATCGGCGCGAGTCGCCGAAGCGTCACTGCCGTTGGGTGGTCGACGCTTCGCATGGACGTCGACGATGACGCTTCCGTCGTGTCCGGCGTCGAGAGCGTCGTCTCGGAGTTCGGCGGGATTGACGCCGTGGTGACCTGCGCGGGATGGGGTCTCGCCGGAGCCGTCGAACAGACGTCCATAGAAGAGGCGAGAGAACAGTTACAGACAAACTTCTTCGGCACCGCGAGTGTCGTGCGCGCGGCGCTCCCCTCCCTTCGGGCTCGCAAGGGTCGCATTGTCCTCATGGGCTCTATCGGCGGGGTGATCGGACTTCCGTTTTCGGCCTACTACTCGGCGAGCAAGTTCGCGCTCGAGGGATGGGGAGAGGCGCTGGCGTTAGAGGTCAAGCCCTTCGGCGTCCACGTGACGCTCGTCGAACCGGGCAACTTCCGAACCGATTTCACGGCGAGCCGGCGCGAGGTGACCGTGACGGGTGATGACCCGTATTCTCGCTCCCGCACCAAGGCCATCGGCGTCATGGCGCGAGACGAACTTAAGGCGCCCGACCCCTCGGCGGTCGCCAACCGCGTCGCGAGTGTGCTCAGCGCCAAGCGCCCGCCACGTCGGGTGACGGTGGGGCCCCTTGGTGAACGCGTCGGTCCCTGGGCCAAGCGGTTGTTGCCCGCTGCGGTATTTGAGGCGGCGTCGGCGTCAAGCCTCGGGGTCTAAACGCAACGAGGCAACGCGGCGGCGTCAGTCAACGAGCCGGTTCAATTCGCAGTTTCGTGTGCCGCGAGAGCACGTCGTAGTCAGCGTCGACGTGGAGCAACACCACGTCCTCTCTGATGGCGACCGAGGCGATGAGGCAATCGGTTAGTTTTCGCACCGTCTCACCGCCACGCCGGCAAATTCGATAGAGCGACGCCGCTTCCTCGTAGTCGGTGGCACGAGTCGGCAGGTTCGTCGCCCTCGCCAGCAGCCGCCGCAGGTCGTTCAGGTGCCGATCGTTCCGAGCACCCGACAGAATCTCCATACGGATCGGATCACAGGTCGCGATATCGGAGTCGAGGAGATCTTCGACGCGTCGGCACATCGGGCTGCCCGTATCGCGCAGGAACTCAATCCAGGCCGACGAGTCAATCAGCATCAACTCGATCTCGTCTCGCGCATGGACTCGAGGTCTCCCTCCCACCCCGAACCTCGAAGCGAACGCGCTTCTTCGACGCTGAGGGGTTCGCCCGCCACGAGTTGCAGCGCGAAGTTCACCGCGTCGCGCTTGGTTCCCAGGTGAAAACGGGCCATGACGACGCGACAGGCCTCGTCATCAATATCTATATTTGTGCGTGACATACACCAATAATACACCTTGCAAACGCCGTTCCGCCGAGTTACCTGCCACCTCCCCATTGGCGACACGTAACCCCAAGGTTCGCCACCCAGGACCCTCGAAGGAACGTTGCGATGGCGGGAACGAAGGACGACTCGCCTTGGAACAAAAATACGCGTCCCGCGTCTTTAAAGAACAGCAGCGTCGATCCATGGATGAGCGGTGAGCCGGCGCGAGTTGGTGACGGGGTCGAGACGCTCAGCGGTACCGTCGGCGACGAGGGTCGGCACATCGATCGCGGCGATGTTGCTTTCCCGCCCGGTCGCGTCGAATCGGTGGGAACGCCGACGTCAGCAGTCATCCCTCCCCACGCGGATGCGGCGAGTTCAGCGCGTCCGCCTCGAACCAGGACGGCTCGAGCACCGCACACCTACGGCAGCGTGGAGCCGTTGGGGGCGTAAAAAATTCCGAGGGACTGAAGGATCAGAACCGTAGGCTCTGATTCACCATGGCGACACACGGACCACCGTCACTATCCGACTCGGTGCACGGCGTCGTGGCGTGGGTCAAAAAGCACGATCCCAACTACGTCGCGCTTCGCCGAGGCGCTCGCACCGCAGTCGTGGCACCAGCTCTCTTTGCGCTCAGCGTGAAGGTCATCGATAATCTGCAGATCGCGACCTACGCCGCGTTCGGCTCCATCGCCCTCTTGATGCTGGTCGACTTCGCGGGCCCGATGCGCGCTCGTCTCCAGGCCCAGGCCACCCTCTCGGCCGTGGGCGTAGTCCTCATCGCGCTGGGTACGCTCGTCTCCCAGACGACGTGGCTATCGGTCGTAACGATGATCGTGGTCGCCTTCGTCATCCTCTTCGTGGGCGTTCTGAGTTCCGTGCTCGCGAGTGCGACGACGTCCTTACTACTCGTGCTCACCCTTTCAATCGCCGTGTCCGGGCCCACGTCCACAATCCCCGACCGACTTCTCGGGTGGCTCATGGCCTCGGTCGTGGCCTTCGTCGCCGTGTGGTTTTTCTGGCCCACCAAGAATGAGAACCCGCTTCGATCGTCCGCCGCTCGCGCGTCGCGGGCACTCGCCGCTTCCTTGCGGGTCGGGGTCGACGACTGGTTGGGCACGGGGAAGTTCTCAAAGGACGAGCGAGAGCGCGTCGTGAGTGCGGCCCACGACGCCACGACGGGCCTGCACCGAAACTTCTTGTCGTCGCAGTGGCGACCGACCGGTTTGGGCGTCGCCTCGCGGGCGACGGTTCGTCTGGTCGATGAGCTGCTCTGGATCGACACGTTGGTCACCTCGAAGCCGGGCGACGCCGTCGTCACCTCAGGACACCGCGACGCCTGTGCGAGCCGAGCCGCCTCGGCGAGCGTCTTAGAGGCGGGTGCTGCGTTACTCGAGGGATCTTCGACTTCCGCCTCGGCACTGGCGAACGCCCAGTCGGACCTCCACGCCGCGACCGAGGCGATGGAACGTACCGCCACACAGAAGGTGCCCTCACCCGAGGTGACTCGTGAACAATCGCTCCCCGAGCGCGGCGACGCCGCGCTCGAAGGACCGAGCGATGAGGTGATTAATGAGTTCGTAAGTTCCTTGGATCCCGGTTTCCGGGCCCAGGAGTTGGGGTTCGGCGTGTCGCTCGTCGGCGCCAACATCGACCTCGCGACCGCCGCTGATAAACGTGGCTGGCTCGACACGTTGGTCGGGAATCAGCCCGGGGTGACCTCAGGCCGTTTCGCTTTAGCCCGCGAGCGCGCGGCGACGCACCTCGATTGGCGCTCCGTCTGGCTGCACAACAGCGTTCGCGGCGCGATCGCCCTCGCGATAGCGGTATTTATAGCGAAAGAAGCCGGACTGCAGCACTCGTTCTGGGTGATCCTGGGCACGCTCTCGGTACTACGGTCGAGCGCCGTCAGTACGGGGCAAAACGCCCTTCGCGCAGTGAGTGGCACGTTGATCGGTTTCGTGCTGGGTTCGTTGATCTTGGCGCTCGTGGGCACCAACGTGACGGTCCTGTGGTTCCTCTTCCCGCTGGCGATCCTCGTGGCGGGTTTCGCCCCGACCGCGATCTCCTTCGCCGCGGGACAGGCCGGGTTCACCTTGACCCTCGTCATCCTCTACAACGTGCTCGAACCGGTCGGCTGGCGAGTGGGTCTTTACCGAGTGGAAGACGTAGCGATTGGCTGCGCGGTCAGCGTCGGTGTGGGACTCCTCTTCTGGCCGCGCGGCGCGGCGAAAGCATTGGGCGCAACGTTGCGTCAAGCCTTCGACGACGCCAGCTCGTATCTCGTCGCCGCCGTGGCGTTCGCCACGGAACGAACTGACGGCGACAGCGCATCGACGGCGACGCTCGATCACGCGCGCGCGGAGGCGGCGGCGTCGGGGCGGCGCCTCGACGACGCGTTTCGTTCCTACCTCGGCGAGCGAGGATCAAAGCCACTCCCGCTCGCCGAAGTCACCGCGTTGGTGCGTGGCGTCGCGAATCTTCGTCAGACCGCCGACGCCGTCGTGAACCTCTGGACGGACGAGGAGAATCCCGCACGTGAGCGCTCTTCCGCGCGCGCAGAACTCGCCCGCGAGGTCAGCGAACTCCAGCGGTGGTACGAGGCGCTCGGCGCCAGCCTGGCGGGCGAAGGATCGATTCCCGTGCCCGCCGAGGAGAGTCCCGAGTCCGAGCGACAACTCCTTCGCGCGGTGAGAGATGATCTCCGGGGCGATAAGGGAGCGGCGTCAACCGCCGTGCGGCTCATCTGGACGAAGGACTACCTCGACTCCGCGCGCCGACTCGAAGCCACGCTGGTCGACTCGGCCCGGGTGGCGGCCTCGTCCGCGACGATCGTCCCCACCAAGACCTAAGGACATCGGTCAGGCGGCGTGCCCGTCGGAGAGTCGCCTTTCGGGAAGTGCCACTTCACAGTGGTGACGCGGCGCGGATCGCAGGCCCGTCGACGTCGGCTAGCGGTGTTGGTCAATCAAGTCGCCAAGCACCTCCGTTGAGTCGCAGCAGCGTTCAACGAGCCAACTCGATGTCGATGCTTCGCCACAATTGTGAGGAAGTACCATCAGGATGATGAACGAAAAACTTGACCACGCCGCTGGTGCACTGGGCAGCGCGCTCGGCACGCTTGAAGAAGCGGCCGCGGCGGCCGGATCACGAATCCAACAGGGCTTCACCGAAGCAGCTGACATTGTGAGTGACTCGACAGTGGGAAAACGCGTCGAAAAGCGCGCGCACACTGTCAAAACATCGATAACCAACAAATTGGCGACGGCACAAAATAGCGCCGAGAAGAGGACCGCCGTCAAGAAGAAGGCGTCGGCGTCGAACGCGAACAAGAGCGTCGCGAAAAAGGCAACCGCAGCCAGCAAAAAGGCGACCACGGTGAAGAAGGTGGCCGCGAAGAAAGGTGCCGCCGTCAAGAAGAAGGCGTCGGCGTCGAGCGCGAACAAGAGCGTCGCGAAAAGAGCGAGCGCAGCCAGCAAAAAGGCGACCACGGTGAAGAAGGTGGCCGCGAAGAAAGGTGCCGCCGTCAAGAAGAAGGCGTCGGCGTCGAGCGCAAACAAGAGCGTCGAGAAAAAGGCAACCGCAGCCAGGAAAAAGGTGGCCCCGGTGAAGAAGGTGGCCGCAGCCAAGAAAAAGGCCGCAAAGTCGAAGTGATCGTCGTTGCAACACACCTGATGGGCCAAATTCCGACTCGACCGCGTTCACCTCTCCAGTAGGGTTGCACCAAGAGCGCCCGGACCACGCGACCTTCAGAACTGACATCGATCTCGGTGGCACAGTCGAAAAGGAGCGAGTCAATGTACATAGGTGGCGGAACCGTCGTCCTCATTCTCATCATCGTGCTGATTGTGTTTTTAGTTAGGCGCTGATCCCGATCGTCACATCCCCTTAAGGTCCATTCGTCTTACTTTGTGAGTCGCCTACTGTGGCTATACGGAGCGATCACTCCGGATACGTAACGGAGGCGAGCGATGGCGCAGGAGCAAGCCCGAAGGCCCTACCAGGCGACGTACGCCGTCTTGGCCCTCGCCGTTGGCGGCTACGCCCTCCTGCAGTC
>PLER01000060.1 GCA_003136495.1 Acidimicrobiaceae bacterium
GGCGCCAAGATCGTGCCCTTCGGTGGCTGGGCCATGCCGCTGCAGTACGGCACCGGCACGGTCGCTGAACACCTGGCCTGTCGAGGCGACGCCGTGGTCTTTGACGTCAGCCACCTCGGCACGGTGCGCTGCGACGGACCCGACATGCTCGACGCGCTACAGCGCACCTTGACCAACGACTTGGCGAAAATCGCGCCGGGTCGGGCCCAGTACACCCACCTATTGACTGACGACGGTTTCGTCGTGGACGACATCATCGTGTGGTGGGTCGCCGAGGACGAGTTCGACGTCATGCCCAACGCGTCCAACACCTCCGGCGTGACCTCGGCGCTGCCCGGGCGCGACGTCACCTCGGAACGCTGCATCCTCGCGGTGCAGGGGCCGCGTGCTCGAGAGAAGGTGAACGCCGTTGACGCGCGCTTCGCAGCGGTCGGGCGCTTTCGCGTCGAGCGATTCGACTACGAGGGTGTCGAAGTACGCGTCGCCGGCACCGGCTACACCGGCGAAGCGGGCCTCGAGATCGCGGCGCCCAACGAAGTTGCCGAACGCATCTTTCGTCGACTGGTCGCCGCCGACATCACCCCGGCGGGCCTCGGGGCGCGCGACACGCTGCGCTTAGAGGCCGCGTTGCCGCTCTACGGTCACGAACTCACGTTGCAGTCGACGACCTTGGAGGCGGGACTCGGGTGGGTACTCGGCTGGCAGAAGGAGACGTTTCGAGGTCGCGACGCCGTTGCGGCCGAACGCGAACGCGGCGTGCGTCGCATCTTGACCGGGGTCGCCACGGCCGATCGTCGACCGCTGCGCGACGGCGGCGACGTGGTCTTGAGTGGCACGAGCGTGGGCACCTTGACCTCGGGTAACTTCTCTCCCGTGCTCGGACACGGGATCGGCATGGGGCTCTTAGCGCCGGATCTCCCGGTCGGCCGCGAGGTCACCGTTGTCTTGCGCGAAAAGGAGATGCCGGCGCAGATAACGGGACTGCCCTTCGTAAAAAAGGAGTCGTAATGGCGGACTACCTGCCGCACACCGACGACGACGTCGCCTCGATGCTGTCGTTCCTCGGCATGGCGTCACTCGATGACCTCTTCGCCCACATCCCCGACGCGGTGCGCCTCTCGGGTGGCCTCGAGGTGGAGCCTGGCATGAGCGAGCCCGACGTCGCCGCGCTCTTCGCTCGCTACACCGGAGCGAACGCGGCCAAGGCGACGGCGATGACGTGTTTTGCGGGCGGTGGAGCCTACGACCACGAGGTACCCGCCGTGGTCAAGATGCTCGCGAACCGCTCCGAGTTCGTTACCGCCTATACGCCCTACCAACCAGAGGTCGCCCAGGGGGTGCTGCAGGCCGTCTTTGAGTACCAGACCCTCGTCGCGCGCCTCAGTGGCCTGCCGGTTCCGAACGCCTCGCTCTACGATGCCGCAACCGCGCTGGTCGAGGCACTCAACATGGCTCACGGCGCCACGGGTCGCCAGACCATGGTGATCTCCTCGGGCGTCCATCCGCACTGGCGTCAGGTCGCACGCACCTTCGCCCGCGGCACGGGCCACCGCATCGTCGAGGTACCGCTACGTGATGGGGTGACCGACTGGCAGAGCGTCGACGTAACCGACGTCGCGGCCGTCGTCGCGGCCTATCCGAACTACTTGGGAATCGTCGAAGACCTCTCGGGTGCCAAAGCACTCGCCGTCGAGCACGAAGCCCTCTTCGTCGTCGGGGGTGATCCGGTCGCCGCGGGGGTGCTGAAGACCGCGGGTCAGTGGGGCGCGGACGTGTTCGTCGGCGAAGGTCAAGCGTTTGGTACCCCCCTCTCCTTCGGTGGCCCCTACCTCGGTCTCTTCGCCTGCAGCGAAGCGCAGGTTCGTCGCTTACCGGGTCGCATCGTGGGCGAGACCGTCGACTCGAGCGGTCGGCGCGCCTTCGTGACGACGCTGCGCGCTCGCGAGCAGGACATCCGACGAGAGAAAGCGACGTCGAACGTCTGCACGAATCAAACCTTGATGGCGGTCACCGCCGCGATTCAGCTCGGCTGGCTGGGTACACAAGGTCTGCGCGAGGTCGCGACGCGCTGCGCCCAGGGCGCGCACTATCTCTACGACGAACTCATGGGCGTCGACGGGGTGAGCGCCGTGTCGAGCCAGCCGTTCTTTCGCGAGTTCGCGGTGCGTCTCTCGCGTCGGGCCGATGAGGTGATCTCTTCGATGGCCGAAAGCGACGTACTGGCCGGTCTTTCGGTCGCGACGCTCGCCGGTGGCGATGATCCTTCCATCGAGGACGGCATTGAGAACGTTTTGTTAGTTGCGGTGACCGAACGACGAACGAAGGAAGAGATCGACCGCTACGTCGAACTACTGAAGGAGGCGCTGAAGCGATGAGCACGAACGCCCAACCCGGGGGCCGCGCGGCGTCCGCACCGATCATGGGACACGAGACCGAACCGACCCTCTTTGAGATGTCGGTGCCCCATCGCTCCGCCTACCAACTCCGCACGACCGGCGTACCGACGCGACCGCTCAGCGAATTCGTGCCCGCGGCGCACCTCAACGAGGACGTCGTGCCCATCGCCGAGGTCTCCGAGCGCGACCTGGTGGCCCACTTCACTCGGCTCTCCCATCGGCAGTTCTCCGTGGACCTCGGTATGTACCCGCTCGGCTCNNTGCACGATGAAGTACAACCCGAAGTTCTGTGACGCCGTGGCGGCCGACCCGGGTCTCAACGCCGTACACCCCGGCGCTCCGGCGTCGCTCTGTCAGGGGTGGCTCGAGATCATGGTGACCCTCGAAGAAAAGCTCTGCGCGATCACCGGCATGAGTGCCGCCACGTTGCAGCCGGCCGCGGGCGCGGCGGGGGAGTTGACCGGGCTGCTCTTGATGCGCGCCTTCCACGAGGCCAACGGCGAGGACCGACGTCGCGTGTTGATACCGGACTCGGCCCACGGGACGAATCCCGCCTCGGTGACCCTCGGCGGCTATGAGGTCACGACGGTGCCCTCGAACGACCGCGGACTAGTTGATTTAGAGGCCCTGAAGTCGGCCCTCGGTCCCGACGTGGCGGGGATCATGTTGACCAACCCCAACACCGTCGGACTCTTCGAAGAAGAGATCACCGAGATCGCCCAGGCCGTCCACGACGTCGGGGGACTGCTCTACTACGACGGCGCGAACCTGAACGCGATCCTGGGCGCGGTGCGCCCGGGGGACATGGGCTTTGACATCGTGCACATGAACTTGCACAAGACCTTCGCCACGCCCCACGGGGGAGGGGGCCCCGGCGCCGGACCGGTAGCGGTGGCGTCTCATTTGGTCGAGTTCCTCCCCGGTCCCCAGGCCCACCGGGTGGAGGACGGAACGTTCGACTGGGTCGCGCCACCGCGTTCGATCGGTCGCGTCCACGGGTGGCAGGGCAACGCGCTGGTCCTCGCCCGTGCGCTCGCCTACATCGACGTCCACGGGAGCGACGGTTTGACGAGGGTCGCGCGTCACGCGGTCTTGAACGCCAACTGGCTGCGCCATCGACTGCGGGACATCCTTCCGGCGGCCTACGACCGGGTGTGCATGCACGAGTGCACCTTGACCGCGACCAAGTTGAAGCAGGCCTACGGGGTGCGTGGCCTGGACGTGGCCAAAGCACTGTTGGAGGAGGGATTCCATTCACCGACCGTTTATTTCCCCTTGATAGTCGAAGAGGCGCTGATGTTCGAGCCCACCGAGACCGAGAGCGTCCAGACCCTCGAAGCGCTCGCCCAAGCCGTCGAGCGCATCGCCCAGCGTGCGGCCGACGACCCGGTCTCCCTGCATCGCGCACCCCAGAGCACACCCGTCTCGCGGGTCGACGAGGCGCGCGCGGCGCGTCAACTCATCGCGACCGCCGACGCCGCGCGCTGAGGAACTCGGCGCGATATTTTCGACAAATACGAAAGGGACTGTCGATTTCGAGGATCGTCCTACGTCGGTAGGAGTGAGGCCCGAGGGGCGGGTCTCACTAAAGGAGCACGAGATGTCTGAGTATTTGGTACTTATCTACGCGGAGGAAGCGGCCTTGGGAGCGAGTGCCCCCGAGATGTTCAACACGATGATGAAAGAGCACGAGGAGTTCGGCACGAATAACGCCGCCTCGCTGCGCGGGGGCAACGCACTAGAGGCCACCTCGAGTGCGACGTCGTTACGACGCGACGCCGCGGGCAAGCTCGTCGTCACCGACGGCGCGTTCGCCGAGACGAAAGAGGCGCTCGGCGGCTACTACGTGATCGAAGCCAGCGACCTCGACGCCGCCATCGCCATCGCCAGCCAGGTGCCGGCGCCTTTTGGCGGTGTCGAAGTACGTCCCATCAGGGTGTTCGACTGAACGACGTGCGCCGCGACGACGTTGAAGCGGCGATCGCCGACGCGTACCGTCACGAGTGGGGTTTCGTTCTCGCCGCGACGGTACGCGTGACCGGTGATATTGACGTGGCCGAAGAGTGCGTGCAGGACGCCTTCGGGCGAGCGGTGGCGGCGTGGTTGTCGCGGGGCGTGCCACGTCGGCCGGGCGCGTGGCTGACCACGGTCGCTCGTCGTAGAGCGATTGACGTGCTTCGCCACGACGCGTCGCGGACCCGAGCGTTGAGCGTCGCGGGCGCGACCGAGGACGTCGCGGACAATGACGTGCACGACGAGCGTCTCCGGTTGATCTTCACCTGCTGTCACCCGGCGTTGAGCGTTGAGACCCAGGTGGCCCTCGCGCTGCGTCTGCTCTGTGGGTTGACCACCAGCGAGGTCGCGCGGGCGTTCTTGGTCAGCGAGTCGACCATGGCGGCGCGTCTCACCCGGGGGAAAAAGAAGATCCGCGACGCGCGCATCCCCTACCGCGTACCCGCCCGCGCGGATCTGCCCGAACGTCTGGACGCGGTGCTCTCAGCGATTCACCTGGTGTTCACGACGGGCCACACCGCCCCCAACGGGTCGGCGCTCGTGCGTCGCGACCTGGTGGAGAACGCCCGGCAACTCGCCGAGATGCTGCACCACCTGCTGCCGGACGAGCCAGACGTCACCGGACTCCTCGCCCTCATCGTGCTCACCGACGCCCGGCACGAGACGCGAGTTGATGAGGACGGGACTCTCGCGCTGCTCTCGGAACAGGACCGCTCGCGCTGGGACCGCGAGGCGATTGATGAGGGCCGAGCGCTCGTACGACGTGCCTTGGCCAGCGGGTCGACGGGTCGCTTCGTGCTCATGGCCGCGATTGCCGCCGTCCACGCGGAGGCGCGCAGTTGGAAGGACACCGACTGGCGCGAGATTGTCGGGCTCTACGACGTCTTGATGCGCAGTTGGCCCTCCCCGGTCGTCGCGCTCAACCGTGCGGTGGCGGTCAGTTTCGCCGACGGTCCGGAGTCGGGTCTCGTGGCGCTCACGGCACTCGCTGGCGAGCCACAACTCGCGAACTACGGCTATTTGGCGAGCGCCCGTGCGGACGTCCTCCGTCGCCTCGGTCATCGGGCGGAAGCACGCGTGGCTTACGAA
Source organism: Acidimicrobiaceae bacterium (assembly GCA_003136495.1). Lineage (GTDB taxonomy): Bacteria > Actinomycetota > Acidimicrobiia > Acidimicrobiales > RAAP-2 > RAAP-2. The sequence goes on from PLER01000060.1 coordinate 5,499, forward strand.
GAGGCGCTCGCCCAGCAGTCCAACGAGGTCGAGCGCTTGTTCCTTCGCCGCCGACTCCGTGAACTCGAGGTGTAGGGGGTGGCGTGATCTTGACGCACGCCTCCGCGCGGGTCGCCAGGAACTTAGATCGTCGAAACGCCCTCGTGTTCGTCGACGTCGTGTATGTGCGCCAGGACAAGGCGCAGCAGTCGCGCGAGTTCTAACTGCTCGGTGGCGCTGAGCGTGTTGACGGCGAGGGACTCTTGTTGGTTGAACTGTGGGAACACCTCTTCAATCATTCGAGTGCCCGCTCGGGTCAAACCAATCGAGACGCGGCGCCGATCGTCGCGGTGCGGGATGCGTCGGATGAGCTTGCGCGATTGAAGGGTCTTGATCACACCGGTCAACGTGCCCTTGGTGATACCCGCTTCGGCCGCGACGTGGCCCGTCTCCTGGTCGTCCCAGATCCACAGCACCCAGAGCACCGTGAAGGCCACCCAGCTGAGGTCGTAGTCCGCCAGAAGGGTGCGTTCCATGTGGTTGCGCACCGCGGCGCCGGTGCGGTAGATGTTCGAGACCGCACTCATCGCGACGAAGTCGAGTTCGTGGCCCGCTAAGCGCGCCCGGATGTCTCGCTCGGCCTGCGAGACGACCGTCGCCTCCGAGCTGGCGATCCGCCGGGACACCGCTACGCCTCCACCGTCGTGCCGCCATTGAACGTCGTCCCGACGGAGCGGAAGTAACCCCCGATGATCTCGCGCGGCGCGATCGAGGTCAACTCCTCACTCGGTGAGTCGAAGACTTCGAGCGTCGCGCTACCGCCCCAGACCGGACCGAGGTCGAGGTCGACGCCCGACATGGTGACGACCTCACTCAACGAGTCGCGATCGTCGAGCTCGATGCGCGGGAACCATCGGTGGTGCAACATCGCGTGGGCGTTCACGAATCCGTTGGTGGCCCGCTCTCCCTCGAGCGTGACGGTCGCTTGGGCGAGTCGGCGGTCACTCGCCGCCAAGGTCATGCCGAATCGAGCGCCGACGTCGAGCCGAGGTCCGGCGCGGCCCCGGGTGACGGGGCGGGTTTGGTGGATCGATCCGAGTTTCTTGGGGTAGCCCTGGAGGTACCCGCGCACGAGCGCGAAGTCCTTATCCACCCAAATGAACAGGCAGCGGCTGAAGAGTTGTTCCCCGTAGCGACAGCGCACGACCACGAAGGCCTCCTTGTACTGCGCGCGCACCGGATCGAGCAGTTCCGCTCCGTCGTCCCCGCAACTCTGCCAGTCCGCCCAGATGAAGGCGACGGCGCCCGGGTCCTCGTCGTCGTGGGGCAGTGAGACGCCCTCGGGCAACAGCGCGGCGATGGCGGCGGGGTCGGTGCGGTACTCCACCGTCAAGAGGTCGCCCGAGTAGTGCCACGGCAACGGGGGCAACAGCGACGCGCGACCGCTCGGGGTCCGGGGGAAGGGCACCCCGCGCAAGCTCACGTGCTCGACCCCGTCCACCCGTCGCCCGGGCGATCGAACCACACGTGAACCTGACCGGTGCCGATGGAGTTCTCGTAGTCGGAAAAGAGACGTCCCGGCGCGACGCACGCGCGTCCGCCGAGGGCGGCGATCATCATCTGGTAGTGCGCGAAGTGACCTTCGGGCCGAACGGTGAAGAACTTGGGGTAGTTGTCGATCACTCGAGCGTGATCGCCGGTCAACCAGGCGTCGATGACTTCGTGGTCCGCGCGCCGCGCCGCTTCGGAGAAGATGTGCTCTTCTTCCGCGGCTTCGTGGTCACGCAACGTGCGCAGCGTATGGAAGGTGTGACTGAGGGCACCCGACGCGATGAGCACCACGCGAC
>PLER01000105.1 GCA_003136495.1 Acidimicrobiaceae bacterium
CTCGAGGAGACCCTGCAGATCTGTGAGCAGATGTGGAGCGAGAACAACGGTGCCTACGACGGGAAGTACTACCACTTGACCGAGACACTCTGCTCGCCCCCACCCATCAGCCGACCACGACCTCGAATCCTCATCGGCGGCGGCGGCGAGCGAAAGACCCTACGTCTCGTCGCGCACTACGCCGACGCTTGCAACCTCTTCGGTAACGCGACGGACATCGCGCACAAATTGGACGTGCTGCGTCGCCACTGTGACGAACGAGGACGAGACGCCGCCGAGATCGAGGTGACGGCGCTGCTCAACGTTGATGAGCGCATGAGTACCGATGACATCGTGGCTGTTGCGCAGTCGCTCGCGGCCGTCGGCGTCGACACCATTATCGCGAGTTCGTCGACTCCTGAGCCGGCGAGGTGGCTCGAGGAGGTATGGGGACCCGTCATCCCACACTTGGCGAGTATCGGCGCGTAGGAGCGTTCGGGCGGTCGTGGAGGAGTTGTTGGGCGTGACGCAGGAAATCGGCTCCAGCACGACGTTTGCCGGTGACCCGTAGAATGAATGGGTGATTGGAACGTTCCGATCGCATAGGACGCCAAGTTTGGGCCGGACGATCTAGAAGATTGTCGCCCGTTCGGGCTCGACGCCTTCATTTCTGTGAAGGAGAGTTCACGTTGTTAATTTGGCCAGTTTCTAGTTTCGATTCCTCGCGAACACCCCAGACCGCTGGTCGGGGGATTTCGCGTGCGTGACAGCCATATCTCCTACGGATTCCTCAGCAGTGCCCCGCCCACTCGGTGTGGGTTAGCCACTTTTAGCGCCGCCCTCGGCTCAACCCTCGAAGAACTCGGTGCCGACGTCGCGCTCGTTCGCGTGCTCGATTCTCGTGGGGAGCCATCCGCGTCTAAGTTTCGCTCCCTCGGCGATCTCGTCGCAACAGACCCCCGCTCAATCGCCACGACCATTACGGCGCTCAATAGTTGTGACGTCGCGATCATCCAGCACGAATACGGCATCTACGGCGGACGCGACGGGGACGACATCCTCAAGGTGCTCGACGGCCTCTTCGTGCCAACCATCGCGATTCTCCACACCGTGCTGCAGCGGCCGACGCCCCATCAGGTGGAAGTGCTCAACGCCGTGATTGCCGGCGTCGACGTCGCGGTCGTCATGACCCAGGCGGCCGCGGCGACGCTCTCGCGTCTGCACGACCTCGGCGACACCACCATCGAAGTCATCCCTCACGGGGCGACGGTGAGCGCGGACGTCGCTGTTCGACGTGAGGGTTCGCGACCCACGATTCTGACCTGGGGGCTCATTGGTCCGGGCAAGGGTATCGAGTGGGTCATCGACGCGATGGTCGGCCTCCAAGACCTGGTTCCTGCGCCGCAGTACGTCATCGCCGGTCAAACCCACCCAAAGGTACTGGCGCTCGATGGAGACACGTACCGCCACTCGCTGATGCGCCGCGCCGCGGTCAACGGTGTGAACCACCTCGTCCAGTTCGATGACTCGTATCGAGACCTGGCGTCACTGAGCCGCTTGATCAGTTCCGCCGACGTCGTCGTGCTGCCTTATGACTCGAAGGACCAAGCAACTTCGGGGGTCCTCGTTGACGCCATCGCCGCCGGACGTCCGGTCGTGGCGACGGCATTCCCCCACGCCGAAGAGTTATTGGCGAGCGGCGCGGGCATCACCGTGGCGCACCGCGACTCGGCGGCACTCACGGTCGCGCTGCGACGAATCCTGAGCGAACCGACCGTCGCCACGGCGATGGCCAGCGAGGCCCGAGTCCTCGCATCAGAACTGAGTTGGCGATTCGTCGCGGCGCAGTTCCAGGCCGTGGCGCGCCGGCTCATCGCGTACGCCGACGTGACCGCGTGAGCGAAACTCCCCCGCCCGATTTCACCCACCTGCTTTCACTGAGTGGGCCCTTTGGCACGTTCGAACACGCCGATCACGCGCGAGCTCGCATCGAACACGGCTACTGCACCGACGATGTGGCGCGGGTCTTGCTGGTGACGTCGCGAGAGATACAACCGTCCCTCGACGTGCGCCAACTCGCGTTATCGTCGCTGGCGTTTCTTCGCGACGCCCAGCGTCCGAACGGGCGCGTCGTCAATCGACGCGCCGCTTTGGGCACCTGGCACGGCGTCGCGACGGACGAGGACTGCTGGGGCCGGGCCGTCTGGTCACTCGGCACCGTCGTCGCGCGATCGGGTGACGACGAACTCATAGCTCAGGCGGCGCCGCTCTTGGAACGAAGCCTCCGTGTCGTCTCCCCGTACCCTCGGGCCATGGCCTTCGCGACCTTCGGCGCCGCGGAGGTTCTCACGCGCGACCCCGCGCACGAGGGCGCCAACTCCTTGGTCAGCGCCGCTGCGGAACTACTGGACCGACCCGAGCGCAGCGCGGAATGGCGCTGGAGCGAGGAACGATTGGCCTACGCCAACGCCGCACTGCCCGAAGCCATGATGACCGCCGGGGCCATCGTGGGCAACGATCGCCTCGTCGAAAACGCGCTGCGCCAACTGCAGTGGCTTCTCGATATGGCCTCCATCGATGGGCACCTCTCGGTGACACCCGCCCAGGGACAGAGCCCACACGTCACGCCCGCGAAGTTCGACCAGCAGCCCATTGAAGTAGCCGCCATGTCCGAGGCGTGTCTTCGCGCCCACGCGTTGACGGGTGACGCCGAGTGGGTCAAGGGCCACGAGCTCTGCGTCGGGTGGTTTTTGGGTGAGAACGACCTGGGCGCACCGATGTTCGATTCCGAAACCGGCGGCGGGTACGACGGGTTGACCGCCATGGGGCCCAATCTCAATCAGGGAGCCGAGTCGACGGTGGCCCTGTTGACGACGCTCCAACAAGCCCGCCACTTGGAGTTGGCTCGCTAGTGCGCGACGCGGGGATTGCGGTTCGCTCAAGCCTTCGGATCCGTCCTGACCCGAAGCGGGTGATCACGAGGCTCTTCATTCCCGGGAAAGAACTCGTCGGCGGGAGTGAGTCTCGCACCTCAGAGACGATCGCCCGAGTGCTCGCACTCGACGAAGCTGAAGTCGACGTCGAGTTGACGGATTTAACGGACCGTTTTTCAAAGCGCCACGAGGACATAACGGCCGACTTCGAGCAGAACGCCCAGCGCGTCTCGGACTACCTCAACGAACCGATCTCCATGAATCGCCGCCAACTGCTCGGGGCCGCGTTCACCCACGAGTACTCGCTCGAAGGCGCCTCGGTGTGCAACCCGAGTCTCGTGGCCCATCCCGATCAAGATGGCGCGCCAGAGGGTGGACTGCGGGTGGTCATGAGTTACCGCTCCATTGGTGAGGGTCATCGTTCTTGTATCTGCTTTCGCTCGGGCGAGATCGACGCGAGCGGCGAGTTGCGACTGGATGAGCCCCTCCCCTTCCCCGTCGCCGGGGTCACCGCCCAAGGTCTGCTGCGACGCGACGTGTTTCGGGCCAAACTGCGAGACCGACGTCTCGACGACGAGGCCGCCGGGCTGATTTTGATGAGTCTTCCGGCCAGTTTTTCGACGGACCAACTGGACGCCGCCATCTCGAGACTGGTGACGCACACCGACACTCGAGAGCACGTCACCGAAGCGGCGAACGTCCTGCGGGCGCTCAGCGAATGCTTTTACGTCGCGACGTTCGATGAGGACATTGCGCTCTCTCGGCGGGTCCTCTGGCCCTCGACGCCCTGTGAGAGTTCGGGCATGGAGGACGCGCGCTTCGTCGAGATCAAAGAAGACGACGTCGCGCACTACGTCGCGACGTACACGGCCTTCGACGGACGAAACGTCAGCCAGCAACTCCTCGAAACCGACGACTTTTTGACCTTCGACTCCTCACCGCTCGCGGGTCGCGGTGGCGAGAACAAAGGACTCGCGGTCTTCCCGCGTCGCATCGGCGGTCGTTTCGTGGCGCTCTCTCGCTATGACCGAGAGTCCAACGCCATCGCCTACTCCTTGGATCTTCACAACTGGAACGAAGTATCCAACCTCCAGATGCCGAGCGAATCCTGGGAAATGCTGCAGTTGGGCAACTGCGGTTCGCCCATCGAGTTGCCCGAGGGCTGGTTGGTGATCACCCACGGTGTCGGCGCGATGCGCACGTACAGCATCAGCGCGCTGCTGTTGGACCTCGATGATCCCTCCAAGGTGCTCGCGCAGCTTTCGAAACCATTGCTGGTGCCCGACGCCGAGGAGCAAGACGGGTACGTGCCCAACGTGGTCTACTCCTGCGGTTCGTTAGTGCACGCGGGGACGTTGTACCTTCCCTACGGCGTCTCTGATCAGTCCATCAGTTACTGCACGGTGCCGATCGACGCCCTGCTATCGGCGATGCGCTAAACCCTGCGGTAGAACTACCTGGTGCCCTCGACGCCAACTTTTTCCGGACTCTTCAGCCACACCGCACTGTCACGCGCGGTCTCGAAGATTGTCGTGACCTCAGACGGCGTGTAGATCACCGGGCGTCGCTTGAGCCAGAAGCGGAGCAACTCGAGCTCGATGACGTGGACGTCGCGGGGGTCTTCCTTGACACAGAAGTTCTCCGCCAGTACGACGATCACCGGTTCGGCTTCGACGTCGAATCCGCATTCTCTCGTCAACGTTCTCGATACTCTCGCTCCCTCGGCGCGTGAGCACGCGACGTAATCCTGCTTGAACCCATTCACCATGAACACGTCGCCGGCGACCCACACGCTTTGACCTCCGTGGTTCTTGGTATTCAACGTAAAGACCCCCGCGG
>PLER01000125.1 GCA_003136495.1 Acidimicrobiaceae bacterium
GCGAAGGCCGAGTGCGACGTCGTGCTCACCACGAGTTTCGTGAATCCGCGCCAGTTCAACGACGCCGACGACTTCGCGCGCTACCCAAAGACCCCGGACCTCGATCGCGACCTCGCCGCGAAGAACGGTGTCGACTGTTTCGTCGCGCCGAGCCTGGCCGAGATGTGGCCCGACTTTCCCGACGCGACACCCACCACCGTGAGCGTGGGCGCCCTCGGCGAGCGCTTCGAAGGAACGGGACGCCCGGGACACTTTGACGGCGTGGCCAGCGTCGTCGCCAAACTCTTCGTCGTCACCGGTCGCTGTCGCGCCTACTTCGGCGAGAAGGACTTTCAGCAGTTAGCGGTGATCCGACAGATGGCCCGCGACCTCGCCTTCGACGTCGAGGTCGTGGGTCGTCCGATCATCCGCGACGAGGAGGGTCTGGCGTTCTCCTCGCGAAACGTGCGGCTCTCCGCCGAAGGTCGACCCCGCGCGCTCGGTTTCTCCCGCGCACTCGCGGCGCTGAACGAGGCGCTGATGAGCGCGAGCGAGGCTCGCGCCACCTTGCGCGCGGTCATGGAGGGGTCCGGCATCGAGGTCGCCTACGCCGAGGTCGTCGATCCCGTGACGCTGACGCCGTCCTCGGACGAGGAGTCGGGTCCGCGCCGAGCACTGGTCGCGGGCTTCGTCGACGGCGTNNTAGCGATGGACGTCGGCAACACCGAGACGCTGGTCGGACTCTTCGGTAACGCGGGCGCCGACGCGCCCGACGCCATGGGCTTCGCGCGCGCGAGCGGCGAACACGGCTTGGCCTTTCACTGGCGTACCTCAACGGTGGCCGAGCGCACCCCCGACGAGCACGCGATGGTGCTCACCCAACTCCTCGACCTCGAAGGGTTGGACCTACGAAGCGCGGTCACCGAGATCGCGATCTGCTCTTCCGCGCCGGCCGTCACCACGCAACTGCGCCGCATGGCCAAGCGCTGGTTCTCCGACCTCGACCTGACGGTGATCGGCCCGGGCACCAAGTCGGGCATGGCGATCCTCTACGACAACCCTCGAGAGGTCGGCGCCGACCGCATCGCCGACGCCGTGGGGGCCTACGACCTCTACCCCGGCGCCTCGATCATCGTCGACATGGGCACGGCCACCGTATTTGACGTCATCAGCGAACGCGGCGAGTACTTAGGTGGCGCGATCGCGCCCGGGGTCGCGATCTCCCTGGAGGCCCTCTACTCCCACGCCTCGGCGCTGCGCTCAGTGGAGTTGGTCCGACCGCGCTCGGTCATTGGTCGCTCCACCGTCGAGTCGATCCAAAGTGGCGTGCTCTACGGCTTCGCCGCGCAGGTCGACGGCGTCGTCGAGCGCATCTTGGAGGAGATCGGCGAGGCGACGGTGATCGGTACCGGGGGACTCGCCGGTCTCATTGCGCCTAACACCAAACACGTGCGCATCGTCGAACCGTGGTTGACCCTGCACGGATTGCGTATCGTTCATGAGAGGAATCACCAGACGGAGACCACGTGACCTCGCCCTACCAGTTCGCCCACGACGCCTACGCCGCGGCGCTGCAGGGCAAGTTCTCCTTCCTCACCGACGGTGAGGAGTCGGGCGAGCGGGTCCACGTCGCCGGGCGCATCATGTTGCTGCGTCGCCAGGGCAAGCTGGCCTTCGCCACGATGCGCGACTCCTCGGGCGAGATCCAACTCTTCGCGCTTGAATCGGTCGCGGCCGATTTCGACGACTTCGCTCGACTGCACCTGGGCGACTGGGTCGGCGTCGAAGGAGAAGTCGTGCGCACTAAGCGCGGCGAACTCTCGGTCAAGGTCGCCACCTGGGAGCGCCTGGCGGAAGCCAAACACAACTTCGGCGACAAGTGGGCCGGCATCGCCGACTTCGACCTGCGATATCGCCACCGCGAGGCCGACCTCTGGGCCAATGAGAACACGCGTCGCTCGTTGCTGCGTCGCAGCGAGATGATCCGCTCGGTGCGCGAGCGCTGCTGGGCGGCCGGATTCGTCGAGGTGGAGACGCCGATCTTGAATCCGATACCCTCCGGTTCTTCAGCGCGGCCGTTTGTCACGCACCACAACGCGTTCGACAGCGACTTCTATCTGCGGGTGGCTCCGGAGTTGTGGTTGAAGCGTCTGGTCGTCGGGGGCTTCGAGCGAGTCTTCGAGCTCGGTCGCGTCTTTCGCAACGAAGGAGTGAGTCCTCGCCACAACCCCGAGTTCACGATGNNTACGCCGCCTACTGGGACTTCGAGGACATGATGTCCTTCACCGAAGAGCTAGTCGCGGGCGTCGCCATGGACGTACTCGGCACGACCGAGATTGAGTACCAGGGCCGACAGCTGTCGCTCACGACGCCGTGGTCTCGTCGGCCGATGGCGGAGCTCGCCAGCGAAGCGATCGGCGTCGAGGTCTCGGTGCACACTCCGCGCGAAGTGCTCGCGGGATACTTACGAGAACGTGGGGTCCACGTGCACGCTTCGTGGGGCGCGGGGCGCTGTCTCGCAGAACTTTTCGAAAACACGTCCGAGGAGGGCCTGTGGGACGCGACCTTCGTCACTGAGTATCCGGTTGAGGTCTCTCCGCTCTCTCGGCGTCATCGTCGTGATCCCGAGGTCACCGAACGATTCGAGTCCTAC
>PLER01000035.1 GCA_003136495.1 Acidimicrobiaceae bacterium
GCCGAGATCCCGGCGGCCAACGGACACGGCAACGCCCGCTCGGTGGCCACCATCCAACAGGTCATCACGAATCGCGGGGAGGTCGACGGGCATCGCTTTTTCAGCGAGAAAACGGGAGAGTTGATCTTCGACGTGCAAACGAGCGGCGTCGACCAGGTACTGGGCTTCGACATCAACTTCGGTCTGGGTTACGGTCTGGCGAGCAGCGTCATTCCCGTTGGTCCTCGCACGTGTTACTGGGGTGGCTTCGGTGGTTCGCTCGTCATCATGGATCAGGACCTGGGACTCACCGTCGCCTACATGATGAACAAGATGAATACGGGCCTTGCGGGTGATTTCCGAGGTGGCGCGTTCGCTCTCACGGCGGCGCTCGCGGCCAGCGCCTAGTCGAACTTTTTCTTCGACGTCGGCGTCACGCGTCGTTTGCGGTTCTTGCGAGGGAGCGTTGCGCCCAGTTCCACCAACCGGTCCGCCGCGTCATAGGCGTCAGGTTCGGCGAGGACGATCCTCGCGAAGAGCTCACGGGCCGAACTCGTATCGCCCGCGCGGTCGTAGACGTCAGCGAGTGCGTACCAGAGACGCACGTGGCGGTACGAGGGGTTTCGAAGGTTCTTCGCGGCGCCGGCCTTAATCAAGAGGTCAATCGCCTCTTCGAAGTGTCGTTGATCGGCCCAGGTCTCGGCCATCACGATACGGGCCTCGGCGAGGACTTCGGCGGTCGGTTCACTCGCTTGGACCTCCTCGAAGGTCTTCTCCACCGCGCGGTAGCGGTGGTTCGCGCGGTCGGCGTCCATCACGAGTGGCAAGTGTTCGGGGTCGTCGCTGATGGTGAAGTACGCGCGCAGGTGGATCTTGGCCATCGCCCAGCGTTCCGCACGGTAGGCGGCGAGTCCGGTGAGTTCGCGAACCGCCGCGACCCCGGGTGTCGCGTCGGCCACGACCCGTCCCAGGCGTAACGCCTCTTCGTAGCGCTTGCGATCGTACGCTTCCGCCGCTCGGGTAAGGGTGTTCACCGTCTTCTCGCGCATGTACGCCGTCCCGATGAACGCCTTTCGAACGTCGGCGGCCACGTCGGTCGGCAGCGAGTACTTCGCGCGGATCTTCGCCTTGGTCGAGGGGGCACTGCGTGGTGCGGGTGTCGCAACGGACTCCCAGGAACCGAGCGGATCGGGCGTACGCCCCAGACTCTTCGCGTCGCCGAGTTCCGGACCCGTACTTGTGATGTTCACCGCACCCTTGCGGGCGACCCCGCCCCAACCCTTCGCGCGGGCGTGTTCGCGCGCGGCGTCGCGTTGTCGTTCTTCAGGGCTGAGCGGTGTCGGGGTGCGCGCGTCGCGGCGGCCCGGACGGGCACCGGGACCTCGGGCTGCGTTGCCCCGGCGCGGCGAAGCGGCGTCACCTGATCGTCCGTAGGGTCGGATTGGTCGCTCACCACGCTCGCCTCGTTCGTCACGGGGGCCCCGAGCGTCACGGGCCCCTCGAGCGTCACGGGCCCCTCGAGCGTCACGGGAGCCGCGCTCGTCCGCCCCGGCGCCGCGGGGACGACGTGGGCCGCCGTCGGTCCGACTTGACGTTCCCTCGGAGGGCTTTCGATGCGGGCGGGCCGCTCGAGGCGCGGGGCTCTCGGCGCCTCGCGGTCCGCGAGGGCTCTCAGAACTCCTCGGCGTTCGCTTGGTCGGCGAGTTTGGGCGCTCCGCGCGCGGGGACCGCGAGGGCGTGGCCCTCGGGTCATCGCGACGTTGGCTCGGGGCGGCCCGATCGACACGCCGCGCCGCCGCCTTCGCGTGTCCCGTCGGGGTTTTGGCTCCCCGCGGCGCACCCTTCGCGCCCGACGTGGGGCGCCCGGGGCGCGCGGACTTCGAGTTCTGGGACGCGCGGCGAGGAGGTGGAGTCGAAGCGGTCACGTCGCAGTCTACCTTCGCTCACCGCCATTCCCCCGCGAAGGACGGCACCGCTTCGAGCAACGACGCTCCGACACGATCAGATCTCGGCAGCGAAGAGATCCGGACACGGCCCCTCGGTGCTACATTCGCGCCATGAACACGGAACTCTCATATCGATTCGACGACGCACTTCGTGAGCGGCAGTTGCTCGCCCACCCCTTCTATCGACGCTGGGAAGACGGCGAGCTCGCGCCGAGTGAGTTGACGCACTACGCCGAGCAGTACCGATTCTTTGAAGCGATGATGCCCTCCTTCCTCCAAGGGCTCCTCGAGCAGCTGCCTCACGGCACCGCCCGAGACCTGGTCACGGCCAACTTGGTCGACGAGGTCACTCCCCCGAGCCACCTCGAACTCTTCTCGCGCTTCGCTCACCACTACGGCGCACGCGACGTCGACGTCTCTCCCGCCATGGCGCAACTCGTCGAGGCCTACGCCACGGTCCTCGCGCAAGGTCCTACTCCCGCGCTCGCCGGTCTCCTCGCCTACGAGAGTCAGGGCGCGGCCGTCGCGGACACCAAGGGTGAAGGACTCGCCGCGCACTACGGGGCGAGCGAGGACGCGCTGGAGTTCTGGCGCGAACACGGTTCCATTGAGGGCGACCACGCCGCGTGGACCTTTGATGCGTTAGCGTCGCTCGACCCCGACCTCGACCAGGTCGCCGCGGGTGCGCGCGTCGTCGCCGACGCGTGGTGGAACTTCCTCGACGAACGCGAGGCCTTGCGCGAGGTTCTCGTTACGGCCTGAGGACGCAGCTCGTTCTCGTGGCGGAGCGCGACGAGTTCAGTTGGCGTCGCGCGACACTCGCCGACGCGAACTGAGCGAACTCGCGCTCACCCGGTAACCCACTGGGAGTAACTCGAAGTGGGTGGTGTCGCGGATCAGTCCCCAGATTCCCCGCGGCTGCCAGATCGCGATCACCACGGCCACCGCGCCGAAGATGATGAGGTACCAGGCGCCGAGATTCTGCAGGGACTGTTGGAGTACGAAGAAGATGATGCACCCGATGATGGGACCCTCGATGGTCCCCATTCCGCCGATCATCGAAGCGAAGAGCATCTCCGCGGCCCAGTTCAAACTGAACGCGTTGGCGGGCTGGACGAAGGGCTGACTGATCGCGAGGACCGATCCCGCCGCGCCACAGCCCGCGCCGGCGATGACGTAGATCAGACGTCGAGTGGAGGTCACCTTCGCACCGGAGCTGCGAGCCGCCGTCTCGTTGTCGCGCAGCGAGGAGAGGACCAGACCGAGTCGGCTGCGCAAGATGAAGTACGTCGCGACCAGCACGACGAAGGCCACGAACCAGGTCGCCAGATAGGTGTCGTGATCGAGTTCGCTCGGACTCAGATTCGTCAGGCCCGGCAGGTACTTACCCGTGCCTCCCCCGAGCAGCGCCACGGTCAAGATCAGCAACATGGCGCTGTCGGCGATCACCCAGGTCGCCACCGCGAAGTACCCACCGCGCAGTCGGAACAAGAGGTACGTGATGGGGTACGCGATGATCGCGCAGGCGAGCACCGCGAAGGGAATGGCCACGAAGGGGCTCATTCCCTTAATCGCGAAGTAGAGCGTGGCGTAGGCACCCAGGCCAACGAAGCCCTGCTGGCCGATCGAGACCATACCGGCGTAACCGGCCAAGAGGTTCCACATGGTTGCCATGATCAACAGCACGAAGAAGTTCGAGAGCACCGACACCCACGACGACGCCAAGATCCACGGCGCGGCGGTGAAGAACGCGAAGACCACGACGGTCCCGACCAACGTGTAGATCGGCGAGAACGTCGAACGCTCGACCAGTAAGGGCAGCTCGGCGCTCTGTGGCAACGTCGTATCACTCATTGAGCGACACCCTTCGTCCGAAGAGTCCTTGGGGGCGAACCGCCAGGACTATGAGAAACAGCGCGTTTCCCGCCAACGTTTGATATTCGAGGTTGAAATGGGCACCGAATTGTTGCGCGACGCCCAACAGAATGCCGCCGACCAAGGTGCCCCAGAGTGAACCAATCCCGCCGATGACGACCGCTTCGAAGGCGTAGAGGAGGTTGATGCCACCGGCGGTCGGGTCGAACTCGGTCGAGATGCCAAAGGCGATCCCGGCCAACGCCACCGTCGCGAAAGCGATGGCCGCCGCGACGCCAAAGACGTGCTTGTAGTTCGCGCCACAGAGTTGTGCGGCCTCACGGTCGTCAGAGACCGCTCGGATCAAGCGACCACTGCTCGTGCGGGACAAGAACAACTGCAACGCCCCGAGGACGAGCACGGCCACACCGAGAACGACGAGGGACACGTCGGAGACGTAGATCACCGAGTTCACTTGCCAGGACTTCGCGACGAGCTCGCCGATGTTCACCGACTGACCGTTCGCGCTGTAGATCTCGAGCAGGAGATTCTCGATCACGACCGACAGGCCGAAGGTCACCAAGAGCGTGGTGAAGGGGTCGCGGTCGATGGCTTTTTGCAACAGGGTGCGCTGGACGACGTAGCCGATCAGCGCGAAGAGCGGTACGACGACCAGGAACGCCCAGAGTTGGGCCACGTGCAACTTCGGTACCAGAAAGACGGCCGAGTACGCCGCGACGACCGCGATATCGCCGTGGGCCAGGTTGATGACTTTCATGACGCCGAACATCAAGGAGAGCCCGCACGCGAAGAGCGCGTAGAAACCACCAACCAAAGCTCCTTGGATGAGAATGTTCGCCCACGTCACGACGGTTCACCTCGTCCCGCGGTGGACGGCAGTTCGGCGCCGAAGTAGGCGTGTTCGATCTCTTCGGCGCTGAGGGAGGCGGGTGTCCCCACGAGTGACGTCTTCCCCTCGAGCAGACAGTGCACCCTCGTCGCGACCCGCAGACCTTGGCTGACGTCTTGCTCGACGAGTAACACACCGATGCCGTGGCTGACGATGTCGGGAATGACCTCGTAGATCGTCTCGATGACGATGGGCGCGAGGCCGAGGGAGACTTCGTCGAGCATCAACACCTTGGGGTTCGCAACCAGGGCCCGCCCGATGGCGACGGCCTGTTGCTCGCCCCCCGAGAACTGGAACACCTTGCCGCGGCGTCGATCCTTCATCCAGGGGAAGAGTTCGTACACGCGAGCGAGGTCGAAGGGACCCTCGGCCGCTCGGTGCGCGCCGACCAGAAGATTTTCCTCCAAGGTCAGGGACGGAAATAGGCGTCGGCCCTCGGGTACGAGCGAGATACCCGCGCGCACTCGCTGGTGCGCCGCGTCGTGGGTGATGTCCTCGCCTCGGAAGTTGACCGTTCCCGAGGCCGGACGATGGAGGCCGGCAATCGTTCGTAACAGTGTCGATTTCCCCGCGCCGTTCGCGCCAATGATCGCCAGGACTTCACCCTCGCCGACCCTCAGACTCACGTCATCGACCGCGCAGAGTTGTCCGTGGAAGACCGTGAGGTGTTCGACGGAGAGCAGCGTCGAGGCGCTGGCCGATTCGTTGGTATCCGGACTCATCAGTGCGCGGTGGCCTCGTTGATGATCGCGCCGCCGAGGTAGACCCGGCGCACCGCGTCCGAGGCCAACACCTGTCGCGGCTCGCCGTCGGCGACGATCTCCCCGTTGGCCAGACAGAGCAGTCGGTCCACGGTGGAAAGGAGGGCTCGCACCACGTGTTCAATCCACAAAATGGTGATACCGTCGGCGTGCAGGTCGCGAATCACCGCCGTCAGTTCGACCACTTCTAAGTCGGTCAGACCCCCGGCGATCTCGTCGAGCAGCAAAAGTCGCGGATCGGTCGCGAGGGCGCGAGCGAGTTCGAGGCGTTTACGGTGCAACAGACCCATCGTGCCCGCGGGTCGATTCGCGAACTCCGCCAAACCGGTGCGCTCAAGAGAGGAGAACGCTCGCGCGTAGCTCTCGCGTCCGCGCTCGCGTGCACCTTGCTGTGCGGCCAGGAGTGCGTTCTCAAACACCGTCATGTGCTCGAAGGGTTGGGGTATCTGGTACGTCCGACCGATACCGAAACGGCAACGCGCCGCCGCGTTCATCGAGAGGAGATTTCGCCCGTCGAAGTGAAGCTTTCCGGCGTCCGGCTTTATGTCACCCGAGATGATGCTGAAGAGCGAGGTCTTGCCCGCGCCGTTCGGACCGACGACCCCCACCCACGCGCCCTCTTCCAACTGGAAGGTGATCTCTTCGGCGACGACCACCCGGCCGAAACGTTTTGAGATACCTTCCAGTTGGAGCAGCGACATCGAGGGGCGGGCTCAGGCGTTGGTGGGCTCGAGCGGCGCCTGAATAGGAATGTCCTTGTTGAGCGTGTTGTCAACGACCCAGGGCGACCACGCGTACTTCTTGTGCCCGACCAGTGACGTCGACCCCGGCTTCCACTGAATGCCGACGGGGTTGATGATCCCGATACCCTTCGCCGGATTCGAAGAAGCCGAGAAGTTCAGCGGTCCACACATCCCGACGTACTTCACCTCAGTGAACGCGTGCGCGACCGCCTCGCGGTCGTGGGGGTTCTTCACCTTCTTCAGCGCCTCGATGACGATTTCGAAGAGCGAGTAGGTCGAGCCCATCGACTGGACCCACTGACTCTTGGTCACCTCTTGGTACTTCGACGCGAACGCGTTCGCCGTCATCCCCGTGAGGGAGGACTTGTAGGGCGCGTTCGGCGAGAACCAGCAGTCGGTCGCGACGTTGTTCGACAGGCTGCCCAGCGCGTAGACGTCGGTCGGGAACAACATGACCTTGGCGACGGTGGCGAGCTTCGGTGCCCACCCCTGCTGGGACGCCTGCTTCCAGAAGGT
>PLER01000092.1 GCA_003136495.1 Acidimicrobiaceae bacterium
TACCGTCCGGCCACCTCTTCGGGTGACTCTCCGCTCAGGCTGGAGAAGATCTCGAGCAGGTTCGACACGCCCGGCTTCTCTTCCCAGTCGAATCGCACCGAACCCTCGGTGTCGGTGACGGCTTTGGCGATCTTCTTCTCGATCTCGGAGGGGGAGTCGAACATGAGGATCGTCCCCAAGGGACTAGAGACGGACTTGCTCATCTTGCGCGTCGGCTCTTGAAGGTCCATCACCCGGGCCGCAACCTTGGGCTGGACGCCCACGGGCACGCGAAAGGTCTCGCCGAAGCGGTTGTTAAAACGCATCGCAATGTCGCGGGTCAACTCGAGGTGTTGACGCTGATCGTTGCCCACGGGCACCTCTTCGGTCTCGTAGAGCAAGATGTCCGCCGCCATCAACACCGGGTAGGTCAAGAGACCCACGCGAAACCCCTCCTGGCGCTCGGACTTCTCCTTGAAGGCGACCATGCGGGAGAGTTCGCCGTAGGTGGCGACACACTCCAGTAGCCAGTTCAACTGCGCGTGGTAACGCACGTGACTTTGGACGAAGATCGAACAGACCTCGGGGTCGAGGCCCGCCGCCACGTAGGTCGCCAAGAGGTCGAGGGTGTTCGCGCGCAACTCCTCGGGTGAGATCTCGAGCGTCAGGGCGTGCAGGTCCACCACGCAGTAGTACGCGTCGGGGTTCTGGGCGACCACCCACTGGCGCAGAGCCCCTAAGTAGTTGCCCAAGTGCAACGAACCTGATGGCTGCATCCCCGAAAGTATCTTCATCGCCCAATGGTATTAGAGAAGGCCCGTTCACCTCGCCGGTAGAGTTGACGGGTGACCTACGTCGTGACGACGCCGTCCTTCAGCGGCCCCATCGAACTGCTCCTCCAGTTGATTGCCACCCACGAGCTCGACGTGCTCGACGTGCCCTTGGCGCCCGTGGTCGACGCGTTCGTGGCGCTCGTGCGCGACGAAGCGAACGTCCTCGAGATGGACGACCTCTCGGAGTTCCTCTTGATCGCGGCGATCTTGCTGGAAATGAAGAGTCAACGCCTCCTACCCGGCCGCGACAGTGGCGAGCTGGACGAGGAGTTCGTGGGCTGGGAGGAACGCGACGTCCTGCTCGCGCGACTCCTCGAACTGCGCACCTACTCCGCCCTGGCCGACGCCTTCGTCTCGCTCTTCGAGCGGGCCAGTCGCGCCTATCCGCGACTTCGCGGGATCGACGACGGATTCGTCGTCTCGCCACCCGACCTCCTCGCCGGGGTCACCACGGCGCAACTGGCGATGGCGTACCTGCGCGGCATCGAGGAAAAGCCCGTACGAGTCGTTCGCCTCCACCACGTGACCGTCGACGCGGTGACCGTGGCCGAGACGGTCGCCACCCTTTCCCAGTGGCTACCGGCCCGGGGGCGACTCACCTTTCGCAGCCTCACCGAGGGGCTGACCACGCGCATCGAGATCATCGTGCACTTTCTCGCGATCCTCGAGCTGTGCAAATTGGGTCACGTCGAACTAGGACAGGGCGCGACCTTTGGTGACGTGCAGATCGAATGGATCGACTCCTCGTCGGGCCTGGACTTTGGAGGGGTGGACAGCTATGAGGGATGAGTTCTCACTCGAGCAACAACTCGAGGCGATGCTCACGGTAGCGCTCGAGCCGATCTCGCCCGAGGAGCTCGCCGACGTGCTCGACGTGGACGCCGAGGCGGTCGTGGCGACGTTGCGCTTGTTACGGGCGGAGTTTCAACGTGAACGACGGGGCTTCCAGTTCGTGGAACTCGCCAGCGGTTGGGTGATGCAGTCGGCGCCCGAAGTGGCCCCCTGGGTCGCGAAGTTCGCCAACCGCGACGTCTCGCACCGACTCTCCTCGGCCGCGCTGGAGTCACTGGCGATCATCGCCTATCGCCAACCGGTCTCGCGCGCGCAGATCACCGCTCTGCGCGGTGTGAACGTCGACGGCGTGGTGCGCCTCTTAGAGCAGCGCGGGTACATCGAAGAGTTGGGTCGCGCCCCCGGTCCGGGTCAGCCGATGCTCTATGGGACGACCGAGTTGTTCCTCGACCGGATGGGTCTGGCCACCTTGAACGACTTGCCACCCATTGAAGAGTTCATGCCACCCGTAGAGACCGCCAACGCGTTGGCCGATGAGCTCGGCCTCAACTTTGACGACACCGAGGTGTCCTAGTTGGACGACGGCGAGCGTCTCCAAAAGACCTTGGCGCGCGCCGGCTACGGCTCGAGGCGGGCGTGCGAGCTCTTAATCGCGGATGGTCGCGTCACCGTGGACGGGCGCGTCGCGGAACTCGGGAACCGAGTCGACCCCGAGAGACAGGTGATCTGCGTGGACGGGAAGATGGCGCCGACCTCCCAGAGCAAGGTCTACTTCTTGTTGAACAAGCCCGACGGCGTGGTCACGACGGCGTCCGATCCCCAGGGTCGCACCACCGTGCTCGATCTCGTGGAGTCGCCCGCGCGCATCTTCCCGGTCGGGCGCCTCGACATGAACACCGAGGGCCTCTTGATCTTGACCAATGACGGTCGACTGGCGCACCTTCTGACCCACCCCAGTTCCGGTATCGCCAAGGAGTACCTCGCGCGCGTGGAGGGTGACCCCTCGCCGGGCGCGCTGCGGCGACTGCGTGAAGGGGTCGAGCTCGACGACGGCGTCACCGCGGTGGCGCAGGTGTCGCGCGTGAGTGAAGGACTACTGCGCATCGTCATCCACGAAGGTCGTAATCGCCAGGTGCGTCGGATGTGCGCAGCGGTGGGACACGAGGTCACGAGACTCGTGCGCACGCGCATCGGACCCCTCCAGGACGCGACCCTGTCGCCGGGTGCCTTTCGCCAACTTTCGCTCAACGAAGTGCGTCGCTTGATGGAGGCCGTTGGAATGACCGAGGAGCTGGCCTCTACGATGCCTTCATGAGTTCCCCACGTCTGCACGGTCTTCGCGGTGCGTCGCGGTGCGCGGCGAACACCGCCGAGGAGATTACGGAGGTCACTCAGGAACTCTTGCGCGCGATGATCGAACGTAACGACGTGTCCCACGACGACGTCGTCAGCGTGATCTTCACGACGACGCCGGACCTGACCGCGATGTTTCCCGCGGCCGCGGCGCGCGGCATCGGTTTTGGTGACGTGCCCCTGCTTTGCGCAAGCGAGATCGCGGTCCCCGGGGCGATGCCCTTGACCGTTCGGATACTCCTGCACGCCTACAGCGAACGTAACCGCGACGAACTGCACCACGTCTATCTTCGAGACGCGCAGTCCCTCCGCGATGACCTCCCCGAATAGTCGCCGGGCCCACGTCGTGGGACTCGGCCTGATCGGTTCGTCGGTGGCGCTCGCCCTCGGCGAAGCGGGCTGGCGGGTGAGTGGCACCGACCTCGATGACGGCGTCGTCACGACGGCCCTCGACGCCGGCGTGATCGACGGAACGCACTTGAGCGACGAGCACACGCTGGTCGTGGTCGCTACGCCCGCGGGCACCGTGGCGGCGACCGCGAACGCGCTCTTGGCAGAGTCCGCGAACGAGGCGCTCATCGTCACCGACGTCGCCGGAGTGAAGAGCGCGATCGTCGCGGCGGTCGACGACCCACGCTTTCTCGCCGGCCACCCCATGGCGGGCTCGGAGCTACGCGGGCTCGCCGGCGCACGCGCGGACCTCTTTCGCGGTTGCACCTGGGTCCTCACGCCCACCGCCGCCACCAAACCCGCCACTTACACCACCCTGCACGGTGTGCTGCGCGAACTCGGCGCCAACGTCGTCGCGGTCGATCCCGACGACCACGATCGTCTCGTGGCCGTTGCGAGTCACGTACCCCACCTCTTGGCCGGCGCGTTGATGAACGAGGCGACCCGGGTCGCGGAGCAAGACGCGGTCTTGTTGCAACTTGCGGCGGGTGGTTTTCGTGACATGACCCGCGTGGCGGCTGGAGACCCCACGATCTGGCCCGACGTGCTCTTTGAGAACCGCGAGGCCGTCTCCCAGTCACTGCGGGCGCTCGAAGACCGCCTCGCCGCACTGCGCGTGGCGCTGAACAGCGACGATCACGAGGCGCTCGCGAGCGACCTACGCCGAGCGGCCTCGGCGCGACGCCAACTCCCGGGTCGCGCCCTCGACTCGGACAACCTGACCTACCTCCGCGTCGCGGTCAGCGACCAACCGGGGGTTCTAGCGGCCGTGACGCGCACCGCCTCGGAGATGCTGGTGAACATCTTCGACATCGAGATCGCCCACGGCATCGAAGGCGCGGGCGGCACCTTGCTCCTGGCGGTCGACGCGCTCCAGGCCGCGTCCTTTAGCGAGGTCCTTCGTGCGAAGGGCTACCAGGTCGGACAGGAATGAGCGACCACCGACGCGTAGAACACCCGCGCCAACTTCGAGGATCGATTCGGGTTCCGGGCGATAAGAGCTCCTCACACCGCGCGCTCATGCTGAGTGCCCTCGCGAGTGGCCAGAGCACGGTGACCGGACTCTCCCCGGGCGAGGACGTGGCCGCCACGCGGACCATCCTCGAACGCCTCGGCGCGCGCATCAGTGACGACGGGGGCCTCGTGCGCGTCGCCGGACCCGACAGCGGGTTGCACCCGAGCGGCGACGTCTTAGAGTGCGAGAACTCCGGGACGACGATGCGACTGATAGCTGGGCTGGTGAGCGCGATCCCCGGTGTCCACGACCTCGCGGGCGACGCCTCGCTCTCGCGGCGGCCGATGGACCGGGTGGCCGTGCCGCTCGGGTTGATGGGCGCGACCGTCTCGGGGTCGGGGACACGAGTGACGCCACCGCTACGCATCGAGGGTCCAGTGAGCCTTCGGGCTATTGACTACGACGTGCCCGTCCCGAGCGCCCAGGTGAAGTCCGCCATCCTTCTGGCGGGCCTCGTCGCCGAGGGCACGACGGTGGTTCGTGAACGCATTCGAACTCGTACGACGACCGAAGACATGTTGCACGAGGTGGGAATCACCATCTCCTCGGTGGCGACGGGCGACGGCCGGGTCGTCACGATGGCGCCGGGGCGACCGCGACGTCACGACTGGTTTGTGCCGGGCGATCCCTCCCAAGGGGCCTTCTTCGCGGTGCTCGGCGCGATCCACCCGGACGCCACGTTGGACGTGCTGAGCATCGACGCGGCGCCCGAACGCGTGGGCTACGTCGCGGTCCTCGAGCGTATGGGCGCCGACGTTCGACTCATCCAGCGTGACGGCGTCACGGCGTTGACCTCGAGGTCGTCTTCCTTGCGCGGCACTGATATTCGCGCCGAGGAGATCCCTTCGGTCGATGAGGTGCCGGTCCTCACGGTCGCCGCGTGCGCCGCGACGGGCGTGACCTCGTTTCGCTCGATGGGCGAGCTGCGCGTGAAAGAGTCCGATCGTTTCGCTGGCTCGCTCGCCCTGGCGAGCGTCCTCGGCGCAACGGCGTGGTCCGAGGGCGACGACTTCTTCGTGGAGGGCGTCGGCGACGCGTCGCGGTTCCTCGACTTTTCTTTCGCCACCATCTTGGATCACCGGATGGTGATGGCGGCGGCGGTGGCGGGCTGTGCCGGCAGGGGCTGCACCATTGAGGGGGCGAAGAGCGTGGCCTCGAGTTACCCGCACTTCTTTCGCGACCTAGCGTTGCTCGGGTGAGTGCTCGGATCATCGCCATCGACGGCCCCGCGGGCTCGGGCAAGTCGAGTGTGGCGCGCGCGCTCGCTGCGGCCCTCGGCTGGTCCTTCCTCGACACCGGCGCGATGTACCGCGCGGTGACCCTCGAAGCGCTGCGCCACGACATCGACGTGCACGACGAGGGGGCGATGGCTGAGCTCGCCCGGCGTGTGACGCTCACCACCTTGCCTCGAGTCACCATCAATGGTCGCGACGTCGAAGACGAGATACGCACCGACGAGGTCAACGTCGCGGTGTCGACGGTCGCGGCGAATCCGTTGGTCCGCACGCAGATGGTGCGGCGTCAACGCGACTTCGCCGCCGCGCAACCCCTCGGGACGGTCGTCGAGGGACGCGATATCACGACGGTCGTGTTTCCCAACGCCACGGTGAAGGTCTTTTTAACGGCGTCGCTGGAAGAGCGCGCCCGTCGCCGTGGGGAAGAGGGCGCGGCGTCGGTGGCGAGGCGCGACGACGCCGACACCACGCGCCACGCCTCGCCGTTACGTCAAGCGGACGATGCCCTGGTGCTAGACACGACGGGGCGAAGCGTCGAGGACGTCGTGGAAGAGGTGATCGAATGCCTGAAACTCAAGACCTTGTCCTGAACCCCAAGAAGACGCCGCTCTACTACGTCGCCGCGGTGCTCATCTCGGGTGTCGCGAAGTTACTCTTTCGACCCAGCGTCGAGGGGGCCGAGAACATTCCCTTGAGCGGACCGGTGCTGATCGCGCCGATCCATCGCTCGAACGTGGACTTCGCCTTCACGTTATTCATCTCCCCGCGCAAGGTCTTTTTCATGGCCAAAGACGGTCTCTATAACCATCCCCTCTTTGGCAAACTGCTCGTGCGCCTCGGCGCGTTCCCCGTGAATCGCGACGCCGCGGATCGTGAGTCGATGCGCTTGGCCGAAGAGGTGCTGCGTCGGGGTCAGGCCCTGGTCCTCTTCCCCGAAGGGACGAGAAAGTTCGGACCGGACGTCGAGCCGCTCCACGACGGGGCGATGTTCATCGCCGCACGCACCGGGGCGACCGTCGTGCCCGTCGGTATCGCCGGCAGCGACAAGGCCCTGGGTCACGGGGCCAAGTTCCCGAGGTTCGCGAAGATCCACATCGTGGTGGGTAAGCCCATCGCGCCGCCGGTCAGCGACGGCCGAGTGTCGCGTTCGCAGATCAGCGCGAAAACGGAAGAGTTACGAGTGGCCCTCGAAGCGGCGTACGCGACCGCGCGCAGCCGCGAACGTCACTAACGTTCGCGCCACCACGTGCCAAAGACCACCCGCGCGTAACGAAAACCGAAGAGCCAGTTCTTGCCCTTCTTCGTGGTCCCCGAGGCGCGGGGGTACCACACCGTGGGCACCTCACTGGCCCGCCAGCCCCGCTTCAAACAGGTGATCAAGAGTTCCGCGGTCTGGTACTGCTCCTGGGTCAATCGATCGATCACGTCGGCCAACATCGTCACGCGAAGGCCGCGGTACCCCGTTGACGTGTCGGTCAAGGTCGCCCCGGTCATGCGGTTCATGACGAAGGAAAAGAAGTGCACGCCGGTCTTGCGCACGATGTCGCTGGTCATGTCCTCGCCCAGGCGGCGACTGGCCACCACGAAGTCGGCCTGGTCGGCCAGGAGCGGCGCCAGGATCTGGGGGATCTCGGCGGGGTCGTTTTGACCGTCCGCGTCGAGGGTCACGACGTACTTCACGCCGTGTTCGATGCAGTAGCGATAGGTCACCTGNNCGGGCGATCTCGGCCGTGCGGTCACTACCCCCGTCGACGACCACGAGCGTGGTGTAGGACTGACCGTCGATCGTGGCGGGCATCTTCGCCAGCACGTCGCCGATGTTGCCCTCTTCTTCGTAGGCACAGATCGAAGCGACCGTCTCTTCGGGCTTGAACCCGGGGTAGTCGAGGTCGAATCGTGCCGTGGCCTGATCGATGGCGAACGCGCGCAGCCCCGCGAGACGCCGCGACTCTAAGTCCATACTCGCCATCAGATCTCCTTAAAGGGAATGCGCCTGGGCGAACACGTTGATCACCATGGGTTCGAAGTGCTCGAAGGACTCTGGTTCGAACTCCGGGTCAAAGGCCTTCTGGTCCCACTCGTCAGCGAAACGCTCGGCGAGTTCGTACCAGGGCTGTCCNNACGTACGACTTCAAGATCTCCGCGGCGATCCTCGGGTGGTTAGGCACCGATATCAGTTTGCCCACGTCGTGGAGCAAGGAGGCGACGATCACTTCCTCGTCCGCCCCGTCGCGCTCGGCGCGCGTCGCGGTTTGGAGGGCGTGTTGCATCTGGTCGACCGAGAACCCGTCGGTGATCTCGCTCAGTCCCTTGACCATCGCGAGGACCTGTCGCGCGACGCGCGGCTGGGCGTCGATGGTCTTTTCCACGATCTCCATCCACTGCTCACGGGTGGAGACGTCCATGCTGGGGAAAGAACTCATCGTGAGATACTACCTGAGCGCTTTTTTGCTCAGCGACTGACCGCCGAGAGCACCTGGGCGGCGGTGAAGTCGCGGTCCGCCTGGCCGTCGAAGCTTGATCGTTCGGGCGTCTGGAAGAGTACGTCTAACAGGGCGGAGAGGGCCTTGAGCATCTCGCGAAGTTCCGGGGGCGGTGGGAAGTACTCGTCTTCGACCGTCACGGACGTGACGGTGACGCCCTCGGTCGGGTCGAGCACGCGCAGCACCTCATTGACCAGTGACTCGGGCGCCGATGCACCCGCGGTCACCGCCACCGTGCCAAAGAGGTCGTCCGGGAGTTCGACGGCGTTGTTGACGCGCAACACTCGCGGGCACCCCGCCGCCTCGGCGACCTTGGTGAGGGCCACCGTGTTCGACGAGTTGGCCGAACCGATAACGATCACCGCATCAGCGTTGGTCGCGATGTCGCGCAGGGCCGCTTGTCGATTCGTGGTGGCGAAGCAGAGGTCGGATCGATTGGGCATCCAAATCTCGGGGAAGACGACTTCGGCGTACTCGCGCAGGTCCTGCCACTCGTCCAGGCTCAACGTGGTCTGGCTCAACAGTGCTACCGGGCCGTCGTGGTCGCTCAACGCATCGATGTCCTCGCGCGTTTGGATCAGGTGGGCGGACTCGGGCGCCACGGCCATCGTGCCCACGGCCTCCTCGTGACCCTCGTGGCCTACGTACAAGACGGTGTAGCCCTTCTTCGCGCGAACCTTGAGTTCGTGGTGGACCTTGGTGACCAACGGACAGACCGCGTCGATCACCGTACCGCCCCCTCGTCGCGCGGCCTCGATGACTTCGGGCGGGGAACCGTGGGCGCTCAACATCACGGGCGCCCCGGGGGGCACGACCGCGACGTCGTTGACGAAAACCACGCCGAGGGACTTGAAGTACTCGACCACGAACTGGTTGTGGACGATCTCGTGGTAGCAGTAGACCGGTGGCTCGAACACTCGGGTCATCCAATCGAGCGCCTTGATCGCCTTTTCCACTCCGGCGCAGAAGCCCCGAGGGGCCGCGAGCACGACCTTGTCAACTTTCACGCAGGGAAGCCTACTGGGGGTAGAAATCAGGCTGGTTACTAGGCTAGAGCGGTGTCTGGCGCCCGAATTTCTTCTATCGCCGCGGGTTCACCGGCGTCAACGGTCGACCTCGTCGTCGACGATGAGTTGGTCAGCGTCAACGGACGCGAACCGACCGACATCATTGAATACCAGCAACTCATCGACGGCGACGTGGTCACCTTGGTGGTACGTCGAGCCGGCGAGGCGTTGGCGCGAAAGGTCACCATCACTAAAGCGGAGGGCCAGCCCCTCGGGTTGAACATCGATTCGGCCGTCTTTGACCGGATCCGCACCTGTGACAATCACTGCACGTTCTGTTTCATCTACCAACTTCCCAAGGGCATGCGCCGCTCGCTCTACGTCAAGGACGACGACTTCCGTCTGTCGTTCCTCTACGGGAACTACACGACACTGACCAGGTTCACGGAGTTCGACCTCGAACGCATCATCGACGAGGGCCTCTCTCCGTTGTACGTCTCGATTCACACGACCAATCCGACGCTGCGCGCCGAGATGCTGCGTAATCCCCGCGGCGCCACGAGTCTGCGGTGGCTGCGCGAGCTACTGCGCGCCGGGATCGTCGTGCACGGTCAGGTGGTGGTGTGTCCCGGGGTCAACGACGGGGCCGAGCTCGAGCGCACGCTTTTTGACGTCTTGACGCTCTACCCCGAATTGGCCTCCGTGGCGCTCGTGCCCGTGGGCGTGAGCGATCTCTCGGTCGAAGCGACGATGCGCTCGCACAACGAACGCGAAGCGCGCGAGGTCGTCGAACTTGCCGAACGATTCCAGCGTCTCACCCGTGAGGTCCTCGGGGTCGCGAAGGTCTTCGCGAGTGACGAGTTCTACCTGGTGGCCGGGCTCGATCCGCCCGGCACCGAGAGTTTCGAGAGCCTCGATGAAGCGGAGAACGGCGTCGGGCTCGTCGCCGCGTTCGCCGAGAGCTTCGCCGAGGGCACGCCGATGGCCAAACTCGGATCAGGGTTCTTCCAGTCGGTCGACGGCGCCCCGGCGATGGGCTACCGGGCGCCTCGCACGCTCGAGGTCGCCCGCGAAGAGGGGGAGGACGTCACGGTCTTGACGGGCGAGTACGCAGCCCCGATCCTGCGTCGACTCTTCGACGAGCACGGCTTCGGTGACGTCGAGGTGAAGGCCGTGAAGAATCGATACTTCGGTGGCAACATCAAGGTCGCGGGTCTGATGACCGGCCGTGACCTTCAAGAGGCGTTAACGGACGTGTCGCTCGCGCGCCTCTGCCTGGTGCCCGACGTCTGTCTCTCCGAAGGTCGCTTCCTCGACGGCCTGTCGCTGGAGGATCTCTCGCGCCCAGTGACGCCCGTCGCCACGACCGGTCACGATCTGCGCACGACGCTCGAGTCGGCGCGCGCGAGGCGACTGAGCCGAGCGTGAGCAAGCTCCAAGTCGTCGTGGTCGGACGCCCCAACGTCGGGAAAAGTTCTCTGGTGAACCGTCTCGCCGGAAAGCGCGTAGCGGTCGTCGAAGAGCAGCGTGGCGTCACCCGCGACCGCAAGGCCGTCGAAGTTGAATGGCGCGGCGTGACCTTTGACGTCGTCGACACCGGCGGGTGGCTCGAGGCGGGCGACACGCTCGAAGACAAGGTCTCGCATCAGGCCGAGGAAGCACTCAAGCGGGCGGACCTGGTGCTGCTCGTGGTCGACGCGGTGACCGGTCCCGTCGAAGAGGACTCGACCGCCGCGCGCTGGGTGCGCAAGAGCAAACGACCGGTGCTGCTCGTCGTCAATAAGGTCGACGACCAGAACCACGAGGCGCAGAGCTGGGAGTTCTTGTCGCTCGGGGTCGGCGAGCCTTTCGCGGTGAGCGCGCAACACGGGCGCGGGGCCGGGGATCTGCTTGATCGCATCGTCGAGGGTCTCGGCGAAGAACATCGAGAGGAGATCGCCGAGGAGGAAGACGGGGCGCTGCGAGTGGCGATCGTCGGGCGTCCCAACGTCGGCAAGTCCACCCTCTTCAATCAACTCATCGGCGAGGAGCGATCCGTCGTGCACGACATGCCCGGCACCACGCGTGACGCCATCGATACCGTCGTTGAGACCAGCGCGGGTTTGATCCGCTTCATCGACACCGCGGGCATGCGCAAGCGCGCCCGCACCGAAGCCGGCCTCGAGACCTACGCGGTCCTGCGCAGCCTCGACGCGCTCGACCGTGCGGACATCGCGATCTTGGTGATCGACGCGACTGACGGTGCGACCGGACAGGACCAGCGTCTCGCCGAGCGGATCTCGGCCGCCGGGTGTCCGGCACTGGTGGTGCTCAACAAGTGGGAGCTGGTCGCCACCGAAGACCGCGACGCCGTGCTCGCGACGGTCGGCGACAAACTCGCGTTCTTGGGCGACGCGCCAGTGATCAAGACCACCGCGCTCTCGGGCAAGGGCGTCCATCGCCTACTGCCGGCCCTCTCGATCGCCGCGACTGATTACGCCAAGCGGGTACCGACGGGTGCCCTCAATCGCGCGATCCGCGACCTCCAGATCAAACAACCCGCACCCACGGGCAAGATTCGCTACGCCGTGCAAGGGGCGACGGAGCCGCCCACGTTCACGCTGTTCGTCGCGGGACGGTTGCCGTCGACCTACTTGCGCTACGTGGAGCGCAGTCTGCGCGAACGTTTCGAGTTGGGCTCTTCACCGATTCGAGTGCGCGTTCGAGTCGAGTAGTGGCGAACTGGTGCGAGAACTGTGACCGACCCGAAGAGGGTGAGGTCTGCGCGGTCTGCGGGGCCGCGATGGTCGAGCCGGTCGTCGAAGGCGTGCCCTGGCGGTGGCGCTTCTTCATCGTCGCCTCGGTCATTTACCTCGGCTGGCGGATCTATCAGATAATTTCGTGGATAGTCCACTAGGAGGTCTGCTGTGCCCATCTACGCCCTCGGCGATCGCGAGCCGACCATTCACCCCGACGCCTACGTCCATCCCGACGCGGTGGTCATCGGCGACGTGCGTATCGGCGCCGAATCCTCGATCTGGCCGACCGCGGTGTTGCGGGGGGACTACGGCACCGTCATCATCGGCGAACGAACCTCCATCCAAGACGGTGCGGTCATCCACGCCGTCGACCAGTACCCGACGGTGATCGGTGACGACTGCGTCATCGGGCATCTCGCGCACTTAGAAGGCTGCGTGATCCACGACCGCGTGCTGATCGGCAGCGGTTCGATCGTCCTGCACGAGGCCGTCGTCAACTCCGGGGCCACCGTCGGCGCCGGGGCGGTCGTACGAAATCGCATGGAGGTACCCGGTAACGCGATGGCCCTCGGTGTGCCCGCGCAGAACAAACTCGATGCGTGCAGCGACGTCGCCACCGTGGCGTCGGCGCAGCTCTACGTCGCGAACGCTCGTCGCTACCGCGCGGAACTTCGAAAGCTCTAGCTGTTCGAAATCTCCACGAGCCGCTCCAGGGCGAGGGCGGCTCGACCTTCGAGGACACTCGCGCTCGCCAGCGCGAACCCCTCGACGAGCGTGGCCGTTCGACCGGCCACCATGAGCGCCAGTGCCGCGTTCGCACACACGACGTCAAAGACCGGCCCGCGCGCGCCGTCGAGGAATGAGCGCACCACGCCCGCGTTGTGATCGACGTCCCCACCGCGGATACTCGCCACGTCGTGATGGAGCTCTAACTCCGACGCCGCGTCGACGCGCTCGATGGTGCGTCCCTCCGGTGTCACGAAGTGCAAGGTGGAGACGGCACCGAGGGAGAGCTCGTCCAATCCATCGTCGCCGTGGACCAAGATCGCGTAACGAATGCCCCGGGCGTAGAGGACCTCGGCCATGTCGTCGAGTAGCGCGGGGCGAGCCACCCCGATGAGCGATCGCTGCACTAGCGCGGGATTGGCCAGTGGTCCCAACACGTTAAAGATCGTTCGAAAACCGAGCGCTCGGCGAATGGGACCTAGGTGGGCCAGCGCGGGGTGAAACGTCGGCGCGAAGAGGAACCCGATACCCGCTTCTTCGACGCACGCGCGCACGATCTCCGCGGTGACATCCAGTCGCACGCCGAGCGCTTCGAGGACGTCGGCGGAACCGACGGACGAGGACGCGGCGCGGTTGCCGTGTTTGGCGACCGGGACCCCGCAGCCCGCGACGGCCAGCGCGGCCATGGTCGAGACGTTCACGCTGTGGAGCTGATCGCCGCCCGTGCCAACGACGTCGATCACCTCGGGTCCAACTTGAAACGTGGTCGCCGAAGCGATCATGGCGTCGATGAACCCCGTCATCTCGTCCGCCGTTTCGCCCTTGGCGGTGAGGGCCGTGAGGAAGCTCGCAATGAGTACCGCGTCGACGCGACCGTCGAGAATCTCGGCGAGCGCCCGGCGCGCCGCCTCTCGATCGAGGTCGTCACCACGAACCAGTGGGTTGAGGACTTCGAGAGCGAACGACTCCACGTTAGAGACCTCCGTACCTGATGAGCGCCATGGACCAACGTTACTCACGGTCACTCCGGGTTCTCGTCCAACTACGATTTCGAGATGACGCCAACCTACCTCGACGAGATTCTGGCGAGCCATCGATCGCGCGCTCAACTCGATGAACGCGAGTGGCGTGCGCGAATCGACGAGGTTCGCTATTCGGGCCCCTCCTTCGTCTTGGTACTCCGACAAGGCTCGTCGCCGTTCATCAAGGTGATCGCCGAGGTTAAACGTCGCTCGCCATCCAAGGGTGAACTCGCCGCCGACCTCGACGTGGCCGTACTCGCCGCCACGTATCGCGACGCGGGCGCCAGCGCCATCTCGGTCCTGACGGATCAGGAGTTCTTCGCGGGGTCGCTTGAGGACTTGGCCCAGGTGCGTAGGAGCGTCGAGTTGCCGCTGCTCCGCAAGGACTTCACGGTGAGCGAGAACGATATCCTCGACGCCGCGCTCGCGGGCGCGGGCGCGGTGCTGTTGATCGTGGCCGCCCTTAGTGACCACGAACTGCAGTCCTTTCTCGAGGTGGCCGAGCGCTGCGGCGTCGACGCCCTTGTTGAGGTCCACGACGAAGAAGAGGCCCGCCGCGCGCTGGGCGCCGGTGCGCGGATCATCGGCGTCAACCAGCGAGATCTGCGAACCTTCGACGTCGACGTAAAGCGCGCCGAACGAGTCATCGCGTCGCTCCCTCGTGACGCACTGACCGTCTGTGAGTCGGGTATTGCGAGTGTCAACGACGTGGAGCGCGCCGCCAACGCCGGGTTTGATGCGGTGCTGGTGGGCGAAGCGTTCGTGACGGCGGTCGACACCAGCGCCACGGTGAAGGCTTTTTCGTTGGTGCCCACCGTCCAACGTGCCTAGTCCCTTCGACCCAGGATTCGTCAAGATCTGCGGCGTCACGACCGTCGAGGACGCCGAGTTTTCGGCGCGCGCGGGTGCGAGCGCCATTGGGGTCAATCTGGCCGTGGGCTCACCCCGACGGGTCTCCCTCGAGATGGCGCGGGAGCTCATCAGCGCCACCGACGGCGCGCTGTGGCGCTGCGCCATCTACCGAGGGAGCGGTGACGACGAGATTCTCCGCGACCTCGACGAGCTCGACGTCGAGATGGTCCAACTTCACGACGCCCTCTCGGGGACGCTGCTCGACGCACTGCGCGAACGATCGTTGATCGTCGTCAAAGCACTCAACATCGAGGGCCTCGACTTTGATGAGTTCGACGAAGCGCGCGTCGACGCGGTCCTCGTCGATGGGCCGCGTCCGGGGTCGGGCGTCACCCACGCGTGGACGCGACTGAAGGACCGTCGTTTCGCGGTACCGGTGATCGCGGCGGGGGGTCTGAACCCGGCGAACGTGGCTGCGGTGATCGAGTCAACGACCATCATCGGTGTGGACAGCGCGAGTGGGGTCGAACGCTCCCCGGGGACGAAGGACCACGAAGCGGTCACTAGTTTTGTCACC
The DNA here is from genome assembly GCA_003136495.1 of Acidimicrobiaceae bacterium. GTDB lineage: Bacteria > Actinomycetota > Acidimicrobiia > Acidimicrobiales > RAAP-2 > RAAP-2. Next base: position 15,063 of record PLER01000092.1, read on the forward strand.
AACGCTCGACGCGCGTTTGCGTCGCGAGAGGAGTGAGGTGACTACAACGCAGAACGTCATGGGAACACCGGACGGGCGAGGGCGTTTCGGCGAGTTCGGCGGTCGTTTCGTTCCCGAGGCCTTGATCCCGGCGTGCTTGGAGCTCGAAACAGCCTTTCGCGACGCCTGGCACGACGCCGCGTTCCTCGATGAGTTCCACACCGTCCTTCGACAGTTCGCGGGACGCCCGACGCCGGTGACACCACTGCCGCGACTCTCGGCTCGTCTGGGCGTGAACCTCTTCGCCAAGCGCGAGGATTTGGCCCACACGGGTTCGCACAAGATCAACAGTGTCGTGGGACAGACCCTATTGACCAAGCGCATGGGCAAGACTCGCGTCATCGCCGAAACCGGCGCCGGCCAGCACGGCGTNNGCCACGGCGGCGGCTCGAATGGGTCTCTCCTGCACCGTGTTCATGGGTGAACTCGACACGCGACGTCAAGAACTCAACGTGTTTCGCATGGAGCTCTTAGGGGCAAAAGTGGTGCCCGTGACGTCCGGCTCCAAGACCCTCAAGGACGCCGTGAACGAAGCCATGCGCGAGTGGGTGACCTGCGTTAAGGACACGCACTACTGCCTGGGTTCGGTGATGGGACCCCACCCGTTCCCCTGGATGGTGCGAGAGTTCCAGAGCATCATCGGGACCGAGGCGGCGCGACAACTCGACGAACTCGGTGTCGGGACCCCCGACGCGGTGGTGGCGTGCGTGGGTGGGGGATCGAACGCGGCCGGTGTATTTTCCGGATTCGCCAACACGAGCGCACACCTCTACGGCGTGGAAGCGGCCGGTGGCGCGGCCGTGCGCACCGGTTCGCCCGGTGTCTTACACGGCATGCGATCGCTCTTGCTCCAAGACGAGTTCGGCCAGATCGAAGAAGCGCACTCGATCTCGGCCGGCCTCGATTACCCCGGCATTGGCCCCGAGCACGCCCACCTCGCCGCGATCGAACGCGCGCGGTATTTCGCGGTCGCCGACGAGGAGGTGATCCCCGCGATGCGACTACTCAGCGAGAGCGAAGGCATCATTCCCGCGCTCGAGACCGCGCACGCCGTCGCGTGGGTGATGCGAGAAGCGGGCCGACTCCTGCCGTCGGGCTCGACGGTGCTCCTCAACCTCTCGGGGCGTGGGGACAAGGACGTCGCCCAGGTGCGCGCCATGCTCGAGGCGCAGTCGTGACGTCGTTGGAGACGCAACTGCGCGACGTGCGCGCCGGTGGCCGCAAAGCCTTCGTGCCGTACTTCATGGCGGGCGCTACCGACGAGTGGGTGCACCACATCGAGGCCGCCGTCGCGGGCGGCGCCGACGCCATCGAGGTCGGCTTGCCGTTCTCGGACCCGATGATGGACGGCGTGGTGATTCAAGAGGCGGGGCTGCGTGCCCTCCAACGGGGCACCACCATCGAGTCGGTGCTCCAGGACCTCGCGTCGATCGATTGCGACGTACCGCTCATCGCGATGACGTATTACAACATCTTCTTACACTTCGGTCTCGAACGCAGCGCCGGGCGGCTCCGCGAGTCGGGCCTGAGTGGAGCGATCGTGCCCGATCTCTCGCTCGAGGAGTCGGGGGAGTGGCGAAGCGCCTGTGCGGCGCACGACGTCGCCACCGTGTTCTTGGCGGCCCCCTCGACGCCGAAGGCGCGCATCAAAGAGATCGCCGCGCACAGTCGAGGATTCATCTACGCCTCAGCCCGTATGGCGGTCACGGGTGCGGGGGGTGACGACGGTGACGCCGAGCGTGTGGTCACCTCGCTGCGGGAAGAAAGTGACGTGCCGATCTACGTGGGGATCGGTATTTCGACGCCCGAACAAGCGGCTCGAGCCGCGTCGTTTTCTGACGGCGCCATCGTGGGCGCGGCGCTCGTCAAGGTCATCTTGGACGGCGCGAGTGTGCGCGACGTCGAAGAGTTCGTCCGTTCGTTTCGCGACGCGCTGGATTGAGGCGACGCTCCTGAGAAAAGTGTCGGGAAGGTTTCGGCCGCATTTCGCCGTGATTACAGCGGTTACTTACGAGTAACGCGAGGAAGATTGTGAATCACGTCACGCAATCGGCGAATTAGTCGTGCGACGAGGGTCTTCGGTGGTGTTAAATCTCTTACGAACCATCATCTTGGTGGTTCGTAAGTGAACCTTAATTGGGGGGAATTACATGGCCGATGAGAAAGTAGCGGACCCGGGTCCTTTAGGACTAGCGGCGTTCGCCATGACGACGTTCGCCCTCAGTAGTGCGAACGCCAACTTATGGAAGGGTGCGGGCGTCGAAGCCGCGCTCGCCTTGGCGTTCTTCTANNCTCGCAGGTATGTGGGAGTTCGTGCGAAAGAACACCTTCGCGGCGTTGGCGTTCACGTCATATGGCGCGTTCTGGCTTTCGCTCTACGCCCTGTACAAGTTCGCCCTGCCGGGAGGCGGCACGGACACCGTGGGCATCTTCTTGGTGGGCTGGACAATCTTCACGCTCTACATGACGGTGGCGGCGACGAAGGTGAACATGGCGGTCTTGACGGTGTTCGTCTTGCTGTCGATCACCTTCATTTTCCTGACCATTGGCGCGTGGGGCGCGGGGCACGCGACCATCACGCACATCGGTGGCTGGACGGGTATCGCCACGGCGATCGCCGCCTGGTACGCCTCGGCCGCGGGTGTCATCAACTCGACCCACGGCAAAGTTGTGCTTCCGGTCGGTCCGCGAGGCTAACGTAGGGGTCACTGGTGGCTCGCCACCGGACCCAACCGCCAACAGCGCCCGCTCCGAAAGGATCGGGCGCTGTTGGCATCTACGACACAAAGCGCAGTACTCTCAACTTCAGCCGACCATCGGCGGGGGGATTCACATTCGTTGTGACAATGCACCACAGAGCGGGGGAACGTAATGACTGAAGCAAAGCTGGAAGCGTGGCTCGAAGAGACGCGCAGTTTTCCACCAAGCGAGGAGTTCGCAAAGCAGGCGAATGCGCAACCCTCCATCTACGAAGAGGCCGCGGCCGATCCGATCGCCTACTGGCGAACCCAGGCCGATCGACTCACCTGGACCAAGGCGCCCACCAAGACGCTCGAGTGGGACTTACCGTTCGCGAAGTGGTTCAGCGACGGCACGCTGAACGCGTCGTACAACTGCGTCGATCGCCACGTCGAAGCCGGCAAGGGTGACAAGGTCGCTTACCACTGGGTGGGCGACGCCGAAGGCGAATCGCGCACCATCACCTACGGCGAGTTGCAGAAGATGGTCGCCAAGGCCGCCAACGCGCTGAGCGAACTCGGCGTCAAGTCCGGTGACCGCGTCGCGGTCTACATGCCGATGATCCCCGAAGCGATCGTCACGATGCTCGCGGTCGTGCGACTCGGCGCCGTGCACTCGGTGATCTTCGCGGGCTTTTCCGCGGAGTCGCTCTCGAGTCGCATCCTCGACTCGGACTGTCAGGTCGTCGTGACGGCCGACGGGGCGTTCCGGCGCGGCGCGGCGGCGCCCCTTAAGCCCGCCGTCGACGAGGCGCTCAAGAGTTGTCCGAACGTGCGCGCAGTCCTCGTGGTTCAGCGCACCAAGGGTGACGTCGAGTGGGTGGAGGGCCGCGACCACTGGTGGCACGACATCGTCGACAAGCAGGCCGACACGCACGCGCCCGAGTCATTCGACGCCGAACACACGATGCTCATCATGTACACCTCGGGCACGACCGCGAAGCCCAAGGGCATCTTTCACACGACCGGGGGGTACCTGACCCAAGCGGCGACGACGTACTACAACATCTTCGACGTGAAGCCCGACACCGACGTCTGCTGGACCGCGGCCGACATCGGGTGGATCACGGGACACAGCTACATCGTCTACGGACCCTTGATCAATGGCGTCACCTCGGTGATGTACGAAGGGTTACCCGACTCCGGCGGGCGCGACCGTTGGTGGCGCATCATCGAAGAGAACAAGGTGTCGATCCTCTACACCGCGCCGACCACGATTCGCACGTTGATGAAGTGGGGACACCAACACCCCGCGAGCAAGGACCTCTCGAGCTTGCGACTACTGGGTACCGTCGGCGAGCCGATCAACCCCGAAGCCTGGATGTGGTACCGAGAGCACGTGGGCGGTAACCGCTGCCCGATCGTCGACACCTGGTGGCAGACCGAGACCGGCGCGATCATGATCTCGCCACTGCCCGGTATCACCGCCACCAAGCCCGGTGCCGCGATGAAGGCGCTTCCGGGCATCATGGTCGACGTCGTCGACAACGAAGGAAACTCCGTCGGCAACGGCGAGGGCGGGTACCTCGTGGTGACCCACCCGTGGCCCTCAATGACGCGTGGCATCTACGGTGACCCCGAGCGCTTCAAGGAGACCTACTGGGCGCGGTTCCCCGGCCTCTACTTCGCTGGTGACGGCGCGAAGAAGGACGAAGACGGCGACCTGTGGTTGCTCGGTCGCATCGACGACGTGATGAACATCTCGGGACACCGGCTCTCGACGACGGAAGTGGAGCACGCCCTCGTGGGCTACCCCGCGGTCGCCGAGGCGGCGGTGGTGGGAGCGTCGGACCCCACGACCGGACAAGCCATCGTCGCGTTCGTGACCTTGAAACTCTCAGCCGAGGACGCCGAGAAGGACCAGACCGCGACGATCGAAGCCTTGCGGGACCACGTCGCCAAGGTCATTAGCCCCATCGCCAAGCCCCGTCAGATCATCTTGACGCCCGAGCTACCCAAGACGCGTTCGGGCAAGATCATGCGGCGCCTGTTGCGCGACGTGGCCGAGAACCGGCCGCTCGGCGACGTGACGACGTTGACGGACCCGACGGTCGTGAACTCGATCGCCGACCTCATGTCCAAGGGCGACGGCACCGAGGAGTAGCTCGAAGCGACTGGCTACGAGTCGAAACCGAGGTTAAAGAAGGCGAGCAGCTTCAACCAGAGGTTTCGGCGGCCTTCGTGGTCGTCCGCACGTTGGAGCGACCACTGCGTGATGCGGATGAAGATCCAGCGAAACGGCTCGGGGGGGAACGGCACGGGCTTTTTGCGCACCATCGTCAGTCGCGTCCGTTCGGTGTCGAGGCCGTCGAGGAGGTCGAGCATCACGCTGGCGCCAAAGCGCGTCGACGCGACGCCCAGACCGGTGTAGCCCATCACGTAGGCGACTTTCTTTTCGTGCGAGGTGCCCCAAAAAGGGGAGAACCGCGTGCAGGTGTCAATGGCCCCGCCCCAGGCGTGGGTGAACTTGAGTCCCGCCAACTGCGGGAAGGTCTTGAGGAAGTGGGTGGCCAAGGTGGCGTAGGTGGCGGCGTTGAAGTCGACGTGTTGTCGAGCCTTGCCCCGAAAGTTGTAGATCGTGTCGTACCCACCCCAGAGGATGGAGTTGTCCTTGGTGAGGCGGTAGTAGTGGAACTGATTGCCGGAGTCGGCCACACCTTCTCGACCCGACCAGCCGATGCTGGCCAGCTGCTCGTCGGAGAGGGGCTCGGTGACGAGCGCGTAGTCGAAGACCGGTACGACGTACTTGCGAGCTTGGCGGATGAGCGAGGGAAAGACGTTCGTCGCGAGGGCCACCTTCATCGCGGTGACCGCACCGTAGGGCGTGTGGACCCGCACGCCACCGCGCACGTCCTCGAGACGTTCGACCTTGGAGTTCTCAAAGATCCGCACCCCGGCCGCGATACAGGCTCGCTCGAGTCCCCACACGAGGCGGGCGGGGTCCACCAGCGCGTTGCCGTCGTGGTCGTAGATCGCGCCCTCATAAAGGGGGGAGTGGATGCGAGCGCGCACCGCGTCACGGTCCAAGACCTCGACGTGGTCACCCATCTCGTTGCGCAGTCTCGCCTCTTCAATCATCCCGGCGAACTGCCAGGGGGCGACCGCGACGCGCAGTTCTCCCGTTCGTTCCCAGTCGCATTCAATGCCGTAGCGTCGCACGGTCGCTTCGATCTCGTCGAGGTTCTCCCTCGCCAGGCGCTCGATGACCGGCATCTCTTTGGGGAATCGATTCATCCCGTTGGTGAAGCCGTGGGTGAGGGAGGCACTGCAGAACCCCCCATTGCGACCGGAGGCGCCCGCTCCCGTCTCGAACTGTTCCAGCACGACGACCTCGCGGTGGGGGTCGCGCTCTTTGGCGAGCAACGCCGTCCACAGGCCCGTGTAGCCCGCGCCGACCACGCACAGGTCCGTGCCGAGTTCGCCAATCAGTGCCGCGTGGGATTCGGGCTCGAGGGGGTCCGCGTCGAGCCACCACAGTTCGGGCTGGACCTCGGCGAGGTGGCGTAAGACGAAGGGGTCCTTCTTCTCCATACTGGGACCGGCCGGTGGCCGGCATCACCCTTTCTGGTGCTGCGTGTTTCGCGGGTCCCGTCCGCGCGAACGTCGGGTGTCACCCCGACCTTTGTTGCCCAATTCTACNNACGCAGCGATGAGAATTGCCAACCTCGCCGGCCGGGCGACCATCGTCACCGACGACGGATTGATCGACCTGGCCACGAGTTCCCTCGGTGCGTTCTCGGCCTCGATCGACAAGTGCCTTGGNNGTGGTGAACCGACCGCAACAGGTCTTCGCCGTCGGGCTCAACTATCGACACCACGCCGAAGAGATGCAACTCGTCTTGCCGAAGGCGCCGATGATCTTCACGAAGTTCGTCTCCTCGCTGTGCGGACCCAACGACGAGGTACCGATCCCCTCCATGACCACTGACTTCGAAGCCGAGTTGGTGGTGGTCATCGCGAAGTCGACCCGCGACGTCACGGTCGGCGACGCCCTGACGTGCGTCGCCGGGTACTGCGTGGGCCAGGACTACTCCGAGCGCACCCTGCAGATGCAGGGTGCACCGGCGCAGTTCTCACTCGGTAAGTCCTTTCGCAACTTCACCCCGATTGGACCGTGGCTCACGACGACCGAGGAGATTGCCAACCCCAATGACCTGGGCATTCGCTGTGCGGTCAACGGCACCGAGTATCAGAACTCGAACACCGCAGACATGGTGTTCACCGTGGCGGAGGTGGTGAGTTACCTAAGTAGCGTCGTGGAGCTTCGAACTGGGGACATCATCTTCACCGGCAGTCCCCACGGCGTCGGGCAGGGCCGAACGCCACCGGTCTTCCTTCGCCCGGGTGACCGCATCGTCACCTCGATCGATCATCTCGGTCGGATCGAGAACCTCGCGGTCCCCACCGACGCCGTCTCGTAGCTCACCACTCCACGTCGAGTTCGGCGATGACGTCGGCGACCGCGAGCATGTCGCGACCGAGGGGCTGAAGGTCGACGTCGCTCGCCAACAGACCGGTCGAGACGCGCTCGACCACGCCCCACTCCCACACCGCGCGAGCCTTCAGTCCGCAACGACGCGCGAGCCAGCGGGCTCGGTCGGTGGGGTCTCCCTCGAGCAGTTCCAGTGGATCCTCTCGCATGACGATACCCAAGTCGTACTCGGCTTCCGCCCGGAGNNTGGTGGAGGTCTCCGTGAACGAGTACTGAACGCTCGTCATCGTGAGCCTCGCTCCGTGAGCGAGCACACGCCAGTGCGTGATCTACCGCACGCTCGGAGCAGGGATGGTCGAGTCGTTCCCACGTCGACACGATGAACTCGCGGAGCCAGCGGGCTTTGTCACGACCACTCGTCAAGTCGCAGTCGGGTACCGGCCGCCAGAGTCGCTCCACTGTCGAACAGAGGACCTCGTGTCGTTCGCGAAGGGGAAGTCCGAGACTGTGCAACGTCGGCCCAAGGCGCTCGAGCAACATGGCGTCACTCAACGAGTCGTACTCAAGGAGGGTCACGCACCCCACTCCATTGGCGATCGTGAGCGTCGTCACCTCGTCTCGGACGTGGCGACCCTCGCGCGCGATTGGAACCTTCAACGCCGCGGGCCGGCCCTTTGAGTCGCGGACGGCGCACACCAGAGCCTCGGTGGCGTCGGGGTAGACCGATTCGACGCTCAGACCCCACTTCTCACAGAGCGCGTCAACAATCGCCGGCAGTGACGCGAGCCACTCGAGCGCCCCCAGGGCGGTCGCCTTGTTCGTTACAACCGTTGGGAGCGTGAGCATGGGTTCATTCTCCCAAGTGCGGCACTCACTAGCCTGAACCTGAACGAAAGGACGGCGCGTGGTTAGTTTCGTCGGTTTTGACCTCGAAACGACGGGCGTGAGTTCCTTTCGCGACGCCCCGGTGTCATTTGGCTTCGTGGAGCACGTTGACAGTGGCGGGAGCCGTGAGAGCGTCATCGTCGAGGGCTACATAAACCCCGGGATTCCCATCCCCGCGGGGGCGACGGGCGTCCACCACATCACCGACGAGATGGTGGCGGACGCGGCGCCCCTGGGGACGGCCGTAGACGACATTGCCCAGCGGCTCAGCGACGTGTGGACGGAGGGCGGCGCCATCGTCGGCATGAACGTGGGCTACGACCTCACGATGATTGAGTCGCTGTGCCGCCGTCTCGAACTAAGAACGTTGAGCGAACGTGGTGGTCCCGGTGCGGTGCTCGACATCCTCGTCATTGACCGACATTTCGACAAGTGGCGCAAGGGCAAGCGCACGCTCATCGACCTCTGTCGTCACTACGACGTGCCACTCGGTGACGCGCACTCCGCGTCGGCCGACGCCGAAGCGAGTCTCTCAGTGTTCGAGCGCCAACGAGAACAGTTCCCCGAACTCGGCACCCTCGCCCTCGGGGACGTCAACGCCACGTTGCGGGCGTGGTACCAGGAGTGGCTGACCAGCTTCTCGAGCTACTTGGAGAAGCGGGGGGAGGCCCCCGTCAGCCTCGGTCGTTACGAGTGGCCGATCCACGCCAACCACTGACGTCACCGCATGGTCGGGCTGGGGAGATTTGAACTCCCGATCTCTCGGCCCCCAGCCGAGCGCTCTAGACCAAACTAAGCCACAGCCCGCGAAGGGATAATCCTACCCTGGTCGTCTGGATCCTTCGACGCTGCGAAAGCGCGACGGGCGACGCACACCTCCACTAGCCACCGGCCGCGGCGGTCACAATCTCGACGGTGGCCCCGTCCGGCACCGAGGTCGTCGCCCACATCGATCGAGGCACCACGTCGCCGTCAATCGCCACGGCGACGCCGCGTGTTTCTACTTGACGTCGCCGCAACAACGCTTCGACGCTCTCCGCGAGGTAGTCGTCGACTGCTCCATTGACGCGGATCACGACATCTTCTCGGCGAGTTCGCACGCGGCCGTCGCCGTCAAGGGCGCGAGTGTGACCCCGTGTCGATAGTGACCCGACGTCCAGATCCAGCGCTGGTCGATCACCTCCACGAACGGTGCCAGGTCGTCACTGGCGGGTCGAAGTCCCTGACGGGTTTCGCGGAACGTCGCGCACTCAAGGGCGGGCACGAGCTCCAACGCGTCGCGCAACAAGCGCTGTAGTTCACCGACCTCCACGGCCAGCTCGGCCTGTTCATCGGAGGAGGCCCCGAGGACGCAGTACCCGCCGGGTCGACTCACCAGGTAGAGCGAGCGACCTCGCACGAAGGCGCGCAGCGTCGGTTGATTCGATCGATCAAAACCCTCGAGTCGTACCGTCATCCCTCGCACCGGTCGAACGTGATGGACCGCCCTGTGGCGAAGTCCCGCGGGCAGGGACGCCGCGCCCGTGGCGACGACGCCGATGCCAGCGCGCGTCGTCCCCTCTGACGTACGCACTTCGACGCCGCTTTCGCCGAAGGCGGCGTCCAACACCCGCTCTGCGACGACCTCAACACCGAGTATCTCGTTCGCCTTTTGGAGCACGCACATGGCCTCATCCGGGTCCAGCCACGCATCACCCTCGAGGAGGACGCCCTCACGGACCCGCGGGCTCACTCCCTGGAACGCGTCGACGTCCACCTCACGCTGCACGCGACGAGACGGGGCAGCGAAGGAGGTGGCGACCTCTTCGAACTGATCGACGAGCCGCCGATCACTCGCGTCAAAGCCCACCAACAGCGTGCCCGTCGCCGCGATCGTGAGTGCGTCGCCGGTCACCACCGCGAGTTCGTCGGCGAGTTCGCGCCACGCCGTCAGTGCACCTCGCTGCTGTCGAAAGTTCTCTTTCTCGCCGGGCGCGATCTCGGCAATCGGAGCGAGCATCCCCGCCGCGGCCCACGACGCGCCTCGACCGGGCGTCGGATCAAAGAGCGTCACTCGCCACCCGGCGCGAGCGAGTCGGTACGCGGTGGTAGTGCCGATGACGCCACCACCGACGACCAGCGCGCTGCGGGGTCTCGAACTCACGCAGACAGCGTAGGGCGAAGAGACATTAGGGATTTTTCGTTTATGATGGTGACGGGTCAGCGCTGCCCCGGAGCTACGCCATGACCAAGAACCTCTACGACCCCTCCTTTGAGCATGACGCCTGTGGTGTCGGGATGGTGGCCGACCTGACGGGACGCGCAACGAATTCGACGGTGCGCGACGCCTTGACGATTCTTGAGAACCTCGAACATCGTGGCGCCACGGGGTCTGACGTCGAGTCGGGTGACGGCGCGGGGATCTTGACGCAGATGCCGGACGCATTCATACGCGAAGTCTTCGGCGCGGCGGTGCCCGAACGCGGCAGTTACGGCGTCGCGAGCTGGATGATCCCACCGTCACTCGATACGGAACTCGTGCGCACGACTTGTGACGAGGCCTACGCGCGGGTGGGGCTGGTGTCGGGCGGGTGGCGCGACGTCCCCGTTGACTCCTCGATCCTCGGGCCGACCTCGCGCGCCTCCGAGCCGACGTTCCACCAAGAACTCATCCTCCGAGCTCACGACAGCGAACATTTCGATCTCGAACGTGCCCTCTTTTGTGCCCGAAAGGTCATCGAACACACGATTGCGATCTACGCGTCGTCGTGCTCCTCCAAAGTGCTCATCTATAAGGGGATGCTCTCGGCACCCCAGTTGCGCCTCTACTTCAAGGACCTGGCGGACGAACGACTCACCTCGGCGATCGCCGTCGTGCACAGTCGGTTCTCGACCAACGTCCTACCGCGATGGGACCTGGCNNAACCGCAACTGGATGACCGCGAGGGAGACGACCCTCGAGAGCGAGCTGTTGCCGCTACCGATCAGCGCGCTGACGCCGATCATCACGCCCGACATGAGTGACTCGGCCAGTTTCGACGAGGTGGTCGAGTTGTTGGTCAACGCCGGTCGCTCGTTGCCGCACGCGATCTTGATGATGATCCCTGAGGCGTGGGAACGATCGACCGCGATGAGCCCCGCGCGGCGAGCGTTCTACCGCTACCACGCCGGACTGATGGAACCCTGGGACGGTCCGGCGTCGGTGACCTTCTGTGACGGGACGGTCGCGGGCGCGGTGTTGGACCGAAACGGTCTACGTCCGGCGCGATACTGGGTCACCAAAGACCAACGCGTGATCTTGGCGAGCGAAGTGGGCGTGTTGCCGATTGACCCCGCGAACATCGAACGAAAGGGTCGCCTCCAACCCGGCCGCGTGTTCCTGGTCGACGTCGAGCAGGGTCGCATTATCGACGACGACGAACTGAAGTCGACGCTCGCTAACAGCGTGCCCTACGGCGAGTGGCTCGATCGTCACCAGATATCCCTCGACGCCATCGAAGCGCCGGAGTCCCTCACCCCGTCGTACGTGTCGATCGTTCGTCTGCAGAAGAGCTTTGGCTACTCCGAAGAGGACCTCCGTCTCATCGTGCGGCACATGGCCCAGGTCGGCGAGGAGCCCATCGGGTCGATGGGCTCGGACACCACCTTGCCGGTGCTCTCGAAGATGCCCCGCTCGATCTTTGACTACTTCACCCAGCTTTTCGCCCAAGTGACCAACCCACCCCTCGACGCCATCCGCGAGGAACTCGTGACGTCGTCGCGAGTCGTGATCGGCGGGGAGGAGAACCTCCTCAACGAGAGCGAAGAGCACTGTCACCAGATCGTCCTGCCCTCACCGGTGCTGAGCGTGAGCGAGCTGTACAAGATCCGCTACATCGACGAGTACCCCGGCGTCATCGGGTTTCGCACCGCCGCAATCGACGGGCTCTTCATGGCCCACGGCCCCGGCACCGCCGCCGAACGGCTCGCCGCGGCCTTAGAAGACGTCACCAACGACGCGGTCGCCAAGGTCCGCGCCGGCGTCAACGTCGTGATCTTGAGTGACCGCGGAACCTCCGCGGCCCACGCCGCGATTCCCAGCCTGCTGCTCGCCTCGGCCGTGCACCACCGACTGGTGGCCGAGCATCTTCGCACCAGTGCCGCGCTCGTGATCGAGGCGGGTGACGTGCGCGAGGTGCATCACGTGGCGTTGCTCTTGGGCTTTGGGGCGTCGGCCGTGTGTCCCTACCTGGCGTACGAGTCGATCGACGCGTTGATCTCCACGGGTGAACTCAACGAGTTGAGCGCCTTTGAGGCGCGCTACCAGTACGGCAAGACCCTCAACAAGGGGGTCATCAAGGTGATGTCCAAGATGGGCGTCAGCACGGTGGCGAGCTACGTCGGCTCCCAGCTCTTCGAGCCCGTCGGGCTCTCCGAGGACGTCCTCGCGCGCTACTTCCCGGGCTTTCACTCCCGTCTGGGCGGCGCGACGTTAGAGCGAATCGCCGGCGACGTCCTGCAGTGGCACGCCAGCGCCTTCGAACCCGAGGTCGGTCAACCCGTGGAGATCGTCAATCGCGGCGAGTATCAGTGGCGACGCGAGGGTGAGTTGCATCTCTTTAACCCCCGCACCGTGCAGAAACTCCAGCACGCCACTCGCGCCAAGCGCTACGACCTCTTCAAGGAGTACTCGACGCTCGTGGACGAACAGGCCAGCGGGAAGATGACGCTGCGCTCGCTGCTCTCACTCGTGCCGAGTGCGACGCCCATACCGCTCGAGGAGGTCGAAGGCGTCGCGGCGATCGTCAAGCGCTTCAACACCGGGGCGATGTCCTACGGCTCCATCTCCCAAGAGGCCCACGAGACCCTCGCGGTGGCGATGAACCGCCTCGGGGGCAAGTCCAACACCGGCGAGGGCGGCGAGGACGAGGAGCGCTTCGACACCACCGACCCGCGCCAGAACACGCGCTCGGCCATCAAACAAGTCGCCTCCGGGCGATTCGGGGTGACGAGCCGGTACTTGGTCAACGCCGACGACCTGCAGATCAAGATGGCCCAGGGCGCCAAGCCGGGTGAAGGTGGTCAACTCCCGGGGTCCAAGGTCTACCCCTGGATCGCGAAGACCCGTCACTCGACCCCGGGGGTGGGTCTCATCTCGCCCCCGCCGCACCACGACATCTACTCCATCGAGGACCTCAAGCAGTTGATCTACGACCTCAAGAACGCGAACGACCAAGCGCGAGTTCACGTCAAGTTGGTGAGCGAACAAGGTGTCGGGACCATCGCCGCCGGGGTCGCCAAGGCGCACGCTGACGTGATCTTGATCTCCGGCCACGACGGGGGGACCGGCGCCGCGCCGTTGACGTCGCTCAAGCACGCCGGCACGCCCTGGGAACTCGGACTCGCCGAGGCGCACCAGACCTTGGCGGCGAACGGTTTGCGCAGTCGGGTGGTGCTTCAGACCGACGGACAGCTCAAGACCGGTCGCGACGTGATCATGGCCGCCCTCCTCGGCGCCGAGGAGTACGGGTTCGCCTCCGCACCACTGGTCGTCTCGGGCTGCGTGATGATGCGGGTCTGTCACCTCGATACCTGTCCCGTCGGCATCGCCACGCAGAATCCCCTGCTGCGCGAGCGCTTCACGGGCAAACCCGAGTTCGTCGAACACTTCTTCGAATTCGTGGCCGAGGAGGTTCGCGAGTACCTCTCCCTCCTCGGGGCGCGCACCCTCGACGAGGTTATCGGCGACGTCTCGAAGCTCTCGGTGATCACCGACGTGGATGAGTTCAACGACCTCGACGTCTCGGCGCTGCTGTCCTTCGTCGAACCCGATCAACGTCGCCAGAGCATCAAGCAAGACCACGGTCTCGACGGCGCGCTCGACTGGCTCTTCCTCGACGACGCCGTCGACGCCGCCAAGCGCGGTACGCCGTTTCACTTCGCCTCCGCCGTGCGCAACGTCAACCGGGCGGTGGGCACCTTGACCGGAAGCGCCATCACGCGCTCGCTCGGCGCGCGTACTCTCGCCGACGATCACATCCAGATCGACCTCGTCGGGTCGGCCGGCCAGAGCCTCGGGGCGTTCGTGCCGTCGGGCGTGACGCTGCGCCTGTGGGGCGACACCAACGACTACGCCGGCAAGGGGCTCTCGGGCGGACGCATCGTGATTCGTCCCGACGCGTCGGCGAGTTTCGCGAGCGACGAGAACATCATCGCGGGCAACGTGATCGGCTACGGCGCCACCAGCGGAGAGATCTTCATCAGCGGCGTCGTCGGTGAACGCTGTGGCGTTCGCAACTCTGGCGCGACGATCATCGTCGAGGGCACCGGGGACCACGCCTGTGAGTACATGACCGGCGGGGTCGTGGTGATCCTCGGGGGCGTCGGTCGAAACCTCGCCGCGGGGATGTCCGGCGGCACACTCTACCTCTACGACCCCGAGGTCACCGTCCACGACCACCTGAGCGCGGGGGTCTACGAGATCGAGATGCTCGAGTACGAGGACGACCTACGCCTCCACGGACTCTTGACGCGTTACCGCGACGAGACGGGCTCTACGAAGGCCGGGCGCATCCTCGGGGACTGGCGCCACGAGCGAATGCACTTCGTGCGCATCGAGACCTCGGAGTATCAACGCGTGCGCGACGAGGTCAAGGGTGGGTAAGGTCACCGGTTTTTTGGAGGTGCCCCGACGAGGACCCGAGTATCGACCGGTGCCCGTTCGTCTGCGCGACTGGCGCGAGGTCTACGTGCGCCAGAGCGACGAGGAGATCTCCGCTCAGGGGTCACGCTGCATGGACTGCGGGATTCCCTTCTGCATGCAGGGCTGCCCCCTCGGTAATCGGATACCGACCTTCAACGACGCCGCCTACAAGTACCAGTGGCACCACGCCGCCGAACAACTCTTTGACACCAACAACTTTCCCGAGTTCACCGGCCGGCTCTGTCCCGCCCCGTGCGAGTCCGCGTGCGTCCTTGGCATCAACAGCGATCCCGTGACGATTGAACGACTCGAGTACGAGGTGGCCGAACACGCCTTCGCGGCCGGGTTGGCCGTCGCGCGAGCGACCCCGCACGAGAGTGGACGACGGGTGGCGGTGGTCGGCTCGGGTCCCGCAGGTCTGGCCGCCGCGGCCCAACTACGCAGCGTCGGGCACGCCGTGAGCGTCTTTGAGCGCAGCGACGCCATCGGCGGACTCCTGCGCTACGGCATCCCCGAGTTCAAGATGGAAAAGTCGGTGTTGGACCGGCGACTGGCGGTGATGCGCGAGAGCGGCGTCGAGTTCTTCCCCAACGTCACCGTGGGCGAGGGCGCTACGTCCTTAGAGGAGCTTCGGGCGAACTTTGATGCGGTGGTCATCGCCATTGGTTCGACGCGGCCACGAATGATTCCCGTGCCCGGCGCCGAACTGACGGGCATCTACCCGGCGATGGTCTTTCTCGAGGGCGCGAATCGTGCCGTCACTACGGGCAGTGCACCGTCGATCGACGCCGCGGGCGCGCACGTCGTGATCCTCGGTGGTGGCGACACCGGCGCCGACTGTCTCGGCACGGTGCATCGACACGGGGCCGCCTCGGTTATCCAGATCGAGATTCTCGACCGCCCGCCCGACGAGCGTCCCTTCGACGAACCGTGGCCGACGATGCCGAGGATCTTTAAGACGAGCTCCGCCCACGCCGAGGGCGGGGAGCGGCTGTTCTCGAGCGAGACGCTGGAGTTTCGAGGGTCGACGCGAGTCGAGGAGATCGTGATCAACGACCACCTGAGTGGTGAGTCGGTGACCTTCCCCGCGGACCTCGTGCTCATCGCCGCGGGCTTCGTCGGTCCGGAACTCGACCAGTTGGCCCTTAACGCGGAGCGTCACCTCACCGCTCGCCAGACCCTCTCAGTCACCGAGGACTGGCGGGTTCGCGAACTCGACGGGTCGACGCCGGTGTTCGCCTGCGGCGACGCGGTGCGCGGACAGAGCCTCATCGTCTGGGCGATCGCCGAGGGCCGCAGCGCTGCCTCGGCGGTCGACGCCGCCCTCTCGGGACGGCCGAGTGCGCTCCCGGCACCGGTGGAGCCCTACGCGCTCTCCTGGTAGGGAAGGACGTAGAGGATTCTGTAGCATGCTCCCAACGATGATGTCAGGGGGGTCATGAAGAGCACCATGCAGGACGCGCCGCTGTTGATCAGCGGGATCATCCGCCACGGCGAGTACGTCTACGCCGACAAGAAGGTCTTCACGGTCACTCCCGAGGGCGTGGAGGAGGCCACGTTCTTCCAGATCGCCAAGCGGGCCGAGCAACTCGCCGCCGCCCTCACCAACCTGGGCGTGCGACCCGGGGACCGCGTGGGCACCTTCATGTGGAACAACCAAGCCCACATGGAGGCGTACCTGGCGGTGCCGAGCATGGGCGCCGTCTTACACACCCTCAACATTCGTCTCTTCCCCGAGCAACTGGCCTACATCATCAATCACGCCGAAGACGACATCGTGATCGTCGACGCGTCCCTCGCCCCGCTCTTCGCGCGCGTGCGCGATCAGATACCAACGGTCAAGACCATCATCCTCCACGGCGAAGAGACGACCGGTGTGCTCGGTGACACGTTGGACTACGAAACGTTGGTCAGCGCCGAGCGACCGGGCTTCGAGTGGCCCGAACTCGACGAGCGTGACGCGGCGATCATGTGTTACACCTCGGGAACGACGGGCAACCCCAAGGGCGTCGTGTACTCGCATCGCTCGACCTGGCTGCACTCGATGGCCTCGACGACCGCGAACTCCATTGGACTCTCCGAGCGAGACCGCTGTCTGCTCATCGTGCCCATGTTCCACGTCAACGCTTGGGGCACCGTCTACACCTCGTTCTTCGCCGGCATGGAGTTGATCATGCCCCAGATGTTCCTCCAGGGCGCGCCCATCATAAAGATGGTGCGCGAACTGCGACCGACCATTTCCCTCGGGGTCCCGACGATCTGGAACGACGTGCTCCAGGTCGCCGAAACGACCCCCGAGACCGACCTGTCGAGCCTGCGCGCGATACTCGCCGGCGGTTCGGCGGTGCCGCGTTTCATGATCGAGGCTTTCCGCGACCGCTTCGGCCTGGACATGATCCAAGGGTGGGGGATGACCGAGACGAGCCCCCTGGCCGCGGTCTCCATACCTCCCGCGGGCACGCCGCCCGAGCACGAGGTGGACTACCGGGTGAAGTCCGGTCGAGTGGTCGCCGGCGTCGAGATGCGCATCACCAGCGACGACGGGACCGTACTCGCGCGCGACGGTAAGACGGTCGGGGAGTTCGAGATCCGCGGCCCCTGGATCACCGGCGCCTACTTCGGCGTCGAGGACCCCGAGAAGTTCCGCGACGGCTGGCTGCGTACGGGGGACATCGGCACCTTGGACGCCGAGGGGTTCATGGTGGTGAGTGACCGGACCAAGGACGTCATCAAATCCGGGGGCGAGTGGATCAGTTCCGTCGAACTCGAAGCGACCATGATGGCCCATCCGGCGGTCTTTGAAGCCGCGGTGATCGCCGTGCCCGACGACAAGTGGCAGGAACGACCGCTCTGTTGCGTGGTGCTGCGACCCGAGGCGAGCGCCACGGTAGAAGAACTCCGGGCGTTCCTGGCCGAGCGAGTGGCCAAGTGGTGGCTACCCGAGCGCTGGACCTTCCTCGACACCGTGCCGAAGACCAGCGTCGGGAAGTTCGACAAGAAGGTGTTGCGCGCGGAGTACGCGGCGGGAGATCTCGAGGTCGTGGTCGTCGAGTGATGGCGTCCTTCGAGGGTCTCGCCGACGAGATCGCGGCACTGGAGCGTCGAGTCGCGGACACCATCTTTGATGCCCTACGCGCGCAACTGCGTAGCGAGGGGGCCGAGGAGGCCAAGGAGCTCGAACGACAGCTCTCGAAGGTTCGCCGGAGTCTGCAGAAGGCCGAAGCGCTGCTACGTCGACAAGAAGAGGACTAGCGGACCCATTCGTTCACCTCGTCGATCACGCGGCGTACGTTGAGGTAGTTGCGGCCGTCAAAGTCGAAGGCGATGGTGTTCTCGGGCTCGAGTTGGTAGCCCGAAATCCCGTCGAATCCCGGCACCGCGGTGCGCAAGCGCTCGAGTTGCTCGGGGGTCGGTGCCTGTCGCAACGTGACCACAGCCCGCTCGCCGTTGATCGCGAAGCCCACGAAGTTGGAGTAGAAGTGCTCTATCTCTTTCACGGTTTCTTCCACCGACGTGGCGAGCCGTACGAGACTCATGTCGCCGACGTCCACGTAGTCATTCGCCACGATGCCCTCTTCCATGAACGTCATCCACTGGGACCAGAAGAGCCCGTCGGGGGTGTCGAGGAGCACGACGGGCGCCGGGTTCGTCTTGCCGGTGCTGAGTAGCGTGAGCACCTCGAAGAGCTCGTCCATCGTCCCGAGACCACCGGGCAGCACCACGAAGGCGATCGACGGCCGGGTCAGGGCGACCTTGCGGGTGAAGAAGTAGTTCATTGTCACCAGGCTCGTCGTGGCGTCGATGTAGGCGTTGGCGTTCTGCTCGAAGGGGAGTTTGATGTTCACCCCGAGCGTGTTGGCGCTGCCCGCGCCCTTGGAGGAGGCCTCCATGATCCCCGGTCCCGCACCGGTGACGATGATCCAGTTCCGTTCGGCCATTTCGTGGGCGAGTTCGCGGGTCATCTCAAAGAGTGGACTGTCGACCTTGGTGCGTGCGGAACCGAAGATCGTCAGCTTCTTTCGATCCTGCCACTTGTCAAAGAGCATGAACGCCTCGAGGAGTTCATCGATGGCGGTCACGGCGACTCGCAGATCCTTGGTCGCGGCGTCGGCTTCGGCGACCATGACGACGCGCGCCAGGAGGTCTCGCAGCAGTTCTCGCCGCTCCGGGGACATGACCGTGTCCGCGTCGAGGTCCTCGAGGAGCGATTCGATGAGGGTGCGCGCCACTACAAGGTCTGGTAGAGGGTGCTGCGTTGGTGCAGGGGACGCCCGAGGGGCGCGACGAGCTCTTCGAGGGCGGCCACGTCCATCTCCTGGCCGTGGGTCGCCCCCGCGGCGCGCGAGATGTTCTCATCCATCAACGTCCCGCCGAGGTCGTTGGCGCCGGCTTGGAGGATGCGACGAGAACCTTCGACGCCCATCTTGACCCAGCTCACCTGGATGTTGTCGATCAGCGTGGCGTAGTGCAGCCGCGCCACCGCGTGCATCAAGACCGCTTCGCGAAAGGTCGGTCCCTTGCGAGAGCGTCCGCGCAGGAATAAGGGCGTCGCCATGTGGACGAAGGGGAGCGGTACGAACTCGGTGAAGCCACCCGTCACTTTCTGCAGGTCGCGGGTGCGGATCAGGTGGGTGGCCCAACTGCGCGGTTCTTCAATCGCCCCGAACATGATGGTGATGTTCGAGTGCAGTCCGACCTCGTGCGCGGTGCGGTGAACTTCGAGCCACTGATCACTGTTGATCTTGTCGGGACAGAGGATCGCGCGCACCTCGTCGTCGAGGATCTCCGCGGCGGTGCCCGGGAGGGTCTTCAGTCCCGCGTCCTTCAGGCGCGTCAGGTACGTGGCGAGGTCCTGTTCGGAACGGCGCGCACCCTCGAAGACCTCGAGCGCGCTGAAGGCGTGGATGTGGATGGTCGGCGAACCCGCTCGCACGGCCGCGATCACGTCGATGTAGTAGTCCCCATCAAAGTTGGGGTGAATCCCGCCCTGGAGGCAGACCTCGGTGGCGCCACGCTCCTCGGCCTCGCGTACGCGGCCGCTGATCTCTTCGAGCGTCAAGAGGTAGGGGTCACCGCGGAGGTTGAGCGAGAGCGGCCCTTTTGAGAACGCGCAGAATCGGCACTTGAAGGTGCAGACGTTCGTGTAGTTGATGTTGCGGTTGATCACGAAGCTCACCGCGTCACCGACCAGGTCGTGGCGAAGACCGTCGGCGAGTTCGACGATGGCGTTGAAGTCACCGTCGCGCGCCCCGAAGAGCGTGATGAGTTCCTCCGCTTCAAAGTCGTAGCCGGGCTCGTAACGCTGAAGAATCGACTCGACGGCACTGGTGCGGGTGTGGAGTCGAGGGGCCGCGGGTGGGGTGTGATCCGTCCCCGAGTACCAGACGTCGTTGCGCGCGAGGAACTCACCGTCAGCTTGCGCGAGCACGTAGGGCCGGACCTTCTCGTCGAGAAAGTCACTGCGCCCGGCGACGAACTCCGGGTAGACCGTGAGACGCGGGGCGAGGTGGAATCCCCGCCGCGACGTCTCCTCGGCCAAGGTGTCGATCGCGGGCCAGGCGCGTTCGGGATTCACGTGATCGGCCGTCACTGGTGAGATGCCGCCGAAGTCGTCGATGCCGAAGTCCAACAGCCGCGTCGGGTCCTCGCTCAGGTTCGGTGGTGCTTGGAGGTGCACCGCCTCGGGGAGCACGAGTCGTGCCGCGGCGATCGTCCAGTGAAACTCCTCGTCAGAGGCAGCGGGATGATTGGCCATCGCGGTGCGGGCCTTGGGCAGGAAATTCTGGATGATGACTTCTTGCACGTGGCCGAACTCCTCGTGGGCCGCCGCGATCGCCACCAGCGTCTCGAGACGGTCCTGGCGACTCTCACCGATCCCGACCAGTAAACCCGTCGTGAAGGGGATCTTGAGTTCACCCGCCAGGCGCAAGGTGCCGAGGCGCCGCTCGGGAGTCTTGTCCGGCGCGAGACGGTGCGCGGGAAGATCGGCGAGGCTTTCGAGCATCATGCCCTGTGACGCACTCACCTCGCGAAGTTGTTCCAACTCGTGGCGATAGAGCGCACCGGCGTTGGCGTGGGGCAACAGACCCGTGCTCTCGAGCACCATCTGCGCGGCGCTCGCGACATAATCAACGGTCGAGCGATAGCCGCGAGCGGCCAGCCAGCGGGCCGCCTCGTCGTAGCGAAGTTCTGGTCGCTCGCCAAGGGTGAAGAGGGCCTCAGTGCACCCCGCGTCACGGCCCGCCTGGGCGACGGCCATCACCTCGTCCAAACTCAAGTACGGCGAGGCGACGTGCGCGGGGGCTTGCGCGAAGGTGCAGTACCCGCAGCGATCGCGACAGAGTTTGGTGAGCGGGATGAAGACCTTGGGGGAGTAGGTCACGACGTGTCCGTGCGCCTCTCGGGCCCGTTCGAAGGCGGCCGGGGCCAACGACGCGGCCGTCTCGTTCGCCAAGTCGCTGATCGTTGTGGTACCGCGCAGGGTCGTCATGGCTGCATCCTATGACGTCGCTCGCGCCGCGCGAACCCCGTGAGACGTGCGTGTGCTCGAGACGGCACCCGAACTACTTGGCCGTCGAGATCTTCGCGGACAGCGTCGCGAGCAGTTCGTCGAAGGACTTGGCGAAAGCGGCCACGCCTTCGTTCTCCAACTGTTGCGTGACCGCAGCCAGGGAGACCTCGGGAGCGAGGTGATCGAGCAGCGCGGCGGTCTGGTGACAGGTTTCGTCGTTGAGGAGCAGGGAGGCCGAGAAGTTCGCGTGGTCGAGCGTGTCCGCCAAGGTGGCGTCGGGCATAGTGTTCACCGTCTCGTCGGCGACCAAGCTGTCCACGTACAGCAGGTCGTCGTAGGTCGGGTTCTTGGTCGACGTGGACGCCCACAGCGGTCGCTGCACCTGAGCGCCTTCACTGAGCAGTTTCGTGACGCCCTCTTCGACGATCCGACGACGATAGAGCTCGTAGGCCGCAGCCGTTTGAGCGTTGGCGGTGGTGCCGCGTCGAGGGTCACCTTCGGGCAACAACGCGTCCACCGCGACGTCGACGCGCGAGACGAAAAATGACGCCACACTGGCGATCGCGGAGAGGTCGTGACCCGCGTCGTAGGCGTCGCTCAGCCCCTGCGCCCAGGCGGTGACGACCTCGTCGTAGCGCTCGAGCGAGAAGATGAGGGTGACGTTGACGTTGATCCCCGCCCCGAGCGTCGCACGAATGGCCGGCAACCCTTCCATCGTCGCGGGAATCTTGATCATGACGTTGGGTCGATCCACGCGGCCCCAGAGCCGTTTGGCCGCTTCGATGGTGCCCGCGGTGTCGTGGGCCAGGCTCGGCGACACCTCGAGGGAGACGAAACCATCGAGGTAGCGGCGATTGCCCCCTTCGAAATCCTTTCGAGAACGGGCGTGCACGTCGGCCAAGAGATCACAGGCGTCGCGAACGGTCCCGACCGCCAACGTCTCGAAGAGCTTCTCCGGGTCCGTCTCGCTCGAGGCGGCGATCGCCGGATCGTAGGCGGACGTCGAGGCGAAGGCTTTGGCGAAGATGGAGGGATTAGAGGTCACACCTCGCACGCCTTGGGCGATGTAGCTCGCGAGCGTCCCGTCCTCGATCCAGTCCAGCCGGAGGTTGTCTAACCAGGGACTCTGGCCGTAGTTGTTGTACAGGTCATCCAACGTGGTCATTTCGCCTCACCTAACACTCGTTCGACGTGTGCCACGACGGTCGCGGGCACGATGCCGAAATACTCAAACACCGCTTTGCCGGGAGCGGACATTCCGAAGCTGTTGATGCCAATCGACTCATCGACGTAGTTAGCCCAACCGAGCGTGGCGCCGGCCTCGATCGCCACCGAGGGCACGGTGCGTCGCAACACCGCCTGTCGATAGTCGAGGGGTTGCTCGTCGAAGCAGCGCCAACACGGCAGTGCGACGACCCGGGTGACCACGCCTTTGCTCGCCAACTCGTCGGCGGCCGCGAGACAGACCCCGACCTCCGAGCCGGTGCCCACCAGCGTGAAGACCGCGTCGTCGTGCTCGCGTAGGACGTAACCACCTCGGCGGGCTCCCGCAACGCTCGCGGCGTGCTCGGCGTCGCCCAAGACCGGCATGTCTTGACGAGAGAGGATCATCGCGGTCGTCGGCGGCTCGTTGGTGACCAGATAGTGCTCAATGAGATCCAGCGCTTCGTTGGCGTCACTGGGCCGCACGACGTGAAGCTCGGGCATCGCGCGCAGCGACATGAGGTGCTCGACGGGCTCGTGCGTGGGGCCGTCCTCGCCGACGCCGATTGAGTCGTGGGTGTAGACGAACATCACCGCGGCGTGCGAGAGCGCGGCCAGACGAATCGCGCCTCGTCCGTAGTCACTAAAGACGAAGAAAGTTGACCCGACCGGTCGCAGACCCCCGTGGTGCGCTTGGCCGACCATGATGGCGTTCATCGAGAACTCACGAATGCCGTAGTGGAACTGGCGTCCACCGGGTGTCGTGGCGTTATGAATCGTGAGGCCCTTGAGCTCCATACCCGTGTTGTCAGTGAGGTCCGCCGAACCGGCGGTGAGACCCGGCGTTTGGGTGGCGAAGGTGTCCATGGCGCGGGCCATCGCTTTACGCGTGGCGACCATCGTGCCACCCGCGTAGAGCTCGGCCTTCGTCTCGATGACCGCCACGCCGTTGGTGTCGAGTTGTTCGAGGAGCCGCACGCCCCGTTCGCCGGCGGCGAGGAGTCGCGCTTCCCAGGCGACACGCTCGGCCCGGTTGGGTGCGACGAGTTCCAGCAGTTCGTGTTGAATTTCGGGGTCGAAGTGGAAGCTCTCCGGCGAGACACCGATGATCTCTTTGACCTTGGCAATGGCGTCGGCGGAGAAGGGTGATCCGTGCGCCTCACGAGTGTCCATCATCGTGGGGGAGGGGAAACCGATGTGCGAACGCACGATGATCAGTGAGGGGCGCGTCGTCTCGGCGATGGCCGCGCGGGTGGCGGCCTCGAGCGCGTCCAGGTCGTTGGCCTGATCGCCGAGATCGATCACGTGCCAGCCGTAGGCGGCGAAACGTTCCGCCGGGTTGTCACGAAGCGCGAGCTCGGTGACCCCGTCGATGGTGATGTGATTGTCGTCGTAGAAGATCGTGAGGTGATCGAGGCCGAGCGCGCCCGCGAGAGAGGCCGCCTCGTGGCTGATCCCTTCTTCGAAACAACCGTCGCCCGCGAAGACCCAGGTGCGGTGGTTGACGAGGTCGTCGCCGTAGTCACTTCGCAAGATCCGTTCGGCGATGGCCATGCCGACGCCGTTGGCGACACCCTGGCCGAGGGGACCGGTCGTGACCTCAACGGTCGGTGTCACACCACGTTCGGGGTGGCCCGGGGTCTTCGAATGGATCTGGCGGAACTCCATGAGGTCCTGAACGCTGAGGTCGTAGCCGAACTCGTGGGCGAGGGCGTACTGAAGGATGCAGCAGTGGCCGTTACTCAAGATGAACCGGTCTCGGTCGCTCCACTTCGGATCAGTCGGGTCGTGGCGCATGATCCGCGACCAGAGCATCACGCCGAGGGGCGCGAGGGCCATCGCGGTACCACTGTGGCCGGAGTTGGCTTTGGCCGGCGCGTCCATGGCGACCGCGACAATCTCACGAATCACGCGTCCTTCTAGGTCGCTGGCGCCGGGATAGAGAGTGTCAGTCATCACTAGAACAGTACCGAATCGGCTTCGTCGCTGAATCGGGCGCGACTAGCCTCGCCTCGTGGCTCTCCAAATTCCGCCCAACTGTGACCTCACTTTGGGCATGGTCTGCACGGACAAGTCAGCCCCCGGATCGACCACCTGGCGAGTACGCGTCGACGAGCGTTTCCTCAACCCCGCGGGCGTCGTCCAAGGCGGGTTCTTGGCCGCCATCTTGGATTCGGCGATGGGCGCCTCCGCGGTGACGGTGGTGGGAGAGCGCAAGGTGATCGTCGCCAATACCGAGATGAAGGTATCGTTCCTGCGCTCGGCGAGGGCTGGCGACGTGTTGACCTGCGTCGCCACGGTGTTGAAACCGGGTCGCGTCATCTCGTTTCTCGAGGCCCGGATCCACGACCAGGACGAGCGTCTCGTCGCCACGGCGAGCTCCACCTACCTCGTAAAAGAACGTACTGAGTAGGCTTGGGCCGTGAAGAACAAGTCGTGGCGCCGGTTCTTGCGAGGGGCATCGCTGCAGCGTGACATCGGCGAGCTCCGTGACCTGCTCGTGCGCTACGTCAAAGAAGAGACGATCAAGCCCCTCAAGGACCTTGGTCGCTTCCTGCTCTGGGGCGCGATCGGTAGCGTCTTCGTGGCCTTCGGCGCCGCGCTCTTGCTGCTCGGATCCTTGCGCTACCTCCAGTGGCAGTTTCCGGTACTCGATGGTTCCTTGTCCTGGTTGCCCTACGTCATCGTCGCGGCGCTGTCCCTCGTCGTCATCGGGCTCACCGCGTGGCGCATCGTGAGTGGCACCGCCAAACGACGCCTCAAGGTCAGCGAGTGATCCAGCGCAGCGAGACGCGCCGGGAGTTGGAAGAGAGCCTGCGATCGTTCTTGCCCGAGCAACTCCAGATCGGCAACTCCATCACCTCATCCAAGCCAGGCGTCGCCGCGATCGGCGTCGGCGGCGTGATGACGGGGTACCTGTGGGGCAGGATCAGGGGGCGTCGGGCCCGAAAGTCGAAGAAGAAGGACTAGTGCTGCGGCGAATCTTTCGCATAGCGACGGCCGCGACGCTGGCGCGCGCCTGGGGTCAGAAAGAACCCAAGTGGCTCTACCTGACATGGGTGCTGCTGCTCTTTCGATTCATCGACCGGCGTAGCGCCAAATCCACCGCTCGGCGAAAGAACGCGAACACGTGAGCACGGCGGTGCTCGTCGACGGCGAGCGCGTCATGTTGATAGATGCGAAGGATCGCCACTACCTCATCACGCTCAAGTCCGGCGCGGCCTTTCACACCCACGCGGGGATTGTCCAACACGACGACGTGATCGGGACGCTTGACGGTTCGCTCGTGAACTCGAGTTCCGAGCGCAAGTTCTTGGTCCTTCGCCCCACGCTCTCCGACGTCGTCCTGAAGATGCCGCGCGGGGCGCAGGTCATCTACCCCAAGGACCTCGGGGCGATCTTGATGCAAGCGGACATCGGCCCGGGCATGCGCGTCCTCGAGGCCGGCGTCGGGTCCGGCGCGCTGTCGATGACGCTGCTGCGCGCCGGCGCGTCGATCATCGCCTACGAGATCCGAGAAGACTTCGCCCAGCACGCCCAGAAGAACGTCCACGACTTTCTCGGCGACGACGTGGAGTATGACGTCAGGATCCGTGACGTCACCCAGGGCATCGACGAGACCGATCTCGACCGAGTAATCCTCGACATGCCCGAACCGTGGGACGTCGTCAAGCACGCCGAGGGTGCGCTTCGACCGGGCGGCATCTTCTTGTCGTACCTGCCCACCATCAACCAGACCCAGCTGCTGCGCGAGGCGCTCAACCACCACGCCTTCGGCCTTGAAGAGACCGTCGAGATCTTGCGTCGCACGTGGCACGTCGACGGACGTTCGGTACGTCCCGACCATCGGATGGTCGCCCACACCGGCTTCCTCACGTCGGCGCGGCGCCTGGTGGGTCGCCTCGAGGGCAGCTAGTCGCTCACTCCGTCACGCCGAACGAGCGAATTACGTGAGTGGACGATTCAGTCGCGTTCGATGAAGATGCACTCGCCGGGGCACTCCTCGGAGGCCTCGATGACGGCGTCTTCGAATTCGCTGGGCACCACGGCAACGCCGTCGGCGCCACCAGGGTTGCTCTTGACGTCCGCGCCCTGCTTCACGTAGGCGAGGCCGTCGTCGAGGAGCGTGAACACGGAGGGACAGATCTCTTCGCATAGCCCGTCGCCGGTGCAGAGGTCTTGGTCAATCCAAACCTTCATTCTCGTGTCCTCCATAGCGATCTACGTCTCGTTACTCTAGTGGGAGAGCGGTCCGAATCGTGACCCACGCGTTATCGCACCGCTCCCCTAGGGTTGGCGTATGGACCGTTCCCACGGAAGTAGTTCGGCTACCGGTGATGAGCACGACGAGGGTTTCGGCGCGGGCGCCGCGCGGGATCTGAACCTCAGCGAAGTCGAACAGGCCAATCGACGTATCGAGGTGCTCGAAGAGAAGCTCCTCGAGGCGCGAGGACAGCTCTCCCAGAGCCGTTCGAACAACGAGAAACTCACCATCACGATTCAACAGACCCGCGATCAGATCGCCGCCCTGCGCGACGAAGTCGAGAAACTGACCCAGCCCCCGGCGGTCTACGGTACCTTCACCGGGTTTAACGAGGACGGTTCTGTCGACATCTTCGCCTCGGGGCGCAAGATGCGCGTGGCGCTGCACCCGGGTCTCGACCCCGCCCAGATCGCCCGCGGCGACGAGGTCGTTCTGAACGAATCCTTCACGGTGATCGGCGTACGCGACTCGGACGGGCAAGGCGAAGTCGTCACCGTCAAGGAGGTCCTCGACGAGCGACGGGTGCTCGTCTACGGGCGCGCCGACGAAGAACGAGTCGTCGAACTCGCTGAGGCGCTCCGCTCGGTCAAACTACGAAGCGGCGACGCACTATTGCTCGACCTTCGCTCGAACTTGCTGACCGAGAAGCTGATCCGCCAAGAGGCCGAGGAGCTGATCCTCGAAGAAGTCCCCGACATCAGTTACGCCGACGTCGGCGGTCTCGACGCCCAGATCGAAGCCATCACGGATGCGGTCGAACTCCCGTACCTGCACCGCGCGCTTTTTCACGACTACGACCTGCCGGCGCCCAAGGGCATCTTGCTCTACGGGCCCCCGGGCTGTGGCAAGACGCTCATCGCCAAGGCCGTCGCGAATTCGCTCTCCCAGAAGGTGGGGGAGTTGACGGGGAACCGCAACGTGCGCTCGTACTTCCTCAACATCAAGGGTCCGGAGTTGCTGAACAAGTACGTCGGGGAGACCGAGCGCCAGATCCGCGTGGTCTTCCAGCGCGCGCGGGAGAAGGCCGAAGAGGGCGTGCCGGTGATCGTGTTCTTTGACGAGATGGACTCGCTCTTTCGCACGCGCGGCACGGGCATCAGCTCCGACATGGAGTCGACCATCGTGCCCCAACTCCTGGCCGAGATCGACGGCGTCGAGTCATTGCGTGACGTCATCGTGATCGGCGCGACGAACCGTGAAGATCTCATCGACCCGGCGATTCTGCGACCGGGACGTCTCGACGTCAAGATCAAGATCGAACGACCAGACGTGGACGCCGCCGCGCAGATCTTCTCGCGCTACCTCCACAGCGAACTGCCCCTCGACGAAGGAACGGTCCGCGAACTCGGTGGGGGCGACCGCGCCAAAGCGGTCCAGGCCATGATCGAAGAGACCGTTACCCACATGTACCGCATCGACGACGAGAACCGCTTCCTCGAGGTGACGTACCAAGGCGGCGACAAGGAGGTCTTGTACTTCAAGGACTTCGCCTCGGGCGCCATGATCGAGAACATCGTGCGCCGCGCGAAGAAGATCGCGGTCAAGCGCGAGATCGCGGACCAGGGACGCGGGCTCCGGGCGAACGACCTCTTCGAATCGATTCGCCAAGAGTTCCGGGAGAACGAAGACCTGCCGAACACGACGAACCCCGACGACTGGGCCCGCATCTCGGGGAAGAAGGGTGAACGGATCATCTTCATCCGCACGCTCATCAACCGCGAAGAGGACGACGTGAAGGGCGGGCGTTCGATTCAGCACGTGGGCACGGGCCAGTATCTCTAGCTCGAGGGCGATTTCGAAGGTACTCGGCATTGAGACGGAGTACGGGATTGCCGGTGGTCCGGACCACGACCCGATCACCTCATCGAGCGTCATCGTCAACGCGTACGCGCAACAGGGACGTACGCGCATCAACTGGGACTTCGACGGCGAGACGCCCGACATGGACGCGCGCGGCCGCGTCGACCTGACGTCCTTCGCACCCGTCGTCGAAACGCATTTGGCGAACACCGTGTTGACTAATGGCGCTCGGCTCTACGTCGACCACGCCCATCCCGAATACTCCTCACCCGAGTGCCGCACGCCGCTCGAGGCGACCCTCTACGACGTGGCGGGCGAGGAGATCATGCGACGGGCCCTGGGCATCGCCAACGACGCGCTCGATCCCCACCACGCGATCACCCTCTATAAGAACAACTCCGACGGTAAGGGGAACTCCTACGGCACCCACGAGAACTACCTCGTGCGCCGCGACGTCGAGTTCGGCCACCTGGTGCGAGCCATGGTGCCGCACTTCGTCTCGCGACAGGTCGTCGTGGGCGCCGGCAAGGTCGGTGCGGAGACCGAGTCCGCCCTCGAACACTCTCCCGAGTTCCAACTCTCCCAGCGCGCCGAGTTCTTCGAAGAAGTGGTGGGTTTAGAGACGACGTTGAAGCGACCGATCATCAACACTCGCGACGAGCCCCACTCGGACGCCGAACGATTTCGACGGCTGCACGTGATCATCGGCGACGCCAACATGAGCCAAGTGGCGACGTTCGTGAAAGTGGGCTCCACCTCGCTGTTGCTCGCGGTGCTCGAAGAGTTCGGCACGGAGGTCTTTCCGGCGATGCCGCGGGCGCCGGTACACGCGGTGCGGGCCTTCTCCCTCGACGTCACGTTGCGCGAGGCGGTGTTGTGTGACGACGAGCGGACCCGAAGCGCCTGGGACTTCCAGGATGAACTGTGGACGTTGGCCGCGTCCTACGTCGAACGCACCGGGGCGAGTGCCGTGGGCGACGAGGAGGAGGTGGCGATGGTGATGACGCAGTGGCGCGAGATGCTCGACGGCGTGCGCGACGACCACGACGCGGTCGCCGACCGCGTCGACTGGGTCGCCAAGTGGCGAGTCGTCAAGGGTTATCAGGCTCGCTACGACCTGTCGAAGAACGACGCCCGGCTGCGCGCCATCGACCTTCAGTACCACGACCTTCGTCCTTCACACTCCCTGGCCCAGCGGGTCGGGCTGCGCACGATCTGCGACGAAAGCGCTGTTCGTGAAGCGGTTCACAATCCGCCACGCAGTACCAGGGCCTATTTTCGCGGTCAATGCGTCGCCCGCTACCCCGACGAGATTGTTGCGGCGAACTGGGATTCGGTCGTCTTCGACCTGGGCGAGGGACCCCTGCAACGAGTCCCGATGCTCGATCCGTTGAGGGGTACCCATGCACTCACCGCAGAGTTGCTAGAAACAAGTGCGACGGCAAGTGAACTTCTTGCCGCACTAGACAGGTAGAACAGACGTATGAGTGAACGAGAGCGAATCCAAAAACAGCGCACCGAGCGCGCCAGTGAGACCACCGAGGACGTATCGGTTGACGCGACCAAGGGCGATCAGCTGAAGGCGGACCTCGACGACTTGCTCGACGAAATTGACGAAGTTCTAGAAGAGAACGCCGAGGAGTTTGTACGTAACTACGTGCAAAAAGGCGGCGAGTAAACGTGGGTCTGCCGCTCTTTAGCGCCCACGGCGACCCCGGACCCTCTTTTTGGCACTACGCCGAAGCGACGGGGCTTGCCACGTTGCCCGGAACGGCGGCGAGTGACGTGCCCCACGCCACCACGGTCATCGCCGTTCGCTACCAGGGCGGGGTCGTCATGGTGGGGGACCGGCAGGCCACGGGAAATTACATCGCGAGTCGCGACGTTCGAAAGATTGAGCCGGCGGATCGGTTCACGGCACTGGCGATCTCGGGCAGCGCCGCACGCGGCATGGAGCTATTAAAGATTGCCCAACTCTCCTTCGAGCACTACGAGAAGATGACCGACTCGGCGCTCAGTTTGGAGGGTAAGGCCAACTACCTCTCGCCCATCGTCCAGCGCAACAACCTCACCTCACCCCTGCTGGTCCTGCCGCTGCTGGCGGGATGGGACCAGAGCCGGTTAGCGGGGAGGGTCTTCGAATACGACGGCGCGGGCGGCTGTTACGAGCGCGCGGACTTCGCCACCATCGGCTCCGGTTCGCCCTTCGCCGATGGCGCCCTGCGTCTCGGCTATCGCGAGGACCTCGATCGCGAGGGGGCGCTCGAACTCGGGGCGCTGGCGCTCTACGAGGCGGGCGACAACGACCCGAGCACCGGGGGACCGGACTTCGTGCGCAATATCTTCCCGATGATGGTCGTTGTCGACGTGAACGGCTTCCAAGAACTCCCCGCGGCCGAAGTCGGTGAGCGCTTCCGCTTGATCAACGAGCGACGCACCGAGTCACGGGGTGTGGCGGGAGGGTCGCTGCGATGACGAACTACTTCTACGTCTCGCCTGAACAGCTCACCAAGGACCGCGCCGAGTTCGCCCAGAAGGGCATCGCCCGAGGACGCTCCCTGGTCGCGTCGATCTACGACAAGGGCGTGGTGATGGTGGCCGAGAATCCCTCGGCGTCACTCAACAAGATCTCCGAGGTGTACGACCGCTTGGCCTTCGCCGGCGTGGGCAAGTACAACGAGTTCGATCGACTTCGCGAGGCCGGCATCCGCTGGGCCGACTCGACGGGCTTCACCTACTCACGAGAGGACGTGGACGCGAGGGCGTTGGCGAACTACTACGCGCAGCACCTCGGTGACATGTTCACCGAAGGCCAGAAGCCCCTCGAGGTCGAGATCCTCGTCGCGCAACTGGGCAACAACTTGCGTCCCACCAAGCTCTACCGCGTGGCGTACGAGGGCACGATCTCCGACGAGCCGCACTTCGCCGTCCTCGGTGGGGACGCGGAAACGATTCGCGACCGCTTCGCCCTCACCGACGGAGCACTCCATTCTCTCGCCACCACGCTGCAAAACGCCGTCGCGGCGTTGGCCGGGCCGGACCGCGTTCTACCGGCCGAGGACATCGAGGCGTGCATCTTGGAGGACCGCGGCAACCGCCGCACGTTCCTGCGACTCGGTGACGACCAGGTCAAGGAGTTTCTGAGCTAGCGCTCGGAGGGTGAGATGCTGCGGAGGATCTATGGGGTAGAGACCGAATACGGGATCACCTTCTCCCTGCGCGGACAGCGCCGACTGAGTCCGGACGAGGTCTCGCGCTTCCTCTTCCGCAAAGTGGTTGCCTGGGGTCGGTCCTCCAACGTGTTCTTAGAGAACGGGAGCCGCCTGTACCTAGACGTCGGAAGTCACCCCGAGTACGCGACCGCCGAGTGCGACAGCCTGCGCGACCTCGTGGCCCAAGACAAAGCGGGGGAGTCGATACTGCGTGAGTTGGTCGGGTACGCGCAGTCCCAGTTGAGTGAAGAGGGGATCCGCGGGGACATCTTCCTCTTTAAGAACAACACCGACTCGACCGGCAACTCCTACGGCTGCCACGAGAACTACTGCATCGAACGCATCGAAGACCTCAGCCGATTAGAGAACGTCTTCATCCCCTTTCTGATCAGCCGGCAGATCTTCACCGGCGCCGGCAAGGTCGTCACTAACGCCAAGGGCACGGCCTTCTCGATGAGCCAGCGCGCGGAACACATCTGGGAGGCGATCTCCTCGGCCACCACACGAAGCCGCCCGATCATCAACACCCGTGACGAACCACACGCCGACCCCGAGAAGTTCCGTCGGCTCCACGTGATCGTGGGCGACTCGAACATGAGCGAGTTCGCCACCTACCTCAAGGTGGGCACCGCGTCGGTCGTGCTCGCCATGATCGAGGACGACATCGTCCAACTGCGCGACTACACCATGGCCTCGCCCATCAACGCCCTGCGCGATATCTCCTACGATCTCTGGAGCAAGGAGCCCGTCAAGTTGATGAATGGGCGCGACCTCACCGCACTCGAGATCCAAGAGGATCTCTGCGAGCGAGCCGAAAAGTTCGTCGAAGTCCGCGACCTACCCGAGGACCAGGTCCACGCGGTGCGACTCTGGCGTGAGGTGATTGAGCAGTACCGTAGCGACCCCATGGGACTCGCGGACCGCGTTGACTGGATCGCCAAATTGCAGATCATCGAACGCGAACGCGAGCGAAGTGGCGTCGAGTTGAGCGACCCCAAGATCGCTCTGATTGACCTTTTGTTCCACGACACCAACCTCGATCGAGGGCTCTTCTACCGTCGCTCCCTGAAGGGTCACTTTGAGCGGATGGTGACCGACGAGCAAATAGAACGAGCGACGACCACCCCTCCGCCGACGACGAGGGCGCACATGCGCGGCACCTTCATCCAGGCCGCCAAACAGTGGCGACGCGACTACACGGTGGACTGGGTTCACCTCAAATTGAACGACGAGATGCAGCGCACCGTGCTCTTAAAGGACCCCTTCAAGAGCACCGACGAACGGTTCCAGAAACTGCTCGCGTCACTCGAACGCCACGGTTGAGTCGAGACCGCACCGTCGGGTACGCCGGCGTTCAAGGCCCGTCTCCCGCGCCGATATTGCTAGGAATTATCTAAGAATCGACATCCGTCGCAGCGCCGCCTCGCTCCGAGAAACCCAGAACGCCGCCCTACACTAGGGGCGTGTTCAGTTTGAGTCCCATAAAACTCATGGTCATCGCCGGGGTGATCATGCTCCTGATGGGCCCGGACAAGTTGCCCGAGGTGGCGCACAAGCTCGGTGCCGCGTGGCGGGCCCTGAAGAACATCCAAGAGAAGATCGAGTCCGAGGTGAGAGAGGCGATTCCCGACCTCCCGAGCACCGGTGATATCGCGCGAATAGCGAGAAGTCCTGTGAACCTGCTCAACCAGTTGGCCGATCGAGTCGACGCGAAAGAGGCGGCGGCCGCGGCGGTGAAACCTGCGGAGACGGGGGTCGATCCGAGCACGGTGGCGGAACCGCCACCTCTCTTGACGCCACCCCCACTGCCCGCAAAACGCACCGACGAACCTCCGTCCTTCGATCCGTCACTCAACTAAGGCGCCGTGTCGAAATTTCGTCGCGCCGAAAGCGGAATGACGCTGGCCGAACACTTGGCCGAGTTACGCCATCGATTTCTCATCATGGCGGTCACCATCACGGTCTTCGGAGTTCTCGGTTTTATCTTCTACTCCCACCTGCTGAGCGTGCTGCAAGACCCTTACTGCTCCGCAATACCGCACCACTGCAAGTTCCTGGCGACGAACCCGCTGGACGGTCTCAACCTGCGCGTGAAGATTGCGTTCTTCGGAGGATTCCTCCTCTCGTCACCGGTCATTCTCTGGCAGGTCTGGCGCTTCATTACTCCCGGACTCAAAGCGAAGGAGCGACGTTACGTCGTCTCCTTCGTGGGATCGTCGCTGCTCTTTTTTGGCGCCGGGGTGGTGGTGGCGTACTACAGCTTCGGTCACGCGATCAAGTTCCTGAAGGCCATCGGTGGCCACACGCTGATCACCGAGTACAACCCGAATCAGTACCTCACGCTGTTCCTGCTCATGATGTTCATCTTCGGCATCACGTTTCTCTTCCCGGTGGTCTTGGTGGCCCTCGAGATGATCAACTTCGTCACCCCGGCCCAGTTGCTGCGCGGCTGGCGTTACGCGATCATCGCGATTGTCGTCGCGGCGGCGGTGTTCACTCCCAGTGGCGACCCGTTGTCGATGTGCGTGTTAGCGGTGCCCCTCATCGTGTTCTACTTTGGCTCCATTGGGGTGGGTAAGTTGCTGCATAAGTGAGCATCCTCGAGTACCGAAGCCGGTTCATCGACGGGCTGGGCTTTGGCCTTGACCGATTCCAGCTCGACGCCATCGAGGCCGTCGACCAACGCGTGAACGTGCTCGTGAGTGCGCCGACGGGCTCGGGGAAGACCCTGGTCGCCAACTACGCCATCGGCCGCGAGCTCGAGCGCGAACAGCGCACGTTCTACACCACGCCCTTGAAGGCGCTGTCGAATCAGAAGTACCACGAGCTGAGCGAACTCTTCGGTTCCTCGCGCGTGGGTCTGTTGACGGGTGATACGTCGATAAATCGAACAGCGCCGATAGTGGTCATGACGACCGAGGTCCTGCGCAACATGCTCTTGACCGAGTCCGATCAGCTCACGACGTTGGGCCTGGTAATTCTCGACGAGGTGCACTACCTGCAAGATCCTTTTCGCGGTGGGGTCTGGGAGGAGGTCTTGATCCTGACGCCGTCGGCGGTGCGCTTCGTCGCGTTGTCCGCGACCATCGGCAACGCCAGTTTCCTCGGTGATTGGTTCACCCAGGTGCGTGGACCCACGGTGATCGTGGTCGAGAGCGAACGACCTATTCAGCTCCACAACCACGTCGCGGTGGTCAAACGGGGACAGCCGGCGGCCGAGATACACGACCTCCTCGACGGAAATCGGCTCTCCGAAGACGCGCGCAAGATCGACAACGTCATGAAGTCCTCCCAGCGATTTCGACCCGGCGTCAAATGGCAGGGGCCCAAGTCGAGCGCCCCGCCTCCGCCCTATCGCGCGCCGCGACGTTCGGAGCTGATGCAGGCCCTCGAGCTCGAGGACCTCTTACCGGTTATTGTCTTCATCTTCTCGCGCGCCGCCTGCGACGACGCCGTCCACCAACTCCGTCGCGACGGGCTGCTCTTCACCAAACCCGAGGACCGACGCGAGATCGAACGCATCGCCGAGGAGCGCCTCGTCGACTTCTCCGCCGAGGACCTCGTCGCGCTGGAGTACGCGGACTTCATCGACGCACTTCGCCGCGGAATCACGATGCACCACGCCGGGATGGTGCCGGCGTTTCGAGAGATCGTCGAGACGTGTTTCGAGCGCAACCTACTGGCCGTCGTGTTCGCCACCGAGACCTTGGCACTCGGCGTCAACATGCCGGCGCGTTCGGTGGCGCTGGAGCGCTTCACAAAGTACTCAGACGCGGGCCGGCAGTTCTTGACCAGCGCCGAGTACGCCCAGATGACCGGTCGTGCGGGACGTCGGGGGCTCGACGACGAGGGCCACGCCATCGCCTGTTTTTCGAGTGACCTCTCCTTACAGGACGTCGGTCGCGTCGCCCTCGCCCCTCCGGCCGACCTCCACTCGTCATTCCGTCCCACCTACAACTTCACGGCGAATCTCGTCAATCATTTCGACTACGACACCGCCCTCGACGTCGTGCAGCGCTCCTTCGCCCAGTTCGAGAACGATCGCCGACCCGCCGGACGCCGACGACCGTTGACCGATCAGATGGTCGCGCGACACCACGTCTTAGAAGAGCTCGGATACGCCGAAGGATGGACGCTCACCCCGCAAGGTCAGTTACTACGATCGATCTATCACGAGTGCGACCTGCTCATCGCCGAGAGCATCAGCGCGGGCGTCTTCGAGGGCCTCGAGGCCTCCGAACTCGCCGGTCTGTTGTCGTGTTTCGTGTACGAATCTCGGCGCTCCACCCGGGCGGTCAACGCGGCGCGCCAGGTCTCGACGAAGAAGAAACGCGTGCACCACGACCGTCTCGGCCAGGACCGTCGCGCGAGCATCAGCGAGCGTCTGCGCGAGATCGCGGTGATTGACGCGACCATCCGCGAGGTGGAAGACCGCTACAAGGTGCCGCACTTCAAAGAACCCGACGGTCACTTCGCGACCGTCATCGCGGCCTGGGCCCGGGGGGTCACCCTCGGCACGGTGCTCGATCTCGCCGACGTCGAGATCGGCCAGACCTCCCCGGGGGATTTCGTGCGAAACGCCAAGCAGGTGGCCGATCTCTGTGAACAGTTGGCTCGCCTGACCCACCTGGAAGAGGTCGCGGACGTGGCGAACTCCGCCCGTGACGCGGTACTGCGCAGCGTCGTGGCGGGTGCGTCCAGCGTCCACCCGCGCGGCTAAATTCGCCCCTAACCTCGTAACTTCATGCACCCCTACGTTGCCGAAGAGTTCTCCGACGCCGAAATCGCGGTCCTTCGTCGGTACTTCACCAACCTCGAGGGGCCGGTTTTCGCCCTGGTCAACCTGCCCGAAGTGGTTAAGGGCGCTCTGTTCGCTCGTTATTCGCGCTCCTCGAAGAGCCTGCGCCGACTCTTCTTGGACGAATTCGTCGGTGACCTCGAACTCGACGGCGACGCCGGCATCGACGCGACCGTCGGTCTCGAGCGCGCGGACGACCTCTACCAGAAGATCTTCTTCGAGTACGGCGACGACTCCGTGGCACAACTCGGAGGGGTGCATCTGGCCTGCGAGCAAGCGAGCAACCTCTTGACCAAGGTGCTCGAGCGGGGGCGCCTGATGAGCTACCTCGAGCAGTCGACCCGCTACCTCGGCTACGACCGACGCTTGGGCAACGGTCTCTACCGCTTCTACCGGGACAACGAGTTACTCGAATCACGCTTCGGCGCGCGCTACATCGGCGAGATGGACCGGATGTTCGATACCTATCGCGAGTTGTTACCGGTCCTCACCGACTGGCTGGCTCAGAAGTACCCTAAGACCCCCGAAGACACCGACTTCGTCTACCGTCAAGCGATTCGCGCGAAGGCCCTCGACGGGTTGCGCGGGCTGTTGCCCGCGAGCGCCCTCTCCAATCTCGGGATCTACGCCTCGGGACAGGCGTACGAGGCGTTGCTCTTGCGCATGCGCGCACACCCGTTGCCCGAGGTTCGCGAGTACGCCCAGATGATGCTCGACGAACTCGTCAAGGTGATCCCCTCCTTTCTGAAGCGCCTGGACGTCCCGGAGCGAGGGCTGGCGTGGACGCAGTACTTGGCCGACACCCGCAGCGCTACCAAGACGCTCCTCGGCGACCTCGAAGGGGACGACGACGCGGCGGGGGAGTACGTGCGCCTCGTGGCCTTTGACCCGGCGGGGGAGGAGCGGGTTCTCGAAGCGATCGTCTTCGCCAACTCTTCGATTTCGCACGAGCGCGCACGCAGCCTCGTGGCCGCGATGAGTTTCGACGAGCGTCGCATGGTGATGGCGACTTACGTCGGCGAGCGCCACAACCGTCGACACCGACCGGGCCGCGCCTTCGAACGCACCGACTACCGCTTCGAGGTCGTGAGCGATTACGGCGCCTTCCGGGACCTTCAGCGCCATCGCCTCCTCACCATCGAGTGGCAGTCCCTCACCACGGACCTCGGCTTCGACGTGCCCGAGGTCGTCGAAGAGGCCCGCCTCGCCGATCGATACCGTGAATCGCTCTCGCGCTCGGCCGAACTGTTCGAGGACGTTCGGCACGTGTTTCCCAACCAGGCCCAGTACTGCGTCGCCCTGGCCTTTCGCATCCGGTACGTCATGCAGATGAACGCCCGCGAGGCGATGCATCTCATCGAGCTTCGTTCGGGCCCCCAGGGGCATCCCAGTTATCGGCGCATCGCGCACGAGATGGCTCGGCTGATCCGTGAAGAGGCCGGTCATCAGGCGATTAGTGACGCCATGCGCTACGTTGATTTCTCTGATACTGACCTCGAGCGGCTCGACGCGGAGCGAGCGGCGGAGCGAAATCGTCTGAATCGTTAGAGATTCTGACTTTTATTCACTCTTTAGGTTCAAAAGGCGCACGGTCCTGGAAAAAGGCCGTACAATGCCTGCGCTACAGAAGAGGATTTTATGGCAAGCGAAGTTGACAGCGATGAAGTATTTGACGAAGAGGAGCTTGCCGACGGTTTCGACGAAGAGATTGTTAGCGAAGAAGAACTAGAAGATGTCGTCGACGAGTTAGAAGATGACGTCGATGACGCCGATGAGATCGACGTCATCGTGGTACCCGATCTCGTCGATGACGACGACGCCGTACCCGCCGTCGTGGTGGTCGCTGAAGACGACGACGACGTCGTGGACGACGCGGACGTCGAGTTGGCCTTGGACGAAGTGCTGGCGGAGACCATCCTGCGCACTTCCGTGCCCGAAGACGACGACGAGGCTCCCCTTGAGGTGGACGCGACCTTAGAAGCCACCGAGGCTATTTTGCCCAAGCAGGACGACGAGTTTCGTTGTAAGTCGTGTCGCCTCTTGAAGAAGACGAGTCAACTCGCCGATAAGACGAGCATGCTCTGTCGTGACTGCGTCTAGAAGCCGCTGCGTCATTTGAGCGTTTCGCTCGCTGAGGTCGTTACGCCGGATCTGGCGCTGCTGTGGAAACACGCCCTGAAGGACGTCCTCGC
This sequence comes from Acidimicrobiaceae bacterium, assembly GCA_003136495.1. Lineage (GTDB taxonomy): Bacteria > Actinomycetota > Acidimicrobiia > Acidimicrobiales > RAAP-2 > RAAP-2. Next base: position 53,798 of record PLER01000092.1, read on the forward strand.
CAAGCGTGGGGGAGAGGCCCTCATGACGACACTGAGCGGCTCCCTCACCGAGGACGAGTTGCTGGCGAACGTGGTGGGGTCCGCATCACTATGGACGTTCGTCGAAGACGGCGAACTCAAAGGCTTTTGCCTCTGCCGAGCCCGCGTCGTCGAGGGCGTGTACGTGGCGCACGCCTATCGGCGCCAGAAGGTGGCCACCACTCTCGTGCGGACGCTGCTCAGTGGTAATGACGCACCCGTCGACGCCTTCGCACTGCCCGGCGACCGGGCCACGAAGTCCCTCTACGAATCCCTCGGTTGGAAGGCCAGACTTCTTACGATGCGCGGCGCGTAGCGGGACGACGGACGATTCGAGTTGGCGGCGGGGGCGGGGGAACCCTCATGCCGAGGAGCTTCGCGAGTTCGGGTATGGCGCCCGCGTTGTGCACGGCCACCGCGTGACTCGACTCGTCGGCCGGGATCCCCAAGGGCTTGACGTTGCGTCGAATCGAGGTGTCGGCGGCGAGTTCGACGATCTCATTCCACGTCTTTGAATCCTGTTCCGCACTCAGCGACTCTGAGACCAGCGCCACGACCCGCACCGCAGCGTCGGCGCTCAATCGCGTCGAGACGTCCGGGGGGCGGGCCACGAGGGCCAGCGCTTCTTTGACGTTCTTAGCGGTAATGGCGTGTTCGAGCTTCTCGTTCCACTGCGTCCGCAGGTGCTCAACCCGCGCGGTCAGTGCCGTTTGGAGTTCCTTGAGTTGCACGCGCGCTTCCTCGTCGAGGGTCACGGTCTTCGCGGACGTCACGACGGCACGCAGGTCCCGCAGGCGCAGTTCTCGGCCAGCACCAATCGCCCCGCCCGCTCGGTCCTTCCAGAGTGCGAGGTTGGTGCGGTTACGCAGTTCCTCAGCGATCCGCTCAATGGTGGTGGCGTCGATGGTGGGGCGACCCTGGGCCGCGGCGTTCTTGTTCTGAAGTTCGACGGCCGCGCGCACGGCGGGGACGCCCCCTCGAAGGAGTTGCTCCGCGACGGGCAGTTGCTCCGGCGACAACGTCGCGAGCAGCGCGTTTCGGTGGATCGTAGTCAGTGGCGGCTGTTGGGGACCCTGGGGACGCTCACTCCGAGCGCCGCTCGCGGGTCGCCCCGGGCGATCGCTACGAGGGCCCCGCGATGGTCGCTCGCCGCGTGCGGCACCGTCGCTGGGTCGTTCGCTGCGGGGTCCACGTGGTGTTCGCTCCGGCCGAGGCGCGCCGTCCGCGGGACGCTCACTACGAGGTGCGCGCGCCGGACGATCCCCGGTGGTCGCACCGTCTTTGGCGTCTCGACGAGTACTCGGTCGCTTCGAAGCGGGTCGGTCACCGCGGTCGCGGTCGTCACCGTCGCGACGAGGTCCACGTCCCTTTGGCGCGTACGTCACCACAACGTCAGGGCCCTTCTTCGGCTCCGCGATGCGCTCGACGCGTTCGTTCTTTGGATCCAGTGGGGAGGCGGTCTTAGGAGCCGTCACCGAGAGCACCTCAATGCCCTCCATGTACTGCTCAATGTCCGCCCGATAGACGTTGCCGATCACGGGTCCGCCCGGGACCAACGAGGCCTGTAACACGCCCTTGGGGAGCTTGGCTCCCGCGGCGCGCCAGGTCGCGAGGTCACCACTCAAACTGGTGATTTCGATCTCAATGCGACGAGACATAGGGTTCCAATCTACTCGCTCTATGAAACGCAAACATTTCGAGTGGATTTAGTTCATTTTTACTTTCCTATGCGTAGCATGGCTCCGTGAGTGACACGCCCGACAACACTGGGGACGAGCACGACTCGAACACCACTCCCGACGCACCGTTCACGCCCGAGGCCACGTCCGAACACGTCAGCGAAAACGACTCACCGAGTGAGGCGATTCATGGTGCGACGACCTATCACGGCGAGCTGGCGAGCGAGCCCGTTGTGGCGGCCAGTGCGCCGATCGTGGACGAGGCACCACTCGCGTCGCAGTCACGACAGAGCAAGGGTCTCTGGTCGACGCGACTTTCTCTTTTGCTCGTAGCGGCCCTGGTGGGGGGACTCGCCGGACACTTCGCCGCGCCGAGTTCTTCGAACGACGGGGGACTCACCATCAAGGTGTCGGGCACCGCACCCGGGGCCGCGATTCTGCCCAACGGCGTGAGCATCCCCAAACTCGTTCAACGTGTGCTGCCCTCGATTGTCAGTATCGATGTCAAGGGGAGTGGCGAAGAGGATCAGGGCACCGGCATGATCATCTCGAAGCGCGGCCTCGTCGTCACGAACAATCACGTCATCGCCGCGGCGGTCAACGGGGGCACGATCACCGTTACCCGCAGTGGCTCAACGAAGAGCGAGCCAGCGACGTTGATCGGCACGAACCCCGTTGACGACGTCGCACTCATTCGCATCAACAACGCGTCGAACCTGCCAACGGTGACCTTTGGAAACTCCAATGCTCTCGAGACCGGAGACGCCGTCGTCGCCATCGGCAACGCCCTCGGCCTCGCGGCGGGTACCCCCACCGTGACCCAAGGCATCGTCTCGGCACTGGGTCGAACGGTCACCGCCGGTACCTCATCGTCATCCGAGACGTTGGAGAACATGATTCAAACCGACGCGGCGATCAATCCCGGCAACTCCGGTGGCCCACTGCTCGACTCCAGCGGCGACGTCATTGGGATGAACACCGCGGTCGCGGGGACCTTGTCCGATGGTGAGAACTCACAGAACATCGGCTTCGCCATTCCGGTGGCGACCATCGAATCACTCCTCAAGTCGCTTGCGGCGGGGGAGAGCGTGGTCAACCACGGCGCCTTCATCGGGGTAGAGATCGAGTCGAACACGCCGTCACTCCAGGCGCAGTACGGCTTCTCGGTCTCCACGGGCGCGGTCGTTATCAGCGTCATTTCCGGTACGGGCGCCGCCGCCGCTGGCGTGAAACAAGGCGACATCATCGTGGGTATCAACTCGACGACGATTCAGAGCGCCCAGGACGTCACCCAGGTCATCTCCGCCCTCAAGCCGGGCGATGAGATCGTCCTACACGTGGTGCGAGGAACGAAGCACGTGGTGCTTCACGTGACCCTAGGGCACGAACCGGCTACTTAATCCGACGGTCGCGATGCCGCCATCGACCGGCAGAATCGTTCCGGTGATGTAGCTCGCCGCCGGCGACGCGAGGAAGATAGCCGCGCCCGCCATGTCCGACGGTTGGCCAATGCGCTTCATGGGCGCCGACTCGGCAATGGAGTCGCCAAACGCCTCGAGAGTGGAGTGCATCATCTTGGACTCGAAGGGTCCGGGGGCGATCGCGTTCACCGTGACCAACGGGGCCAGGTACTTAGCCAAATGGCGGGTGAGTTGGTGCACCGCAGCCTTAGAGGCCGAATAGGCGTAGGTCTCCATGGTGGGAACGTGAAGGCCGTCGATGGAGCCGATGTTGATCACGCGCGACGGGTCCTCATTCGTGGCGGCGGCTTCGAGCAGTGGGCGGAGAAACTTAGTGAGGTGAAAGACGCCTTTCACGTTGAGGGCCAGGACACGCTCGAACGCGGCCTCGTCGTAGTCGGCCATGGGCGCACCCCAGGTCGCTCCCGCGTTGTTCACCAGCACGTCGAGATGTGATTCGCGAGACGCGAGCTCCTCAGCCAGCCGCTTGCACTCGGCTTCGGACGAGAGGTCGGCGGGGAGGGACGTACAGGGTCCAATCGCCGAAAGTTCCTTGGCCAGTGCGTCGCCGACCGCCGCCTTACGAGAGGAGATATAGACGATCGCGCCGGCTTCTACGAATCCCCGTGCGATCATCTCGCCGATGCCACGGGTGCCCCCGGTGACGAGTACGACCTTGCCCGAAACGTCAAAGAGTGAGTTCATGGGCCGAATTGTAGGTCAGGCGATAGCCGTCACCAGAAACGCGGTGCGGGGACGCTCCAGATCAGGTCGTCGCTCATGAGCAATGACGAGTGCCTCGTCGACGTCGTGAGCAACCACAAACTCCTGAATCATTCCGCGAGAGAAGTCACCCCAAATGACGCGAAACTCGTGGAGCCCGGCAGGGCCCACGCCTAGTTAGAAACGCGAAGCGCGGTCACCGACACCGAGGAGTACGCCGATTTCGTATCGGTCGAATATTCGGCTCGGATCTGCCAGACGCCGTCGGCGCTGAAGTTAAAGCTGCACTCAACTTGACTCTGCTGAACGGGCTGATACGCGCACACGATGTTGGGTTCGCTCGCCGCCACGGGTGCGAACGCCACCATCCGGACGACGCCGCCAGTGTGCGCAGGGAGAACGTCGGCAATCACGTTGAAAGGTCCGTTCGACGTTGACGCCGGGACGGAATTATCACTGAAATCAAAGGAAAGGACCACGCTGTTCTGAATCGACAGGTCGGCACCGGCTGGAATAGCCACAAATCCGACGCTGCACGCTACGAAGAGCGCAGCCAAAAGTACCCGACGCATGAAATGACTATAACAGGATGCCTAATTTATAACGCCGATAATGTTCGTTATGTAAAGTTAGTAATTTAGGTGTCCCAACGGACACATGCGACCGTTTTCCCAGTAATTCCCCACTCTTTGGAGGGTGTTCGCTAGGTTCGTAGTACCAATGTCGTCGAATCTGGCTCTACAACCACGCGAATTTGTAATGGCATTGTCATCTGCGGCGATCGGCGGTTTCGTCGGCACGATGGTGCGCGATTTGTTGACGGGGCTGGAGCATCTACCTTCACCGACCGGTTCGGTGTCGTGGTCCCACGAGATTCCGTGGGCGTTGCTGGCAATCAACTTTGTCGGCGTGTTTCTCGCCACTCGACTCCTTCGTGGACCTCTCCGCCACCGCGATTCGAACGACCGTACTCGGGTACTGATCATTACTGGCTTCTTCGGTGGATTGACCTCATACTCAGGACTCTTCGTCGATTTCGCCGCAATTTGGCACGTCAGCCCCCACGGCTGTCTTTTCGTGGCCGTAGGCGCGATTCTGAGCGGCGTCGTCGCGGGTTGGCTCGGACTTGCGAGCTTCGGCACATGACCCTCTTTCTCGTTTCCCTACTGGGCGCCGTCGGCTGCGCGGTGCGCTATCTCATGGAGTACACCCTTCGGCGCCATCACCCCACCATTCGTCCCTGGGCGACGGTTGCGGCCAACACGCTCGGTTGTCTCATCGCCGGATACGCGGCATATCGACTCATTGGCGTCGCCGACGTCCATCTGAGGTCCATCGTATTGACCGGTTTTTGTGGGGGACTGACGACCTTCTCCTCGGCCTTCGCGGTACCGATGATCCTCCAGCGTGAACACCGATTGGCCTATTCGGTGACCCTGATGACCACTACCCCACTGCTCTGCACCGGCGCCTTTCTCCTGGGGACGCTCGTCGCACGCTAGTGACGGGCGCGGTAAAGGTCGACGGGAAGCCATGTAATACTCTGTTCGTCCATCTCGTGAGCCAGTCTCGGAATGGGAGTAACGGAGGCAGAGTGAAGCGACGCGGACCACTCACGGTCGCTTGCCTCCTGTCACTGGTCACCGCGGGCCTATCGCTGCCGGCTACCGCCGCCTCCACCGTCACCGCGACGCACTTTTCCGCCAACGAGTTGCTCCTAAAGTCCGAGGCGGCGACCGAAGCCGCCGGCAGTGTTCGGGTCACCGGGCTAGAAACCTTCTCCAACGGGACGACGTTTTCCTCGGTGCTCGACAGTTCCGTGCACGAGTCGACCCAGATCGGAAAGGGTTCCGGCCAGCATGAGCTCGTCCTCGTCATCGGGTCAAAAGTCTTCATCAAGGGGAATGAGTCGTACTACCTCAACGCTACGGGCAAGGAGAACTTCAAATTTGCGAACCGCTGGGTGCTGGTCAACTCGTCGAGCTCGCTGTATCACTACAACCAGACCGGTGAACTTTTGGACTCCCTCGCTAAGAGCGTCTTTAAGTTGACCAACCCGAAGATCGAAGGTGTCGTCAAGTACTACGGACATCCCGCGGTCAAGGTCTCCGGCCGACTCCCCGCCGCATCGTCGGCCCCGGGATCGCCCCAAACGATATTCATCTCGACCACCGCGCCGTATCTGCCACTCGGTTACAACCTGCGAGTCGCCTCTGACGATGAAGCACTCACCGCCAAGGCGAAGTTCTCGATGTGGGGCGAGAGGGTCTCCGTCGTCGCGCCCACTAGCTTCGTCACCTCGTCGTAGCGCTCGGCGCTGCGATTGACCAGCGACGTTACGAACTCTCGCTAGCGCTGCGCACGAGCCAGAGGAACGTGGGGTCGGGCTTGTCCAAGAGCTCGGGGTGCCACTGCACCGCAACGAGTCGTCGATCTGGCGTCTCGAGACCTTCGACCACGCCATCGGGGGCCTTGGCCGATACCAAGAGACCCTCGCCCACTTCGTCGACAACTTGGTGGTGGAGTGAGTTCACACCGACCTCCCCCGCGAAGAGTTCGGCGGTCAACGTGCCCTCGACGACGTGCACGCTGTGAGTCGCTCGGTGACCGTCGACGTCCCACTGCGGGTGACCGACACCGTCGTCGAGTTCCACGTGTTGACGCAACGTCCCGCCATAGACGACGTTGACGAGTTGTAGGCCGCGACAGATCGCGAGCACCGGGATCCCCTTGCGCTGGGCCGCGCCGAGCAGTTTGATCTCCCAGGCGTCACGATCGGGTTCGATGGCGCCGAGATCAGCGTCCGGCGATTGACCGTAGTTAGCGGGGTCGACGTCCGCGCCACCGCTCAGTACCAGACCGTCGAGGTGATCAATCATCTCGTCGGGATCGGCGTCACGCGTTAATTCAACGGGTAGGCCCCCCGCGAGGGCGACCGAGCGCGGATAGTCGGTGAAGTGGAGATCGAATTCGATGCCGCTCATCGCCGCGGGGACGTGGGCGCCCAACGTCGACGCGGGCCACCGGCGCCCGGAGATGCCAATCAACGGTCGAGCCATACCCCAAGTGTACGTGGCGCGTTCAAATCGTGTTGTAATGGGATGTCGTTTGGACGCAAACATCTCTGGAGGATTCGTGACCGACGCGCTCGCGGACATCACGTCCCACGACACCTACGTCACGGGGGTCCCGTACGACACGTTCGCGTACCTTCGCGAACACGATCCCGTCCACTGGACCGAGGAAGCCGAGGGTCGCGGTTTCTGGAGTCTCACGACCTACGACGACATCCTCTTCGCCAGCCGCAACACCGAAGTGTTCTCGAGTCGCTGGGGGATCCGCCTCGAGGACATGGACGAAGAAGAGACCGAAGCCCGCCGCACCCTCATGGAGATGGACGCGCCAGAACACACGCGCCTTCGCCGCTTGGTGAGTCGGCCCTTCGCCCCGAAGTCGGTCAACGAGTACGAAGACGCCGTGCGCGCCCTCGCGGTAGAGGTCCTCGACGCGCTCGAGGGCGAACGAGAGTTCAACTTCGTCCAACGCGTGGCGCGCGAGCTACCGATGCGGATGCTGGGCCGTCTGCTTGGACTGCCCGACGAGGACCTCGATTGGCTCGTCCAACGTGGCGACGCCCTCATCGGCAACACGGACGCCGACTTCACCGACTTCGTCGTCGACCAGGTCGACACGAGCGAGTACCGACTCCTCCCCTTCCGCTCCCCCGTCGCCGTCGAACTCTTTGAGTACGCCGCCCAGGAACTCGACGCGCGTCGCCTCTCCCCCACCCACGACGTGCTGAGTGCCCTCCTCTCCCCCACCGTCGACGGTGACACGCTCGACGACCTCGCGCTGAAGAACTTCTTCACGTTGATGGTGGCAGCCGGCAACGATACGACGCGCTACACCATGACGGGTGGTCTCCTCGCGTTGATCGAGCGACCAGAGTTGTTCGCGCGAATTCCCACGATGACGTTGGAAGAACGCAAAAGCCTCGTCGAGGAGATGCTTCGTTGGACCACGGTGACGATGCACTTTCGCCGCACGCTGACGCGGGACGTCGAACTACGAGGAAAATCTCTCAAGGCGGGCGACAAGGTCGTGCTCTGGTTTGCCTCCGCCGATTTCGACGAGACTCACTTTGACCAGCCCCGAGAGTTTCGCGCTGACCGCACGCCCAACGATCACGTCGCCTTCGGACTCCACAGTCCGCACCTGTGCCTCGGGGCGCACCTCGCCCGACTCGAGCTGCGCGTCCTCTTTGAGGAACTCGCGCGCCGCTGGGAAAGAGTGGAGCTCATCGCACCACCGGAGCGTCTGCGTTCGAACTTCATCAGCGGCATGAAGACGTTGCCACTTCGGGTGACCTGGCGTTAGAGAAACGGCAGGTACTCGCGAAGCTCCCAATCGGTGGTCGCCGCCTCGAAGCTCTCCCACTCCGTTCGTTTGATCGCGATGTGCTGTGCGACGAGGTCCGCTCCGATCGCGTCAGAAAGTTCGTGGTCGCTCTCTAAGGCGTCGAGCGCGAGGGCCAGCGAGCCCGGCACGCCCACGGTCGCGTCAATGGTGTCGAGCCCGTTGCCACCCTCGGGCGCACCGGGGTCACTCTTGGCGGATACGCCCAACCGCGCCGCCTGCAGCACTGCCGCCGCGGCGGTGTGGATGACGGCCGCGCCGTCGCTGAGTCGGTGCTCGAGACGAGCCCCTCGACCACGTTCGCTCGGCACGCGAATCGTGGCGCCACGGTGGTCGTAGCCCCAGTTCGCCCAGTAGCCCGAGAGCGACGCGGGTCGAAGGCGCTTGTACGCGTTCACCGTCGGCGCACAGAGCCCCGCGAGGGCGCGGTGGTGGTCGAGTAAGCCGCCGATGGCACCCTTTGCCAGCGCCGACAGACCGTCGGGCGTCGACGCGTCGTTGATCACGTTCTCACCGTCGTTGTTGGTGAAGGAGAAGTTCACGTGCAGGCCCGATCCCCCTCGATCACTCAAGGGCTTACCCATGAACGTGACGAGCAGACCGAGCCGCTGGGCCACTTCGCGCGCGAGGACCTTAAAGAGGAACGCGTCATCGGCCGCGCGTAACGCGTCGCGGTAGCGCAGGGTGAATTCGAATTGGGGAGTGTCGTACTCGGAGTTCACCGACTCCAGAGGAATGTCGGCCTCGGCGCAGGCCGCCCAGATGGCGTCGATGAGGCCGTAGGGATCGACCGCCGCGCCGGTGCCGTAGACGAACGCACCGGGCGTGTCTAGGGGCTTCCACCCGCCGCGGTCGTCGGCCACGAACACGTACGCCTCGAGCTCGAAGCCGACCTGGGGCTCGTAGCCGAGCGCCCGCCACTCCCCGATCGCTCGCTCCAGTGCGCACCTCGGCGATACGGCGACCGGTTCACCGTTTCGCTCCAGGGACGCCACGACCACCGACGTGTTCGCCTCCCAACTCGCTCGAACGTCCTTGAGTCGGTACACCGCGTCAAAGTCGGGTAGTCCCTCGTTCCAGTGACTGCCGGGTGCCTCCGGGGTCATCCCCCGGTTGTAGCCCAGCGCCCAGGTGCCGGTGCAGTGGCGCACGCCGTGCGCACCCACGTCAGCGGGGACGTACTTGCCTCGGGCGAGGCCGAGGTGGTCGGGCCACAGGACCCGTACGCGTTCAAGTGCACTAGCCATAACGCCTCCTCGGGTGACGTCGCGAACGTAGCACGGGCCCGGTCGAGGGGTTTGTAATGTGAAGGAGTCATTTGAATACAAACGATTTCCGGAGGCCGGGTGGAGTTTCGACGCATACTTCTTGACGGCAACGTCGTCGAGGTCACCCGCGACGGTGACACCCTCGTCGCGGCCGACGGACGTCGCGTTGAGGCCGAGCGCGCGACGCACCTCCCGCCCGTCTCGCCGAGCAAGATTCTCTGTTGTCACCTCAACCACGTCTCACGCGTTCGTGAGTTCGAGCTGGAGCTTCCGCCCGCACCCACCTGGTTTCAGAAACCCGTGTCCTCGCTCAACACCCACCACGGTGCGGTGGTGCGACCCGCCAACTGTCACTACTTGAACTTCGAGGGTGAGGTGGCCATCGTCATTGGCCGCACCGCGCGCAACATCCGACTCGCCGACGCGGAGCACTACATCGCGGGCTACACCATCGCCAACGACTTCGGTCTGCACGACTTTCGAGACACCGACGCTGGCTCGATGTTGCGCGTGAAAGGCGCCGACACGCTCTGCCCCCTGGGGCCGGGCCTCGTAACGTCGTGGGACTTTAGGGGCAAGTCCCTCACCACGAGCGTCAACGGTGTGGTACGACAAGACGGCTCCACCGACGAGATGGCCTGGGACATGCACTACCTCGTCACGGACCTCGCTCGGCTGATCACGTTGGTACCTGGCGACGTCATCCTCTCGGGCACGCCCGCCTTCTCTCGCCCCGTAGAGCCGGGCGACGTCGTCACCGTCGAGGTCGAGGGCCTCGGCGCGCTCACCAACCACGTAGTCGCATCACCGGAACCCGTCAGCGACGAAGTGGGCGCCCAACCCACCGCCAGCGAAGAGGTCCTCTCCACCACCTTCGGCGGTGACTGGGAGTTCCGCGGACAGCGCCGTCCCGCGCCCACGGACCGTGATTCCCTCCCCTCGCCTCGCGTGCCCGCGAGGTTTCGCTCATGAACGACGAACGCGTCAACGTCGGCGGCGTCGAGGTCGCGACCGGTCACTTCATCCACAACCAACGCGTGTCTTCGGCCGCGACGTTCGAGGTTCGCTCGCCGCTCGACTGGTCGCTCACACTCGCCAACGTCGCCCGCGGCACTTCGAAGGAGAGTGACCTGGCCCTTTCGGCGGCCTCGGAGGCCTTCGCGAGTTGGGCGAACCTACACGTCAAAGAACGCGGCCAGTACCTGCGCCGACTAGCCGACTTGATCGACGACAACGTGGAACGACTCGCGATCGTCGAATGTCTCGACACCGCGATGCTCGAAGAGAGTCTGCGACGTCGCGTCATCGCCCGGGGGGCGCGCAACTTCCGCGCCTACGCCGATCTCGCCGAGGAGTACCAGTCACGACGTTGGGCGTCCAACGGCACGCACAACACGGTTCTGCGGATGCCCGCCGGACCGACGGTGGTGATCACGCCGTGGAACGCGCCGTTCTTGTTGTCGACCTGGAAGTGCGCCCCGGCGCTCGCTGCGGGCAACACGGTGGTGCTGAAACCGGCCGAGTGGGCCCCGCTCAGTTGTTCTGTGTTGATGGACCTCGTCCTCGAGGCAGAGTTCCCGCCCGGCGTCATCAACCTCGTTCAGGGCTTCGGTGAGGAGGTCGGCGCGGCGCTGGTGAGCGATTCTCGGGTCCGTCGGATCTCCTTCACCGGTTCACCGCAGACGGGTCGGGCGATCGGCGTCACGGCGGCCAAGAACCTGGTGCCCTTCACGGCCGAGCTCGGTGGCAAGGGTCCCTTCGTCGTATACGACGACGCCGATCTCGATCTCGCCGCCCGACAAGCGGCTCTCATGTACGACGACGCCGGTCAGGTCTGCTTGGCGGGCACGCGACTCTTGGTACAGGAGTCAGTGCGCGACGACTTCTTGGACCGGTTCACGTCCGAAACGGAGCGGCACGTCCTCGGCGACAGCCGCGACAAGGTCACCACCATCTCCCCGCTCATTCACCCCGATCACCTCCGCCGGGTGGAGGGGTTCGTTGAACGCTCCCTTGCCGCCGGTGACACGTTGGTCTTCGGTGGCGAGCGTCTCCGTCGCGACGGCCTGTGGTTCGAGCCGACGCTCATCGAACCACGATCCAACGACGCCGAGATCGTGCAGAACGAGGTCTTTGGTCCCGTGTTGACCTTACAAACCTTCGCCACCGAGGAAGAAGCCATAGATCTGGCGAACTCGACGCCCTACGGGCTCTCGGCGATGGTCTTCACCGCCGACCAGCGGCGGGCCGATCGCTTCGGTCTCGGCGTGCGGGCCGGCACCATCTGGGTGAACTGCTTTTTGATACGCGACCTCACCGCACCCTTCGGCGGCACCGGGATCAGTGGGATCGGCCGCGAAGGTGGCGACTACGCCCTCGACTTCTACAGCGACGTGAAGACCTACCAGGTCAAAGAGGAGACGACCCGTGGGTGAGATCGTGGGCGCGGGTTTCCTCGCCCACGTCCCGACCATCGTGCTCCCCGACGCGGAGCGACGTGCCCTCAATCACGGCAGAGAGAGCACGCTCTACAGCGGACTGCACCAACTACGTCGCGAGGTCTTCGACGAACTGCGCCCCGATCTCGTGATCGTCTTCGACAGTCACTGGTTCACTACCGTCGAGTTCGTCGTCACGGCCGCCGAACGTCGGCTCGGGTTTTTCACGTCCGAGGAGCTGCCGCGGGGGATGTCGAGCGTCCCCTACGACGTCAAGGGCGATCCCCTCTTCGCCACACTCGTCGGCTACATCGCCGCGACGACTCCGCAGTGTTGGCTCACGCCGGTTGACAACGAACACCTGCCGATCACCTACGCCACGACGAACTTCTTCCCGTTCCTACAAGGCGAGGAGGCCTGGATCTCGGTCAGCACGTGTCAAACGGCCGAACCACGGGACTTCGCCCTCGTCGGTGAGGTCATCGCCGACGCGGTCGCCCAGAGCGACCGTCGCGTGGTGCTCATCGCGTCGGGTGCCCTCAGTCACACCTTCCATACGCTGCGCACGTTGCGTGACCACGAAGCCGCGGAAGAAGAGCACATCTTCTCCGAAGCGG
>PLER01000070.1 GCA_003136495.1 Acidimicrobiaceae bacterium
ATCTCGCCAATGCGGAAAACGTGACCTTCGCATTCAAACTCCCGTCGCTGCAGCGCAGCCGCGCAACCGTTGTGAAGTGTCAACATGAAGCGCATCCTCGGCGTGGTTTTGGGCACCGTAGCACGTAGTGCTACACTAAAACGATGGATCGAGAGATTACTCAGCGCCAACTCCGCAACGACAGTGGGGAGATCATGCGAGGTTTAGACGCGGGTCACACGTACGTGGTGACGCGCAACGGCGTACCAGTCGGCGAGCTCACTCCCCTGCGCCGACATCGCTTCGTGAGCGCCGACGCCGCCGTCGCAACGTTTAAAGGTGCTCCNNGTCGACGCAGTTCGTCTGCGCGCTGATCTCGACCGCGTGGCGTCACAAGACTTAGAGCCCTGTGCCTAAACCGAGTCGCCACGCACGGGGCGTCATCGACACGTCTGTCGTCATCGATCTTGAACAGATTGAACCTTCCCGTCTTCCCCTTGAACTCGCCGTCAGTTCCTTGACGATGGCCGAACTCGCCGCCGGACCACACGCCACCAACGATGCCGACGAGCGTGCTCGGCGTCAGGACCGCCTTCAAAGGGCGGAAGCTGTGTTTGACCCACTCCCCTTCGACGCCGAGGCCGCTCGCGCATACGGAAGGGTCTTCGCCGCCATCTCGGCAACCGGGCGCACGGCTCGCGGCGCACGCGCCGTTGACCTACTTATTGCGGCGACAGCGTGTGGCGCCGGTCTCCCGCTCTACACGCGCAACGTCGAGGATTTTCGTGGGCTCGAGGGCTTCATCGAGGTCGTCTCAATCTGAATCTTCGATCTATGTGGACCCACATGGACGGAAACGACCTCAGCTGCCCCCGCCGAGGTTGCCGGGGGCGTAATGATTCTGGCAAGACGACCTCGTTCCCGCCTCCCAGCGCGCACGGAGGTGTAACGGCCAACGCCGTGACGCGAACTATCGTCTCGCTGAACCGGGAAAACTTGTCGCACAGGTCGATTCGTCAGGCCACTCAGTAACTTCGCTGGCACAGAGGCTGATGAAATGAAAGGAGTTGTAGGAATTTCAAATGGTGGCACCAGAGAAGGTTCGCCTTCGAATTGGAAATCTCGCTAAAGCAGTACTCGTCAGCGGTCAGGCGTACCAGGACCCAAAAGACGCCCTCAACGAGTTCGTCTCGAATAGCGCCGACGAGTACGTGGAGGCTGGGCGTCGCGGCGAGCGGATCAGGATCTTGTTGCGGCGAAAGGGGCGCTACCCGATGATTGCGATCGATGACGTCGGTCGAGGAATGAGTCCCGATCGCCTGCGAGAGGTCGCGCGAAACCTCTTCGAATCGTCCAAGGCCGGCGACAACCGTACGCTCGGGGAAAAGGCCATTGGTGTTCTTGCTTTCCAACAACTCGGTGGCCGGTGCGAGATCGTGTCACGAACCGAGGACAACTCCGAGACGTGGGTTTTGCGCTTGGAGCGAGGCAAAGCTACAGCGCTACTCGAGCTCGAACGTCGGCGCACCCGGTCCATTCCCGGCACGACGGTGTTACTGAGCGACCTCGACCCCGACGTCACCCGCATACTCACCCAACGCAAGGTGGTTGATTACCTCCGTTCGCGTCGGGGACCCGCTTTGGCGCGCGGCGACTACGAAATTGAGGTGGTGGAGGGACGTTCGTCCGAAGTAGTGCTGCCCGAGAAGCCCGATGGAATCCGCCTTGCGGTCCCTCCTCGCACGACACTTTGGGGGCGCATAGAGTTCGCGCTCTACGTAGCACCCGCTGACGGGCGACGTCGCCGGGTAGCTGTGGTGGGCCGCGCGGGAACAAGTGTCATCGACGATGTGTCCGAACTCGAAGAGTTCGCACATCGGCCATGGGACAGCGACCAGGTTTCTGGCCAGATCATATTTGAGGCAATTCAGCAAACGGCCGGTCGACGCGCGCTCCTTCGCGATCGAGATGCGTTTCCGGTGTTCGTGGATGCCGTGAAGGCAATTGAGCCCGCGGTCGATCAAACACTTGACCGCGTCAACCGCGAAGTCGATGCGCAAACCGCCGACAGACTCTCCGAAGCGATCCGCAGAATATTCAATCGAGTGCTTAAGGAGTTAGCCGACCTCGACAACCCGATGCGATCCGCCACCGGTAGCGTTGAGGGCGCCGGTGCCCTCTTCTCCTCGTCGTCGACGGACAACTCTAGCGAGCAGCACGCGGTGCCGCCTCCTTCTGACATCGAACAACTCCTAGACCGACCAGCTGATCCGGTGAAGGATGACCTCGTACCCGACGCCGCTCGCGACGACGGCTCAAACACGAGTCGACTTCCGACGGTGGCCCCGGACCCCACGCCCAGTGAGGCACGGAGTCGGTTTGACCCTGACGACGGAATTGTCTACTTCAACGAATCGCACTCCGACTTTCTGATGGTCAAAGAGTCGGAGGGGATGTTGCTCGACTATCTGTCGACACTCGTCGCCAAGGAGTACGTCGTGTATAACAATCCTCGCGGAAACCCCACCGAAGTGGGAGAGGAACTTGTGCGCTTGCTCGTGCGAATACGACGACACACTCCACGGCGTTCTTGAATAACTTAGTTTGCTGAAAGTTAGGGGTAGATCCGTGTCGGCACAATTGCATGGGAGACTGCCGTGAGCGACTTAAGTTGTCTTAGCTAAGCAACCTTCGAGCGAGCAGTTCCACCACCCGTTCTGACCGATTACCAAAACTAAGCATTTCTTAGATTGAGGGAGATCGAGTTCCGATACGTGCGCGGAGCCGGGAAACTCCTCACGCAATAGAGGGATCAATTTCCGCGAGATGTTCTGATCCAGTAA
>PLER01000139.1:0-31682 GCA_003136495.1 Acidimicrobiaceae bacterium
TCCCAGGTGTAGTCGTTATTGACCTGGTAGAGATTTGGGGTGCAGATAAATGCCCCGCCGGTGATCGTGGTGAAGTTCTTGGCGGTCGTCCAGTTGGTCACACCCACGCTCTGAGATGCGCCGATCGCGTAGTAGTACTTGGTCGCCGCGGTGAGTCCAGCGATCGTGGCGGTCGCCGTCACGCTCGATGAACTCACGGAAGGACTCTGGTTAGCCGAGGCGTAACTGATCGTGCCGGAGGGCACCGTGCAGTTCCCGCCAGTGATGGTGATGACGGAGGTCGAGTAGCAAAACGCGATCGTGGTCGACACGCCACCGGGACTTACCACGCCGTAAAGTGTCGCGCCGGTGTCGGAGAAGTTTGCGGCGCCGGTGAGCGTCGGGGTGACGCCCGTGGCATTCGCGCTGCTCGAGAAGATGACGAGAGCGCCAAGTCCGAGGGCCACAGCCACCGAAGCACGCGCGGAGAGGAGAAGGGCGCGCCGAGTCGCCGCTGAGGGGGAGGAGGGCAACGCGACTCATTTCCTAATTCGGGTGGAAGATGAAATCGACGCTACTTTGTGTATAACTTTTATTTCACTACGGGATCCCAAGCCGATCACTTGATTTCGAGGTGACGGACCTGGACGCGGGCTCGACGATGTATGCGATCATCGAGCTCCACGGCGTGATAGAGCACTCGTGGGGAAGTCCTCGATGAAGCAGCGGTCCCTTAATTTCGCGCGTCTCGATGATGTCGCGAAGATCCACTCAACGCAACGGCCGGGACCCTGGTAATCGGATCGAACATCCACGCGATGCGATGAGATCGCAGCGAGACTCAGTCCCCCGCGGTGCGGTCAGGCCATCTCCTTGACCGCTCCGATGAGTGACGCGTTGGTTTGGTCCCCCAGGGGAATGGGGTGGACCTGTAAGTGGGAGATGCCCGCCTCTCTAAAAGCCGCCACGCGCTCTTTCACGTAGCTGAGTGGACCACAGAGTGTCGTGAGTTCAAGGAACTCCTCGGGGACTGCCGCCTCCGCTTCTTTCTTGTTACCCGCGAGATAGAGGTCCTGGATGATCTCGGCTTCTTTCTCGAACCCGTAGCGGATCGCGAGTTCGTTGTAGAAGTTCTTCCCCTTCGCCCCCATGCCGCCCACGTAGAGCGCGACCGCCGGGCGCTGAAGTTCACGCAGTTTCGTGACCTCCTCGCCCTCGCCGATCGCCAGTAGCCCCCCGGCCGAAATCATCAGCTCGCCCAGTGACGCGTGACGCTTGGCCGCGCCGGCCTCGAGCGCGCCGCCCCAGACCTCGCGGGCTCGTTCGGGGATGAAGAAGATCGGCAACCAACCATCAGCGATCTCGGCGGTCATGGCCACGTTCTTCTCACCGAGGGAGGCAATCCATATGGGAATTGCACTGCGCACGGGGTGGGCGATGATCTTAAGGGGCTTGCCGAGTCCAGTGCCTTGTCCCGCGGGTAGTGGCAGGGTGAAGTTCTTCCCTTCGTGCACGAGGGGTGCCTCGCGCTTCCACACGTCGCGACAGATTTCGACGATCTCACGTGTTCTTCCAAGCGGGTTGGTGTAGGGGACGCCGTGGAATCCCTCGATCACTTGAGGACCGGAGGCTCCGAGGCCTAGGTGAAAGCGTCCGTCGCTCAAGGCGTCAATGCCCGCCGCCGTCATCGCCAACAAGGTCGGAGTGCGGGTGTAGATGGGCAGGATTGCTGAGCCGATCTCCACGCGCTCGGTCAACGCGGCGAGATAGCCCATCAACGAGGGACTGTCGAACCCGTAGGCTTCGGCGACCCAGACGAGGTCGAGGCCGGCCTTTTCCATCTCGACCACGTTGCGGGCCGCTTCCTTGAAGCCGCCCGAGTAACTCAGCGCCGTCGTTATCTTCATGGTTACCCTCTCTTCATCCGAGTGTCACAGTACTGGAACCTCCGACCCTCGAATTGTCCCTCGATGGCGGCTCGCAGCGACGTGGCGCACGTAACCTGGAGGCTGAAAGCAACGGCGCTTTCCGTTCTTAAAGGCTGGCATCACATGGTCACGCTTCCTCACGAAGCAGAGCCGGACGCGTTCAATCCCTGGCTCCGCGTCACGTCACTCATCGAAGAGGCCGGGCACCTCCTCGGACTCGACGAAGGGATGATCACTCGCATCGTCACTCCCGAGCGCATCCTCGAAGTAGCGGTCCCCGTGCGCATGGACAACGGCGAGATCCACATGTTCCCCGGATGGCGTATCCAACACGACTCCTCGCGCGGCCCCGGCAAGGGCGGGATTCGCTTCCACCCCAGCGTGAGCGTCGACGAGATCGCGGCCCTGAGTGCGGACATGTCCATCAAGTGCGCCGTCGTCAACATCCCCTACGGCGGGGCTAAGGGTGGCGTCAAGGTGGACCCTTCCTTATTGTCCCACGCGGAACTGGAGCGGCTCACCCGCCGCTACGCCTTCGCGATCGCCCCGATGATTGGGCCCGACCGTGACATTCCGGCCCCCGACATCAACACCGACCCGCAGGTGATGAGTTGGATTATGGACACGGTCTCCATGCTTCGCGGCCACAACCTCCCCGGTGTCGTGACCGGCAAGCCGCTGGCGATCGGCGGCACCCTCGGTCACGCCGGCGCGACGTCACTCGGCGTGACGATCTGCACGGTGGCGCTGTTGAACCGACTTGGTCGCCCGCCCGAGGGGGAACGCGTCGTCATCCAGGGATACGGCAAGGTCGGCGCGCCGCTGGTGAAACTGCTCAGCCAACGCGGCATGAAGGTTGTCGGTCTCGCCGACGTGCACGGGGCGATTCACGTGCCCGAGGGCATCGACTACGAGAAGATGAGCGCGCACTTCGATGAGGCCAAGTCCATCATGGGATACCCCGGCGGCGAAGAGGTGCACGCCGAGGAGCTCTTCGCGCTCCCGAGCGACATCGCGATACCGGCCGCCCTCGGTGGCGTGATCACCGAAGAGGTCGCGTCGTCCATGTCGGCGACGATGATGGTCGAAGCGGCGAACGGTCCGACCACCGGCGAAGGTGCCGCCGTGTTGGCGAGTCGCAACGTTCCGGTGGTGCCCGACGTCTTGGCGAACGCCGGCGGCGTCGTCGCGTCCTACTTCGAATGGGCCCAGGACCTGCAGGGCTTCATGTGGGAGCCCGAACTATTTCACCAGCGCCTCGAGAAGACCATGCACGACGCCTTCGACGCCGTTTGGATTCGACACGAGCAACTCGGTGTACCTCTGCGCGATACGGCGCTCGTCGTGGGCGTGGAACGCATCGCCGAGGCCACGGAACTTCGTGGCCTCTTCCCCTGACTCACCACATATCGAGCGCCCCGGGTGCGGGCTGGGCTACCTTCTCGTCGCGTAACACGACGGTACGAGCGAACTTGTCGTGAAGGGTCTGGCGCTTGGGGTCCCACGCCGCCCAGAGCAGGTCGAGGTAGTGCGGCACGTAGAGCGAGAAGAGCACCAGCGCCTGGTTCGCCTGTTCGCGTGCCTGGGCCGGGGTGGGATAGCGATAGCGGGTATAGGAGTAGAAGCCGCCGATGAGTACCAGGGCGCCGTTCGCGAGGGAGCGCCGCGCCGCTTGGGCGAGGCCAACGGACCCGCGATCGTCGAGAGTGACGCAGCGAATCCGTACCACCATCATGCCCGGCGTCTGACCGTTCGCGAAGGCGATGAAGAGCGTGAAGTACGCGAAGACCACGACCGACTCGATAATCGAGGAGAGGTCGTGACCCGTAGTGGCGGCGCGCAGCGGAACGTCGCTCGCGACAGCCAGGATGATCGAATCGATCACGAAACTCAACGCCCGCCACCAGAAGTTTGCCAAGTTCGCGATGCGCGTGGGCGCGGGTGGATCCATCGGGAAGTAGGGCAACGGTGTCGCGGTGCCGGGCTCGTGGGCGGTCATCGACCCGCAGGTCGGACAGAACTTCTGGCCGCTCATCTCCGCGGCGCCACAGTTGCTGCAGTACGGCACAACCCTCCTTCGTCACTCCCTGGTCCGATGTAACTGTTCACACTTATGAGACCGACCCTTTCCGGTCGGCGTCGATGACGCGCTAGCGCAGGATGGAGATACTTATGAGCACCGCGTCGAAGAGGAAATGAGCGAGCATTGGACGAGTGAGTCGGTGGTGTTTCTGGAAGGATCTCGTCACGAAAAATCCAAAGGGCACGGTAAGGATAAAGCCCGCGCCGTAGTAGATGTGGTAACTCGTGCGCAGGATCAAGCTCAAGATCAACGCGCTGCGCGGCGTCCAGCCCATCTGACCGAGTCGGGTGATGAGGTACCCGTTCACTAGTACTTCTTCGGTGACCGCCGTCGTCGCCGAAATCGCGAGACCCCAGATCACGTAGTACTTGGGCACGCTCTGCGTCGAGACGCTGACGAGGAGTGACTGGTGGCTCGCGAGAAAGATGGCGAAGGGGGCGATGAGGACGATCTCGGAGACGTAGGACGCGGCCCCGATACCGACGGCGGGCAACAGGTCGCGTTTGAAGCGAGGGAACTCGAGGCCGAGGGTCTTTCGGTCTTGCCCCGTTCGAGCGAGTAGGTACAGCGCAAGGGGAACCACTGCGGCGATGGTCAAGTAGTCGAGAATCCCCAACGCCATGTTCAACACGGGCCTGTGCTTGACGATGGTGGCGAAACGGGCGACGTCGTCGACGCCGGCCACGTGCTGGGCGAGGACGATGACGGCCCCGACGACGCCCGGCACCAAGAACGCGATCATCACGACGCGTGTCTCGGCGACGAGCGAACGGCGCGCCGCGCCGACGGGGAGCCCACCAACCAATTGGCCAGCAGGATTCACGCGCAACATAGGTTGCGCTGGTGGGTCACTCATCGACGGTTCCGGCGTCGGGGGATCGTTCGTCGTGGCGCTGGTCGCGGGCGCCTCGATCACGGAAGGTTCGTGCGCGGTTCCGGGATGCGCCGCGGGCTCACCGGGCACCGTGGTCGGAGCACCGCAGTTCATACAGAAGTTCCCGACGACCCGCGTGCCGCAGCGCGGACAGAAGTTCACGCCAGGCCCCCTTGGCTCGAAGTTCGACGTACCTTACTGCGGCGAACGCACCAGAGCAGGTGAGCGCGACTCAGTTATTGGGCGAGTCCCGTCAACGAGAACGGGGCGTCTCTTTCGTGATCGTGACGTCGCCATCGCCTCTGTCGCTGCTCCGACTCGCAGCGGCTCCGGCCGCGCGCGACGTTGTGGGAGTGTGTCGTGGTGAGTGATGACGCAACCGTCGAAGAACTCAAAGAGCTCGTCTTATCCTTGCGGCGTGAGATCGATCGCCTCAAAGAGGAGCTCGCCCGTGTTCGCCGCGACCGCGACGAACGGCCTCCGCACTACCTCTGACCTAGGGCTGTTCGAAGGTGCCGACGATAACCGCGCGCGCGATGCCGTGGGCGAAGAGGTTAAATCCTAGGTAGGCCGGCGAAGAACCTTCGGGCAGCTCCAGCCGCTCAACGTCGAGGGCCGTGACCGCGACGAAGTAGCGATGGGGTCCGTGCCCACTCGGCGGGGCCGCCCCGACGTAGCGCTTCATACCCGCGTCATTGGCGAGCTGCACCGCGCCCTCGGGTAGGGACGCGCCTCGGTCGTCACCCGCGCTCGCGGGTAGCGAGGTTGTGGTCACTGGGATGTCCGCGACCGCCCAGTGCCAAAAGCCCGAGAGCGTCGGGGCGTCCGGGTCGTACACGGTCACCGCGAAACTCTTGGTCTCGGCGGGAAATCCGCTCCACGAGAGCTGCGGTGACGTATCCGAGCCACCCGCACCCATCATTCCGCTGACCTGTGCCGCGTTGAGGGGATGACCGTGCTCGATGTCCTGCGAGGTCAACTCGAAGGTCGGAAGGTTCGGTAGGTCGTCGTAGGGATCTCGTGGCATTGTTGTCGTTCTCACTTTCCGACGGACCCTCACTGGGCCGTCCCGTGAGGCCCACTGTACCCAGTTGGCCGCGCGAGTCTCGCGGGCCTTCGCACTGCGGGCACTCGAGGAGTCGCAACATGCGTGGCTCGACGGTCGATGTACGACACGCCAGCCGACGCCTGGAAGAGTGGGACCGTGCGCGTTCCTCAGGTCAGTGAGACGGTCGTTGGTCTCTTCGCGATATCGAGGAAGACGTCCTGATGGCCGCACCGGTATCCCCGACCCGTCGACCTCCGTCGATGGTCGTGATGGGCGTCGAAGGCTCCGGCAAGACCACCGTCGCGCGCGCGATCGCGGACGAGTTACAGATTGACTTTCTCGACGCCGACTCGCTGCACTCCGCCAAGAACCGAGCCAAGATGGCTGCTGGTCACGCGCTCACCGACGCCGACCGGCTGCCCTGGCTGCGGACAGTCGGCGAGCGACTTCGGCTCGGGAACGCGGAGGGGCGAACCCTCGTCGTGGCCTGCTCCGCCCTCAAGCGGCGCTACCGCGACCTCCTGCGCGACTACGACGCGAACGTCGTGTTCATCCACCTAGCCGGTCCGATCGACGTCGTTCGTGAGAGAGTCGCGACGCGCGCGCACGAGTTCGCTGGTCCCTCCTTACTGGATTCGCAGTACGGCCAGTTGGAACCATTGGAAGCGGACGAAACGGGCCTGACCCTGGACCTGAGTCTTCCGGTCGATGAGATCGTGTCGAGCGCCGTCGACCAACTGACGTAGGCAACGCCGATCCGACTCGTGCCGAGTTGCCCAGCACGGATCAACCGACGGTGGTCGTGGTGCTGGTCGCTGCGGGACAACTCACGATGTTCTCGCTCGCGAGGGTCTGCGCGGCGGCCGCTTGCAACGTGGCGAGTGGCAGCGTCCCGGCGGTGACGGCTCCTTGGATGGCTTCGGAGGTGAGGTGCGCGAGTTGCAGTGACGCGCCCGGTGACGCGGGTGTCCCGGCTAAGACCAGGTCCTCGCCCGCATCGATCGCCATCTCCGACGCGACCGGGACACTGAGGTGCAGCGCGCTGAGTGCACCCGCTCCGAGCGAATCGGTGACGATGAGACCTTTAAAGCCAAGTTGATGACGCAGAACATTGATCACCGCGGGCGAGATGCTTGACGGCAACGACGACAAGCCCGGCACCCTCGCGTTGGAGATCATGACGGCGCTCGCCCCGGCGCGCACCGCGGCCTCGAAGGGAACGAGACCGGTTACCTTCAACACCGGCCAGGGTCGGGTCGCCGCCGGCCCGTAGTCGGTGTTGCCGGTCGCTCCACCAAGGCCCGGGAAGTGCTTGACCACGCTCGTGACGCCGGCGGCGTTGAGCCCTTTCATGAAGGCCACCCCGTCTAGCGCCGCGGTCGCGGCCACGCCGCTGAAGGACCGGTACCCATCGGGATCGCGACTACCGGGTTCGACGGAGCGACCATCCACATCGAGCACGGGGGCGAGGTCGGTGTTCACGCCAGCCGACTTCATCGAACGCCCGACGCGCAGACCTTCCGCGGTGATCTGCGTCGCAGTGAGGTTCTTGCCCATCGTCTGGGCCCACGGCAGCGCCGCGACCAAGTTGGTGAGTCGCTCGACGCCGCCACCTTCTTGATCGGTCATGATCATCATCACGTCGCCGTTGGGCGTCTCGTGCTGTAATGCGGCGACGTCGGCCACGAAGTTCGACGACGCGGTACTACCGAACAGCAGCAGTGCCCCGTAGCCCGCGCGAGCCGCGGGTCCCATGGCACCAACGTCGAGGGCGTTCACCGAGACGGCGATCGTCTCATTGGCGAGGCGCGGGAGCTGCCAGGTCGCCACGACCTGGAGGGCGCAACTGAGATTGACGGTGTCGCTCGTCGTAGACGTACTCGTCGTCGAGGTCGTCGGCGACGAGGTCGTGGTCGTGGTCGTGGTCGTGGTAGTGGTAGTCGTGGCGGACGAGATTGCCACCACCGTGCAGAAGACGACCACCGACGCGAGGATGACCGAGCCTGCAAATGTCGTCCACCGTCTCATGATTTCAGGCTAGGGCTGCCCCTTCGCCGACACCCACCGTTACGCTGAACGGCGAGACGAGGTGCGCATGACGACGTTGATGCCGGCCGCGTTCATTGGACACGGCAGTCCGATGAACGCCATCGAAGAGAACCGCTACACCCAGTGCTGGACTGACTTTGGCGCGTCCGTCGACAAACCCACGGCGGTGCTGGTCGTCTCGGCGCACTGGTACGTCAACATCACCGCGATCACCGCGATGCGCGCGCCGCGCACGATTCACGACTTCTATGGCTTTCCACAGCCGCTCTTTGACGTGGAGTACCCCGCACCGGGCGATCCGGAGGTCGCGCGGCGCGTCATCGACGCCGTTGAGCCGACCTACGTCGGTCTCGACGCCGACTCGTGGGGCATCGATCACGGCACCTGGTCGGTGTTGGTGCACATGTTCCCCAAGGCCGACGTTCCGGTCCTACAACTCTCAATCAACGCCGAGTTGCCCTTCGACTATCACTTCAACCTTGGCGCGAAACTCCACCAACTACGTAGCGAGGGCGTGTTGATCCTCGGCAGCGGCAACGTGGTGCACAATCTTCGACTTATCGACTGGCGTTCGCCCGGTGAGGGTACGGACTGGGCGCACCGTTTCGACGACTCGATGCGCGAGATCATGACGAGCGACGCGGCGAACCTCGGGACCGCCAGCGCGCACGCGGACTACGCAATGGCCGTGCCGACGCCCGATCACTTCCTCCCCCTCGCCTACGTGGCGGGACTCTGCGCAGCGGCGAACGCGCCCGCGTCGGCGTTGATCGACGGCTACGAGATGGGCTCGCTCTCGATGACCGCCTATCAACTCGCCGGCACTTCTACTTAACGCCGACGCGCCCGCGACAACGAGACGCCGAGCGCCGCGACCGCGAGCAGCGGCAACGCCGCGACCGCGAGGGCGTTCTCGTGCGCCCCGAGACGAATCACCGCCACCACCCCCAGGATCACCACCGCCGCCACGAACAACTCGGGCGTGTCCCCAACCAGAAAGTCCCACCAGAATCTCGCGAAGCCCACGACCATACGAAGGGGCCACGAGGACTTCACGACGACACCACCACGTCGCGCGACGGCCGCACCCAGGTAACGAATAGCCAGGTCACCACCGCGAAGAACGCGACGAGCACGACCAGCGCGGCGTCGTCGCCGGGCCAACGAATTTTCAACCCCTCTCCCGAGAAGAACGTGCCGTAGCTCACGAGCAGAACGCCCACGGTCATCTTCATCGCGTTCTCGGGCACTTTCGAGAGTTGTCGCGCCACCACGATTCCGACTCCCCCGACGATGAGCAACGCCGCCAGCGCCGAGAGGGAGGCGAGCCCGAGTCGTCGGGCCGAGGCGCCCAGGGTGAGGACAATGATCACGACCTCGAGACCCTCTAAGAACACACCCTTGAAGGCGAGCACGAAGGCCACGCGGTGGTTCTGGCGAGCGGCCGCGTCCGCGTCGATCTTCTCGACGGTGCGCTGGTAGATCGCGTCCTCGTCGTGCTTCGCCAGCAGACCACTCGCTCGCAAGATCGCCTTGCGGAGCCACTGGAGACCGAAGATCAACAGCACCCCGCCCACGACGAGGCGAAGGGCGTCGAGCGGCACCTTGGTCAGCGCGGGGCCGACCACCGCAACGAGGGCCGCCAGCGTGAGTACCGCCACGAAGGACCCCCGCAACGCGGGCCGCCAACCTTCGGTGTGTCCGACCGCGACGACGATGGTGAGTGCTTCGACCATCTCGACGGCGCTCGCTAGAAAGACCGCCGCCACCAAGACGAACTGGGAGGAAGATGTCGTCACGAGCAGCACCCAACGAGTCTTACCGAAGATGCGTACCGCCAGCGCGGGATGCGGTGGTGGCTAGGGCGTGACGGGATCGACCGCGCGACGACGCAGCTCGTCGTCGACGGCCGCGGGGTCGAGTCCTCGACTGCGCAGCAGTAACAAGGTGTGGAACCACAGATCGGCGGCCTCGCTCACCACGCGCTCGTCGTCCTCGCTCAGGGCGGCCACCGCGAGCTCCACGGCTTCCTCACCGACCTTGCGGGCGTTCTGTCCCACTCCGGCCGCGAGCTGTCCCGCGACGTAGGAGCCTTCGGCACCGTCGCGCTCGCGCCGGAGAATCCGGCGCCAGAGCCACGGCGTGAAACACGAGGTGGATCCGTCGTGACAGGTGGGACCAGCCGCGTGCACGCTCACGAGCAGCGCGTCCTCGTCGCAGTCGGGCGTGACGTCGGTGACGTGCAAGACGTTGCCCGACGTCTCACCCTTTTGCCAAAGCCGCTGTCGAGAACGTGAGTAGAAGTGGACCAACCCGCTCGAGCGCGTGAGCGCGAGGGCCTCCTCGTCCATCCACCCGAGCATCAGCACTCGCCCGGTGACTTCGTCTTGGACGATGGCGGCCTTGAGGTCCTCAGGCATAACGCTCCTTCAGTGGTCGAAGTGGGATCCCCAACTCCTCGATCTCCTTGCGCAGACCGGCGAGCCCCGCCGGATCCTCGTGCACGATCGACGCAACCAACGCCGCGTCGGCGACCCGCAGGGCCTCGGCGACGTGACGCGCCGAGCCCGCGCCGCCCGAGGCGATCACCGGTATCGACACGGCGTCGCGCACTTGGGCGGTGAGCACCAGGTCGTACCCGCTGCGCCGACCGTCTTGTTGGATCGACGTCAAGAGGATCTCGCCCGCACCACGCTCGGCCGCCTCGCGCGCCCAGGGCACCGTCTCGGTGGTCGTCGCCACGCGCCCACCGTGGGTGTGGACGACCCCGTCACCGGCGTCGATGGCGACGACGACGGCTTGGGATCCGAAGCGACTGGCGATCGCGGTGATGAGCGACGGATCGGCGAGGGCCGCCGAGTTGATCGACACGCGGTCGGCACCCGACTCAATGATTCGCTTCGCGTCCTCCACCGATCGCACCCCACCGCCCACCGTGAAGGGGATCGCCAGGACGTCGGCCACCTGGGCGACGAGGGACGTGATGGTCGAGGCGTCCTCGGGGGTGGCGGTGATGTCTAGGAAGACCAACTCGTCGGCGCCCCCGTCGCTGTAGTACTGCGCCAGTTCTACCGGGTCACCGACGTCGCGTAACCCCACGAAGCTCACGCCCTTCACGACCCGTCCGCCCGCGACGTCGAGACACGGGATTAGGCGAGGGAGAGGCATTGATCAAGGAAGTCGAGTCCAGCCGGACCGCTCTTTTCGGGGTGGAACTGCACACCGAGGAACTCGTCGCGACGCACGGCCACGGTCACGCCATCGACGCTCGCGGTGGCGTCGGGTGAGCGCACCGCGAAGGAGTGCGCGAAGTAGTACGCCTCGCCCCACGGTTCAACAACCGACCAGCCGAGACGCGGCACCCTCGCCTCGTGAAGGCGCACGACGTCGCCCTCGAGCAGCGCGAGGCCCTCGACCCCGCCGTCCTCTTCGCTCCTCACCATCGCGAGCTGCATGCCCAAACAGATCCCGAGAATCGGGGCGCCGTTCCCGAAGCGCTCGCGCAGTGCCGCGGCGGCGCCAGTCTGTGTCAGGTGCTCCATGGCACTGCGCGCGGAACCGACGCCCGGCAAGACGACGAACGCCGCGTCGCGAATCCGTGCCGGCTCGCTCGTGACGATGCTCGGGCGACCGAGGTGACCGAGCGCCGCACAGACCGAACGAGTGTTGCCCGCGCCGTAGTCGACGACGACGACCTCACTCACAGTGACCCCTTCGTCGAGCGCACCAGTGAGCCGTCTTTCGTGAGCGCCTGGGCCAGCGCGCGACCGACCGCCTTAAAGGACGCCTCGGCGACGTGGTGGGCGTTCGTGCCGGTCGCGGTGACGTGGAGCGTGAGACGCGCGGTCTGGACAAGGGATTCGAAGGCGTGGACCACCATGCCCTCGTCGGGCGTGACCGAGATGGCGGCCGTCGCGCGTCCCGAGAGGTCCACCACCGCATGCGCGAGCGCTTCGTCCATCGGGACGCGGGCTTCGCCGTAGCGCGTCAGCCCCTTGCGGTCGCCGAGCGCCAGGTCGAGCGCTTCGCCGAAGGTGCGCATCATGTCTTCCACCGTGTGGTGGTCGCCGGTCTCTAAGTCCCCCACGCCCTCTAGGCGGAGGTCCAGGCCGGCGTGGAAGGCGAGCTGTTGGAGCATGTGGTCGTAGAACCCCGCGCCGGTGCTGACGAAGACGCGACCCTGGCCCGGTACGCGGAGTCGAACGCTCAAGAGCGTCTCGGCGGTGTTGCGCTCGTAGCGAAGTGCCTGGGCGGGCATCGGCGCGTCAAAGAGCACACTGCGCAAGGCGTCGAGCAGCACGTTGTTATCGAGTTCGTCGCGCACGCTGATGCGCATCCCCCCGGGGTAGGCCCGCGTCACGACGCCGTAGGGCAGCAGCTGTTCGACGAGTTTCTCGGGCTCGTCCATGGGGATGAAGAGGAAGTTGGTGAAAGAGGGAATCGCCGCGAGACCGAGACTCGCCAGCTCGCTGGCCATCCGGTCGCGCTCCACCAGCGTCGCGGAGACGTCGAGGGGTGTCGCGAGCGCCGCCAGGGCGAGGGCCGCCGACAAGGACGAGACCGACAGCGGCGCCTGACGCGACGTGATGGCCGCGATGATCGGGGGCGTCGAGAGGGCGTAGCCCACGCGCGCGCCGGCGAGTCCGTAAGCCTTGGAAAAGGTGCGCAACACGATCGCCCCCTCGTCGATCAGCCCGAGCGCATCGACCCCGGCGTAGTGCGCGTAGGCCTCGTCGATGACGAGTTGACCAGCGACCGTCGGAATCTCGGGCAGCTCTCCCGTGGGGTTGTTCGGACGACAGACGTAGACGAGGTCGGCGCTCGCGGGATCTTCCACCACGCTCGCCCCGGCCATGATGGCGGCGTAGCGGTACATGGAGTAAGAGAATGCCGGCACCGTCGCGATGGTGCCGCCCTCAGCGAAGAGGTGAGCGAGTAGCACGATGAACTCGTCGCTGCCCGCACCGATGGCGACCTGGTCGAGGCCGACGCCGTGGTGATCGGCGATCGCTTGGCGTAGGGGTTCGTAGCGGCCGCGGTCGTACTCGTTCACGTCGGCGAGCGCGCGAGCGAGCGCGGCCGGTCGAGCACTCGGCGGTGGTGCGGCGGCGACGTTGCCGTCGAAGCGCAACATCGAGCGGACGTCGAGCCCCACGCGGGCCGCCAACGCCTCGCTCGAGGGGGGCCACTGGTAGGCCTCGAGGGCGTCGGGGATCATCGTCGCGCCGTGGCCTTGTGGGCCGTCATGCCCTCGAGCTCGGCGAGCGCCTCGATGGTGGGCGCCAGTCGTTCGAGGCCCTCTTTGGTGACGCGCTGCACGGTGACCGTCTTCATGAATGCCTCCAAGCCCAGTCCACCTGTCGACTTCGCCCAGCCCCCGGTCGGCAGAACGTGGTTGCCGCCGGTCGCGTAGTCCCCCGCGGGCACCGGCGAGTACGGGCCGACGAAGACGGCGCCCGCGTTACGAATGCGACCCGCGAGGGATTCGGCTCGCTCGCCGAGGAGCGCTACGTGCTCGGCGGCGTACCCCTCGACCTCGGCCAGCGCCGCCTCGACGTCGTCCCCGACGCGCACGAGGTACGCCTTGGAGTCTGCGCCGTGCTCCATCTGCGCCGCGAGCTCTTGGGCGATGATCACTTCGTCAAATCCTTCATCGGCCACGACCACGATCTCGCTGGGTCCGGCCGGCAGGTCGATGGCCACGTCGCGACTCACCAGGAGCTTGGCGGTATTGACCGCCCCACTGCCGGGACCAAAGATCTTGTCGACCGGCTGGATCGACTCGGTGCCGTAGGCCATGGCCGCGATGGCCTGCGCCCCGCCGATCGCCCAGACTTCGTCGATGCCCAATAACGCGGCCGCCGCGGCGACGGCCGCGGAACCATTAGGTGGCGTGCACACGACGATGCGCTCGACGCCGGCGACCTGGGCGGGGATCGCACTCATGATGAGCGACGACACCAGTCCCTTGGGAACGTAGATCCCCACGGAGCGCAGCGGCGACCACCGTCGCTCGAGGGTGACCCCGGGCGTTACTTCAAGCATGAGGTCCGCCGGCCGCTGGGCGGCGTGCCAGGTACGGACGTTCTCCGCCGCCGCCAGCACGGCCGCGGTGGGAATGTCGCCGTAGGCGACGGCGCGTTCGGGCTTCGATGAGGTGGTGGCGTCAAAGCGAGCGGACCACTCGGCGATCGCCGCGTCGCCGCGCTCGCGCACGTCAGCGACGATCTGCTCGATTGAGACGGGCCGGTCCGTCTTGACGGGAGTGCTCACGGCACCATCCGTTCGATCGGCAAGGTCAAGATCGAACTCGCACCGGCGGCTTCGAGGCGAGGGAGCAGCGACCAGATCTCGGCGGCGGGCACAAGCGCGTGGACCGCCACCACGCCGGGCGTCGCGAGGTCCATGACGGTCGGCGAACCGGCCGTCGGCAGGACCGCGGTCACCTCGCTCAGGCGCTCCTTCGAGACGTTACAGAGCAGGTAGCGATTGGCCCGTGCGTTGATGACCGAACCCAGCACGGTGGTCAACGTGCGCCGCGCTTCGGAGTCTTTCGAGTTCACCCTTCCCACCAACACGGCCTCGGACTCGAAGAGCACGCCGATCGCGCGCAGGCCGTTGGTGCGCAGGGTGCTGCCCGTTGAGACGAGGTCGATGATCGCGTCGGCGAGGCCGAGTCGGGGTGAGATCTCAACCGAACCCGCCACCGTCACGATCTCCGCGCTCACCCCGCGATCCGCGAGCGCCTTCGCGGCAATGCGCGGGTGCGAGGTCGCGATCCGTCGACCCTCTAACTCCTCGATGGTCGTCGCCGAGTCCTCGGTGGAGACCGCGGCTTGGAGTGAGCAGGTGCCGTAGCCCAATTTGAGCAGTACCTCAACACTGCACTCGCGTTCGTAGATGAGATCAAGGCCCGTGATGCCGCAGTCGACGACGCCGTCTTGGACGTACTCGGGCACGTCGTCGGCCCGCACGAAGAGCAGATCGATGTCGGCGTTACGACAGTGCGCCTGGAGCATCCGCTCGCCGGGCTCTTGGGGCGAGACGCCGCTCGCCTCCAACAACGCCCAGGAAGGTTCGCGCAGCCGCCCCTTGGAGGGCAGCGCCATCGTCAAGCGGCGCGTCATCGGCGCGCCTGCTTCAACACGGCGCGGTAGCCACCTTCGCCGTGGTGGAGCCACTGGGCGACGCGCGTCACCGTGGCGGTCGAGGCGCCCGTGCGGCGCGAGATCTCCTGGTACGGCACGCTCTCGTCAACCAGGCGCGCGACCTGGAGTCGCTGACCCATGGCGTCGAGTTCGGTCGTCGTGCACAGGTCGCGCATGAACGCGGCCACGACGACGGGATCACGAAGGCGGGCAAAGGCCTCAACGAGTTCATCGAACCGCGTCGCGGTCTCGGGACTCGCCTCGGCGGCAACTACTTTTCCACTGGTCATGCTCACATGCTAGTATGCTAATTCGCTACTACGCAAGTCGAGACTGCGGTTTCTCGCACTATTTAGCCCGAGGGCCGCGACCGAAGAGGTAGCGCACCGACGCGAACATCCCAGCGTTCCACGTGCCGACCAGCTCCCACGCCCGACCGATGCCGATCAGCAGTGAGGCGATCAACACGTCGCCGACGATCTCGAGGGCGCCGCGGGCGTCGGGGTGGTTGATGAGGCGAAGTCCGTAGACGATCTGGAAACCGAAGACCGCAAGGAGTCCAAGGATCAAGAGCAGCTGGTGCCAACGACGCTGCTGATCGGGCGGCTGGGCGAGCGTCGTACGCACGCCCGCGGCGGCGAAGAAGATGCCAACGACGCCCATGATGAACGCCGGATAGCCAAAACCGTTGCCGGGGACCAGTCCGTAGAGCGACACCACGAGCGCGTTGGTAAAGGCCAGTAGCGACGCCGCGGCCCGAAACTCGCCGATCTCCTTGGACTGTTCTTCCGAACGCCCCCGCACCACCGTCACCGCGACGAACAACAGACCAATCAGCGTCGCCGCCGACTCGGCGATGACGACGAAGAGCTCACGGAAGTCACCACCCACGTCGCCACGTCCTCTCCGTCAGATGATCGCTGCACTTGCGCGGAGCCCCGTCCCCAACCCTAGGCTTCGCGCCGCGCGGCCGGTCGTGTTCGCATGCTACTATGCTACTTCGCTACTATGGACGTCATCCCCGCTCTCGACTTGCTGGGCGAGGACGCCGTGCGTCTCGAACAGGGCGACTACGACCGCGTCTTGTTTCGCCAACCCCTCGAGTCCTTCATGTCGCGACTCGTCGCGACCGCTCCGCCGCTCATCCACGTGGTGGACCTTCAAGGTGCCCGCGACGGCGCGTTGCGACCCGAGGTCGTCGAGCGCTGTCGCCGGGCGGCGCAGGGCACGCCCCTGCAGGTCTCCGGCGGCATCCGATCCACCGGGGCGGCCCGCGAAGCCCTGGACGCGGGCGCCGCGCGCGTCGTGGTGGGCACGGCGCTGTGGGCCGACGACGACGCACTGGATCGATTCGTCGCCGCGGTGGGCGACCAACTCGTCGCCGCGCTCGACATCAAAGACGGTCGACTCGGCGTACGGGGATGGGTCGATTTCTCAGAGGTCACTTTGGAAGACGCACTCGAACGATGCCGTGCGGCGGGCGTCGTTCGCCTCCACGTGACCGCCATCGAGCGCGACGGGACGATGCGCGGTCCGGACCTTGATCTATACGAAACCGCTTGCGCGAGTGGCATCGCGGTCGTCGCGGCGGGCGGAGTACGAAATGACGAGGACGTCGAAGCACTTGCGCAGCTGGGGTGCGAGGCTGCGGTGATGGGTGTTGGCTATCTAAAGCGCCTCGGTCTTTAGTTTTCTCACGCCACATAGTGCGCGCCGGCCGCGTCGGCCCTCGAACACCGAAACAGACCTGTAGATCCCCTTAGGTGAGGTAACCCTGCCGATGAAGGAACTTCTCGAGCACGGTGACGAAGTGTTCACCGTGGGGTTCGAATGAACCCAACGCGCTGTTGAGGCGTCCCGCAGCCGCTTCGCGCTGCAAGAACTGCTGAGCGAACGTCGACTTGCCCAACATGTCTTCATCGGCGACCCACGCCGCGACGACGCCGACGGTGTCGCTGTAGTGTGACGCCGCGTCGGATCGGAACGCACGGATCCACACGTTGGCGTCGCGCTCTATCAGATCGGGGAACGCGCGCGTCACGTTGTGGAAAGCGTCGCCGTGGAACTCAAGAATCTCTATCGGCATGCCCGAAGCGGCGTAATCCGTGAATTTGTACGCAAAGGCGTCGTTCGCACTCACAAAGTCGTCGCTGCCGTCGACACCAATCGCGGTCAGCCGAACCCCGGGATCTCCGAAGTCGTACTCCACGTCTTTATAGCTCGACGAACTGTGCCGTGGTACGTACACCTGCTCGATAGTGCAGCAGTGAGCGCCTCCGCTATAGAGGGAGAGGACGACGTCACGGCTCGCGTTTGGTCCCAAGCGGACGAAGCGCACTACGGAGGCGCGCGAGGGATAGGAGTTCGGACCACACGCCCCGCCGCACCACTTCGAACGAACTACCTGTTGATCGACGATCTTTCCCGCGCGTCGCACCACCAGCGTGACGTCGCGATATTTCGGAAATGTGCCGGCGAAACTCAACGTTGCTGTCTCGTTGCCCGACTTCGCACTGAAGGACGCGGCGCTCGCGGCTGACGTCCAGCCAAGTGCCGAGAGGAGGAGGATTCCTGTCGCCGCAGCACTGGCTGGTCGCCACCATCGTCTTCCCATAAACCCACCTTCTTTCAATTCGATCGCGCTTGAAGGATAGAGACGCTTGCAAGCGAGTTATGGCCACGTTGGGTTTCAATCTCTTTACGACTGTGTCGATTACGACGCGAACTCGGCACAACGGTCTTGAAATGAGGACTTTGTACCCTAGGTGAGGGACCTTTCTTCCCTAGGGTCGCGCGACGTGTTGGGTGCACACTGACGTTGAGGTCTTGATAAGCGAGACCAGAAAGCAGGTTGCCCATGGCAAACCTCCTCGGACTCGTCGGTGATCCTTCTAAGGTCGCCACGCCGCGTCCCCTGTACCGATTACAGCGATCGAAGTACGCCGCGCTCGTGTGGACCGCGATGCGCGTGTGGTTGGGCATCATGTGGCTCCAAGCTGGTATCTCCAAGTTGTGGGGTGCGGAAAGCACCGCGTTTCTCCACGGCGCTGGTGTCAAGGGATTCGCGTCCCACGGCGTACCCGCCTACAGCTGGTGGGGCAGTTTCCTCCACAGTTTCGTCGTACCCAACGCCGGCTGGATCGGCGTCCTGGTCGCGCTCGCGGAGTTCGCCATCGGCGCTGGCCTAGTGGTCGGCTTCTTGACGCCCATTGCGTCGATCGCCAGCCTCGCCCTGCTCTTCACCTACGTGATGTCGGGCACGGCCAGCGTGACCGCGTTCTACGCCCTCTTCGCGGTGGTCCTCCTGGTGATGTGGCCCACCTCGAGTTGGATCGGGATTGACGGGCTGATCTCGGGATATCGTCAGCGTCGCGCAGCGTCCGCGTCGACCACCAGCACGACCAACACGGTCGACCGACGCTCGACCACCATCGGATCGGGCACGGGCTCCATCGAGCACGCGCCCAACGAGACGTCGAGTGACGTACCGGTTCTTTCGGCACGGTAGGGCCCTCGACGAGCGAAGCGTCGTGATGGGGCTCACCACGACGACTTCACCACTAACCACCCGGGCGATTCGCCCGGGTGGTCTGCGTTGTGGGCGTCCTCAGCTCTTCTTGCGCGACAAGACGATGCTCATGACGGCGAAGGCGATCCCGACCATGAAGATGAAGGTGCCGAAGACGAAGACCTGTGGGGGTATGCCCACGCGAGTCGCCCCGTAGACCCACACCGGGAACGGTGGCGCCGTGCCGCTGACGAAGTTCGACGTGACGAAGTCATCGATAGAGAGGGCGAATGCCATCAGTGCGCCCGCCAGCACGCCCGGCATGATCAGAGGCAAGGTCACCAGGCGAAAGGTCGTGAGCGGATTGGCGCCCAGGTCGTACGCGGCCTCCTCTAGGGACCGGTCGAAACCCGAGAGTCGCGCCCGCACGGTGACGGTGACGTAGGCGATGGAGAACATGACGTGCG
Source organism: Acidimicrobiaceae bacterium (assembly GCA_003136495.1). Taxonomy (GTDB): domain Bacteria; phylum Actinomycetota; class Acidimicrobiia; order Acidimicrobiales; family RAAP-2; genus RAAP-2. The sequence continues at coordinate 19,085 of PLER01000139.1, forward strand.
CCAAAACGAGCGTGAGGAAGCCCCTCGCGACATTGAAGGTCACGAACAGGCCCAGTAGCGACGCGCCCATCACGATCTCGGGCGCGGCGATGTTCAAGAACAGCACCTGTTCGACGGCGACCTTGCCGCGGAACTTGTTGGAGCGATAGCGCACGAGCGCGATGGCGAGGAGCGTCCCGAGCACGGTGGCGATCAACGTCGAGACGAGCGCGAGGCGAATCGACAGCCAGAACGAGGACGTCAGGCCGGGTACGTTGCTCCACTGTCGATACCACTGGGTCGTAAAGCCGTTCCAAGAGAAACTCACCTGCTGCAGGCCGCCGACGACCCGGTTGAAACTGTAGATGATCATCAGCGCGATGGGAAAGACGAGGTAGGCGATCACCAACCAGGAGTAGGTGGGCAGCACGAAGCGGCCGAGTTTCCTTCGGCGTCGCGCGGGACGCTCCGGGCGGGAGGTCGCCGCGGTGTCGGTTCGGTCCTGGACGCTCATAGGTACTCGTTAATCGTGCTGGTACCAAGTAGTCGCGCGTAGAGCCAAATCCCGAGGAGGGACACCGCGAGTAACACAACCGAGAGCGACGCGCCGCCGGCGTAGTCGAAGTTCACCAAGAAGGAGTTCTGGATCACCGTGCCGATCATGGTGTTAGAGACCCCGCCGAGGATCTCTTGATTCAAGTAGTCGCCGAAGGCCGGGATGAAGGTCAGAAGGAACGCCGCGAAGATGCCCGGCATCGCCAAGGGCAGGATCACGCGACGAAAGGCGGAGGTGCGATTCGCGTAGAGGTCGTGGGCGGCGTCGAGCACTCGTCGGTCGATGCGTTCGATCGCCACGTAGAGCGGCAGGGCGGTGAAGGGTAAGTAGTTATACGCCAGCCCCGCGACGACGGCGTAGCTCGTGCCGAGCACGTGGAAACCCGAGGGCACCAGGTGATTGCGAGTGAGGAAGGTCAACACGATGCCGTTGTTCGAGAGGATGAACTCCCAGACGATGGTTCGAATGACGAAGGAGACAAAGAAAGGAACGAGCAGCATAATGAGGAAGAAGTTCTTGCGGTGGCCACCGTAAAAGGCGATCCAGTACGCGATGGGAAAGGCGATGACCAAGTCGATCACCGTGGCGGCCGCCGCGAAAAGCAGACTCGTGATGAACTGCTGGTGGTACAGGTTCACCTGGTGCGGCAGTTCGCCCCAGCTCCAGGTCATCGTGCACAAACCCGTCGCCGGGCTGCAGGTCTCGAGCGACTGGACGAGCATCACCGCTAAGGGCACGATGAACAACAGCACCAGCCACAGCCCCGCGGGCAGGCTCAAGAGATAGGGCGCGAGCCGCTTACCCCATCCCCCGCGGCGCCGGGGCGTTACGCGCCTTGGATGATCGGTAAGAACAGATTCGTCCACGCCGTGATCTCGTCCTGGTTCTTGAAGGGGTAGTAGGGCAGCGAGGCCTTGATGCGCGCGGCGTCGGGGAAGACGTCGAGCGAATCGGCCGTCACCGAGGTGGGCAGTCCAATTTCCGCGTCCATTGCCTTGAGCGCCGCCTTATTCCAACCGGTCGGGTGGAGCAACTGCTGCTTGGCCTCGGGCACGGGACAGATGTAGTCGTTGTAGTACTCGACGACCGACTGGGTGATTGGACTGTAGAAGTAGTCCATGCAGGTGAGCGCGTCGAGGGGATTGGCCGCGTGCAGGGGGATGATCATGTTGTCGGTCCAGATCATGATGCCCTCCTTGGGGACCATGAGCACCAGGTCGCGGTACTTGGAGTTCAGGTTCGCCTGGAAGATGTCACCCGAATAGCACTGGGAGATCACGACGTCACCGTTTTTTAAGTGCTGGATGTAGCTCTGGTCGTAGTAGGCGGCCACGATGCCGTCGCTCTTTTGCTTCTGTAGTTTCGCCGCCGCCTTGGCCCAGTCGGATTCGGTCGATTTTGCCGGCTCGATGCCGAGCGCGAGGAGTCCGATGCTGCCGAGCTCGAAGGGGTCGTCGAGCATCCCCACCTTGCCGGCGTACTTCTTGTTAAAGAGCAACTGCACGCTGTCGCCGGGGTCCTTCACCACACTCGAGTTGTACCCCACCGAGGTCCAACCAGACTGCCAGGCCATCGTGTACTTGTTGCCGGGGTCGAAGGGCGGGTTCACCACCAAGGGACCGGCGTACTTCTCGAAGTTAGGAGTCAGGGCGTGATCGAGGGGCACCAACCAACCCAGTTGGATGAGGTAGCCCAACTCGGGGTTGTTATTGGTCATCACCATGATGTCGTAACCGGTCGCCTGACCGGCCTCGAGGGAGGGTCGGATCTTCGCGTAGAACGACGCGTTGTCCTCGATGACCTCTTCGTAGTTGACCTTGATGCCGGTGGTGGCGGTGAAGTGGTCCAGCGTGGGGTGCTGGCCGTTGAGGACGTCGATGTAATAGGGCCAGTTAGCGAAGTTGACCTCGTGGTGGAGCTTCTGTTTCTTCCACCATTGCTTGGTCCCGACCCCCGCGTTGGCGAGTCCGCTCGCGCCGGCGTCGGCGGCGCGTGAGGTGAGCCACGCCGCGGAGGCGACGCTCGCTCCGGCGCCGAGGGCTTGGCGGCGCGACAGGCGCTGCTGGGTCAGTCCTCGCCAGAACGAAGGGTCAATCCCGGCGCCCTTCGGCGCGTCCTTAGCTGCTCCCATGGTTCACTCCTCATCATTCGTCGACTCTTCATCGTTGGACCCCGTCATCGGCACTACCGCAAAGGTGTGCTCGATGGGCCAGGTCAACACCACCTCGTCGCCACTACGCGGCGCCAACTCCTGGCCGATGTTCTGGGCGTAGACCGTCAGCTCGGTGCCGGAGACCGAGTCCACCAGGTACTGATTACCGACCCCAGTGAACGTCGACACGCGTACGCGACCACGCAACGCGTTGTGCCCCGCGGGCACGCTGGTCCCCGCGACGCCGATGGAGATCTTCTCCGGTCGCACCCCCACCTTCAGCGTCGTGGAGCCCGCGAGGGCGGGTACGCGCTCGTGGGGCACCGAGAGCGAGGTTCCGTCGGTCAGGGTGACGCTCGAAAGGGCGCCGCTGGCGGCCTCGAGGGTCCCCGCGAGAAGGTTGGACGCACCGAGGAACGTGGCGACGAACTCCGTTGAGGGACTGTCGTAGACGTCGCGCGGCGAGCCGATGCCCTCAATCTTCCCACTGCGCATCACCGCGAGCCGGTCCGACATGGTCATCGCCTCTTCCTGGTCGTGGGTGACGTAGAGGAACGTGATCCCGACCTGGGACTGGATGCGCTTGAGTTCGATCTGCATCTGGCGGCGGAGTTTCGCGTCCAGGGCCGACATTGGCTCATCCAGTAACAACAGCGTGGGCTCGTTCACCAGCGCTCTCGCCAGCGCCACGCGCTGTTGCTGACCGCCCGAGAGCTGGGAGGCCTTTCGCTTCTCATAGTGCGGCAGGTCCACGATCTCGAGGATCGAGCCGACCCGCCGAGCGACCTCCACCTTGGTCAATTTCTTGCGGCGGAGCCCGAAGGCGACGTTGTCGAAGACGTTGAGGTGAGGAAAGAGCGCGTAGGACTGAAAGACCGTGTTGACGTCACGGTGATAGGGCGCTAAGTACGTGACCTCACGTCCACCTAAGAGGATTCGACCGCTGGTGGGCTCTTCGAACCCCCCGATCATCCGCAGCGTGGTCGTCTTGCCACACCCTGAGGGTCCCAACAGACTGAAGAACTCGCCGTCGTAGATCTCGAGATTGAGGTCGTCGACGGCGGGCGCGTCCTCGAAGATCTTGGTGACGTCTTCCAAGCACACCACGACGGGGTGATCGGACCTGGTCGTCGCGCCCGCCGTCGACCTCGACTCGTCGGTCGTGTCGAGGGAGCCGCCCATGCCGTGAAGACTAGCCCTGTCGCTCTTTTCGCTTTGCTCGGGTCGACCCGGCGTCACCCTAGGGTCGATAGGTGGCCAAACTCAACGTCGAAGCGCGCGTGCGCGCGATCTGTCTCGCTCTACCCGAAGTCGAAGAACGCACCAGTCACGGGGCGCCCGCGTTCTATGCGGGTCGCCAGTTCGTGATGCTCTGGCCCGATGGTCACCACGACCACGACTTCGCACACCTGTGGTGCGCGGCGCCACCAGGCATGCAGGCCCAACTCATCGCCGCCGCGCCCGAACGAATCTTTCGTCCGCCTTACGTGGGCGCGAGGGGTTGGATTGGCGTACGACTCGACGGCGACGTCGATATCGAAGAGGTCGAGATGTTCATTGACGACGCGTACCGTTGCGTGGCGACCTCGCGCCAGATCGCGCTCTTGGACCAGACAAAGCGTTAGTTCGTCGGCGTCTCCAACGACGCCTGCGCGCAGGCCGCGCAGCGGCCGAGTACCGCGAAGTGTCGCGGATCAATCGTGAAGTTGTACCTCTTGGACGCCGCGTCCATGAGCTCGGCGAAGAAGTCCTCGGGAGCCTCCACGGCCGCGTCGCAGAACTCACAGACCAGGTGCCCGTGGGTCTCGCTCGCCAGGTGGTAGGTCGCGGGCCCGTGGCCGAGGTGCGCGTGCACCACGACACCGAGTCGTTCGAGTTCGTCGAGATTGCGGTAGATCGTCGAGAGGTGGACGTCGGGCGCGACGCGCTGGACCTCAATCGCCAGCTCTTCGGCGGTGTGGTGAGGGCCCTCTTCGAAGAGAGCGGTCAACAGGATGCGACGCGACGTGGTCGCTCGACCGCCGCTCTCGCGGAGCCGGTCGAGCACCTCTTCGACGCGCTCGGCGTTGGCGGCGTCCCCGACGGCCTCAGGGGTCGTTGCATCCGTTGGTAATCCCACAGTGACAGAATATCGACCTTTCTGCGAAGTGGGGGTTCTTGCGTCCAGTTCGTATTTGTGTCAGGATGAGGCGGAGAATCGAGGCGGAATGGTGATGGCTACAGAGCGCGCAAACGGGGGCCACCGCCCATCGGCGCGCCCGCCCGCGAGTGAGCAGCGGTCATGGCGGTTCTAGAGAGTCCCCGCCAGGTCGGCCGCCTCGCCATGGTGCGCGCCGCCTTTAGCCAGGACGACTGGCGCCGAACCCGGTGGATGTTCGCGTCTATTTTGGCCCTGCACATCATCGGCTTTGGCATCTTCATCATCTTCGTGGTCCCGGGTCACTACAAGGGGCTCGGTATCGGGGTCAGCATCCTCGCTTACACGTTGGGATCGCGACACGCCTTCGACGCCGACCACATCTCGGCAATCGACAACACCACGCGCAAGCTCATGAACGACCGGGTGGGCGTCGAAGGCGCGCGGCGCCCGTTGAGCGTGGGCTACTGGTTCTCACTCGGACACTCGACGATCGTCGTCGCCATCGGCGCGGGTCTCGTCATCGCCGAAAAAGCGGTCTACGGGGCCGTGTCGAACAACGGCTCGGGCCTCGAGAAGTTCGGTGGCGTCTTTGGCACGCTGGTGTCGGCGACGTTCCTCTTCCTCATCGCGGTCCTCAACGTCGTGATCCTCGCGGGCATTTTGAAGGTCTTTCGCTCGATGCGCGACGGAAGTTACGACGAGGAAGAGCTCGAGCGCCAGCTGAACAACCGTGGACTGATGTACCGGTTCTTTGGACGATGGATGAAGTCCATCACCAAGGAGTGGCAGATGTACCCCGTAGGCGTGGTCTTCGGCATGGGCTTTGACACCGCGACCGAAGTGGCGCTCTTGGCCACGACCGCGCTGCTGGCCGCGAAGGCGCTGCCCTGGTACTCGATCATGTGTCTACCGATCCTCTTCACCGCCGGCATGGCGCTGCTCGACACGCTGGATGGTTGCTTCATGAACTTCGCCTACGGGTGGGCGTTCTTCAATCCGGTGCGAAAAATCTACTACAACCTCGCCATCACCGGGCTTTCGATCGCGATCTGCGTACTCGTCGGCGCCATCGAGGTGCTCGGGCTCTTGCCCACCGAACTGCACTGGAAGGGTTCCTTCTGGCACTTCATGGAACACTTCAACATCAACGTCGCGGGCTACGTGATCGTGGGCATGTTCATCGTGACCTGGGCGGCCGCGATGGTCCTCTGGCGCTACGGTCACATCGAAGAGAAGTGGGGCGCCAACCTCAAGGTCATCGAGAACGACATCGAGCGTTCCGCTGATGGGGCCCTCGCGCCCACCGCCGACATTTAACTCGACTCCCCCAGCGCGGACATCGTTCGCAAACCCCGCTGACCACATCCGACCGACGCCGTGCCAGCACCACGAGCCGACCTACGTGATCGCTCGCGTCATCCGTGGTTCGCTCTGGATTGACGTCAACAACATCAAAGAACTTGATCGGGTTCGATGGGGACCAACATCGACCTCGAATACGGTGGGGACATCGCCGGTGACGAAGAGACCATCGCCATCCAGGTCTCCACGGCCTCGGGCGACATTCGCGTCAAGATGGCGTCGTAACCCTTGAGACGACGACGTCTCAGCTCGCGTGAAGGGGAAACTCCATCACCACCGTGAGCCCACCACCGGGGGTGTCCTCGAAGCGGAACTCTCCCCCGAGCAGTCGGACGAAGTTCGTCGCGACGGTGAGCCCGAGGTCCATCCCACGTCGCTCCCGATTGAATCGCGCGTTCGGATCGAGGATCTCGTCACGACGCGCCTCGCTCATCCCCGGTCCCCGGTCGATCACCAGTAGTTCGACACTCTGCTCGGTGACGCCCGCGGTAATCCGCACTGGTTCGAACGATGGCCCGAACTGAATGGCGTTACCCACCACGATGGCGATGGCGCGAGCGGCCATCGAGCGGTCGGTCGTGAAGGGGGGCAGGTCGGCCGCGACGTCCAGGTCGAGTCGCCGTCCCGCGGTGCGGACGTGGGTCAGCGCGTCGCGGAGCACGACGTCGACCGACGTCACCGAGAGTTCCGGAGTCACGTCGCCGATCTCGAGGCGACCGACGTCGATGACGTTTTCGATGAGACGAGCCAGGCGCTGCACCTCGGCGTCGACCGCGTCCAGGCGCTCGCGCTGCACGCGCGCCGGCGCGGTGGTGGCGCCGTCCACCAGTGCGGCCACCGTGAGCTGGATGGAAGCGAGGGGTTCGTGCAGATCGCGCGAGAGTGCGCGCAACAACCCCGAGCGGGTGGCTTCCGACTCGGCAATCGCCCGGAGCTGCTCCGCGTCGTGCACGCTGCTCAACACGCGAAATCCCGCCGCGATACGACTCGCGAAGGCACCGATGAGCTCACGGTCCTCGCCGTTGAGTGAGACGCCCTCGAGGATCAACGCGTGGTCGTCGTCAATGGAGAATCGAGTGGCGCTCGTCGGGTCCTGCGGCTCGGCGCCACTCACCACGTCGGTGCGCCACTCGCCGTCACCTCGCACCACGATCGCCACACTGGCGGCGTCAAAGACCGAGCGCAGTGAGTCAAGCAGCGGGATCAAATCCTCATTTGACGTGCCGACCGAGACCACCACCTTCGCCAGGACCTGCGCCTCCGCTCGGGCGCGCTCGGCCTCGTAGGAACGATGGGTGAAGCGACTCACCACCACGCTGCCCCCGACGGCGACAACGAGAAACGCGACGAGCGCGACGAGATCGTCGGGTCGCGAGACCGTGAAGGTATGGAACGGTTTGACGAAGTAGAAGTTCTCGAGCGCGAAGGCCGCGATCGCCGAGACGACGCCGACGAGTACGCCGCCCCATACCGTGAGTCCTAGTACCAGTACCAGGTAGACCAGGAACTCCGTCGAGGTCGACAGACTCGAGCGGGCGCTCGTCAAGATAAAGGTGAGCACCGGCAGCGACACCGCCGCGACCACGAAGGCGATGACGTGGCGCTGCCACGAGAATCTGCGAGCTCGTCGGCGCTGCGCCACGTGAGCGGGGCGTTCGTCGCCCACCGCGATGACGTGGACGTCGAGTTCCTGGGTGTGTTGTAAGACGCGCTCGACGACGCCTCCGAAGGGTCGGCGCGCGCTGCGCGGTCGACTCGCCCCGAGGACGATCTGGGTACCGCGCTCGGCGCGGGCGAAGCCGACGATCGCCGAGGCGATGTCGTCGTCGACGAGTTCTTGAAACTTTCCTTCAAATTCGGCCACGAGGGTTCGAGCGAGTGACGTATCGAGGTCGCCCCGGTGCACGCCGTCGGCACTCTTGACGTGTACGGCGATGATCTCGGCGCCGGTGCGCGACGCGATACGCGCCGCTCGACGCAACAGCACCTCGTCGACGGGACTTCCGCTCACCCCGACGATGAGACGCTCGCGGGTCTCCCAGGTCTGGGCGATGTCGTGCTCGTCCTGGTAACGCTGGAGCGCGTCTTCGACCCGGTCCGCCAACCAGAGCAGCGCCAACTCCCGCAGCGCGGAGAGGTTGCCAACACGAAAGTAGTTGGACAGCGACGCGTCGATCTTGTCGGCGGCGTAGATGTTGCCGTGCGCCATCCGCCGGCGCAGCGCCTCGGGCGTGACGTCGACGATCTCAATCTGGTTGGCGCGACGAACCACCGCGTCCGGCACCGTCTCTTGCTGGGTGATGCCGGTGATCTTCTCGACCACGTCATTGACGGACTCGAGGTGCTGAATGTTGACCGTCGTGATGACGTCGATCCCCGCGTCTAAGAGTGCCTCGACGTCTTGCCACCGTTTCTCATTGGCACTTCCGGGGACGTTGGTGTGGGCGAGTTCGTCGACCAGGGCGACTTCGGGCTTGCGTCGAAGAATCGCCTCGAGGTCCATCTCCTCGAGCGTCGCGCCGCGGTACTCGCGCGTCACGCGCGGCACAATCTCGAGGTCGCGAATCTGCGAATCGGTGTTGGGCCGGTGGTGGGTCTCCACGTAGCCAATCACGACGTCAGTCCCACGTTCGCGACGGCGGTACCCCTCGTCGAGCATCCGGTAGGTCTTGCCAACTCCGGGCGCGGAACCTAGGTAGACACGGAACTGTCCCCGGGCCACTAGTTCGACCCCTCGTCAGCGACCTTGGGGACGCCGTCGCGCTCCCCCGCTCGGACGCGACTCATACGCTGCGGCGTTCGTGGTCGAGTGACGCGGCGGCGAGGGTCGCGAGCGACACCGCCACGCTGAGTCGTTCGATCGAAACCGGGGCGCCGGGCGTCGGGGTAATGACGAATCGCCCCAACACCCGACCTCGCCACTCCGCGAGGATCTCGGCTTCGGGACCGGGGATACCGATCTCCCCGACCGGCCAGGCGAGTCCGACGTGATCGACGACACCGCTGGCGAGGACGCGCGCGAGGGGCGGGTTCGTCGCGAGCCGTTCGAAGCGACACGCCCGCAGGTCCAACAGCTCAACCAGTGAGGACGAAACGAACTCGAGGATCTGGGGACTCGGCGTGGGGCTGGCGGCGAGTTCACTCAGTGACTCGAACGTCTCGACGTAGCCGAAGCCCTCACTCGAGGTGCGCGCGTGGTGACGACTCCTCGCGGCGAGTTCCGTAACGAGTACCCCGACGACGACGATCGCTACGGTCGTCTCGATGTCCGGTCGGTGACTGATGGCGAAGCGGTCGTAGGGCCTCGTCAAGAAAAAGTCGAACCAGAGCGCTGACGAGAGACTCGCGAGGTAGCCCGCACCACGACCGCCCACGACGGCGAGTGCCACCACCGCTGCGATGAGTACGAGCGCCGCCGCGGTCGTGGCAAAGGATCCGCGAAAGGGTGAGAGCACCGCGGCGATGATGAGTGGTCCGAGGAGGGCGAGGGCGAGCGTGAGGGGCCGCCGATTGCGCCGTAACTGCGTCCACATCTCGGTCTGGCTCTTCATCGTCTCACCTACTTGAGTTTGGCGAGTCCCTCGTTGAGTTGCAGCACGTTGATGTACTGAGCCCCGAGGAAGCCCCACTGGGCGGGGTGGGTCTCCGAAGCGATCAACGTTCGTAGCCTCGCCGGTGAGATGCCGGTGGCTTTGGTGACCATGGGTATCTGCGCTAACGCGTCGGCTTCGGAGATGTCCGGGTCGTAGCCACTGGCCGAGGTCGTCACGAGGTCCGGGGTCGGGTTGACCCCTCGGGCGTGCCAGTACTTCACCAACTCAATGGTGTACTTCTTCAACAGCGCCGAGCGGGGACCGAGGTTCGTCGCGCCGGACTCGCCCGCGACGCCGTTCAAGGTCAAGGGGTCGTCGCCGGGGTGCTCCGCCGGGCTCAACGTGGAACTGGAGTACGGACCCAAGTCGTCGGGGCGACCCTGGAAGACGCAGCTGCCGAGTGGGTGTCCCGGGCACTTGGTGAGGTTCCACGGCTGGCCGATCAGCGTGGAGCCATTCGCCGTGAGCGACCCGTCGGCCTGTTGCTTGAAGAGCACCTGCGCGACGCCGGTGCCGGCGAAGGCGTAGACGAAGCCGAAGAACACGAGGCAGATCAGCGCCATGACGAAGGATCGGCGGAGGTTAATGAGCATGGTCAGTCTCTCTTAGTACGCGTGGAGGGCCACGAGGATGAGGTCGATGAGCTTGATGAAGATGAAGGGCACGATGATTCCGCCGACGCCGTAGATCAAGACGTTGCGTCGAAGGATCACCGACGATTTGGACGCCCGGAACTTCACCCCACGAAGCGCCAAGGGGATCAGCGCGATGATCACCAGCGCGTTGAAGATGACGGCCGAGAGCACGGCGCTCTCGGGACTGTGGAGGTGCATGACATTGAGGGCACCGAGCGGCTTGTGGTGCAGGCCGTAGGCGAACACGAAGAGCGCGGGGATAATCGCGAAATACTTAGCGACGTCATTGGCGATGGAGAACGTCGTCAAAGACCCCCGCGTGATGAGCAACTGCTTGCCGATCTCGACGATGTCAATGAGCTTGGTCGGGTTCGAGTCGAGGTCGACCATGTTGCCAGCTTCCTTGGCGGCCGTGGTGCCGGTGTTCATCGCCACACCCACGTCGGCCTGAGCGAGCGCCGGAGCGTCGTTCGTGCCGTCGCCCGTCATGGCAACGAGCTTGCCGCCCTCTTGTTCCTGTTTGATCAGGGCCATCTTCGCTTCGGGCGTGGCTTCGGCTAAGAAGTCGTCGACGCCAGCCTCTTGCGCGATGGCCGCAGCCGTCAGGGGGTTGTCGCCGGTGATCATCACGGTACGGATGCCCATCTGCCGCATCTCTTCGAACTTCTCGCGGATCCCTTGCTTGACGACGTCCTTCAGTTCGATGACGCCGATGATGTCCGGTCCGTCCGAGACGACCAGCGGTGTGGAACCGGCGCGCGAGACCCGCTCGACGATGGCGTCGAGGTCGGCAGGAATCGTGCCGCCGTGTTCGCTGGCCCAGCGCTTCACCGAGTCGCCGGCGCCCTTTCGGATTTGACGCGAACCGATATCGAGCCCCGACATGCGCGTCGTAGCGGTAAAGGGAATGAACGCGTGGTCCCCCTCGAGTTGACGCTCGCGGATGTCGAAGCGCTGCTTCGCCAAGACCACGACGGAACGGCCCTCGGGGGTCTCGTCGGCGAGTGAGGCGAGCTGTGCGACGTCGGCGACCTCTTGCTCGGTGTGGGAACCAACCGGAAAGAAGTTGGCCGCCATGCGGTTGCCCAGCGTGATGGTACCGGTCTTGTCCAGTAGCAAGGTCTGCACGTCACCGGCCGCCTCGACGGCGCGCCCACTCATGGCGAGCACGTTGCGCTGCACGAGACGGTCCATTCCCGCGATACCGATCGCCGACAGCAGTGCACCAATCGTCGTTGGTATCAGACAGACCANNCCCTCGACGAGCGTGATCATGCGGTCAATGAAGGTGTGACCTCGTTCGGCGGTGATGCGCACGACGATGCGGTCCGAAAGCACCTTGGTGCCGCCGGTCACCGCGGAACGGTCGCCACCGGACTCTCGAATCACCGGCGCTGATTCACCCGTGATCGCGGACTCGTCNNACGAGGTCGCCCTTGCCGAGGTCCGCCGCGGGTACCAGTTCTTCGGTCCCGTCGGCCTTGAGGCGTCGGGCTTCGGTCTCCGAACGCATCTTGCGCAACGTGTCGGCTTGCGCCTTGCCACGTCCTTCGGCCATCGCCTCGGCGAAGTTGGCGAAGATCACCGTCAAGACGAGCCATATCGTGATGGACCAGGCGAACTTGCCGGGGTGCGCGCACGCCTCGACGAAGGTGATGACCGATCCCACGAGCACGACGAACATCACCGGGTTCTTCACCTGGATCCTCGGGTCGAGCTTGCGCACCGAGTCCCGCAGGGCCTGGCGCAGGATGGGTCCGTCGAAGAGTCCGCGGGCTTGGGCTACGCCGTGGGCGTCAGAAGGACCGGTAGTTGGTTGATTGATGACGGTAGTCATTAGAAGAACCTCAGGTGGGCTAGTTGCTCGACGATGGGACCAAGGGCGATGGCCGGGAAGAAGGTCAGCCCGCCGATGATCAAGATGACCCCGATGGTCAGGCCCGCGAACATGCCGTTGTCGGTGCGGAAGGTCCCGAGCGATTCGGGCACCACGTCCTTCGCGGCCAGCGAGCCGCCCAACGCGAGGGCGGGGATGATGATGCCGAAGCGTCCGATCAGCATGTCGATCGCGCCGATGACGTTGTAGAAGGGCGTGTTGCCCGTCAGTCCGCCCATGGCCGAGCCGTTGTTGTTGCCTTGGGACGTGATGGCGTAGAGGATCTCGCTGAAGCCGTGCGGCCC
>PLER01000139.1:31692-52690 GCA_003136495.1 Acidimicrobiaceae bacterium
CTCCCGATCATCAGACCGCCGATGAACACGGCGATCACCGCGTAGATGAGGAGGGTGTAGAGCCCACTACCGGTACCACCCGGCGTGACTTCCCCCATCATCATGCCCGTCAACAGGCCGAGGTCACCGACGGGGGTGAACGAGTCGTAGGACGCGTCGGCCGAGCCGGTAGAGGTGTTGGTCGAGGCGACCCCGAAGAGCGCCGACGTCGTGTCGCCGAAGCGTGTCTCTTTGCCCTCGGTGTTCCCGACCGTCGAGTGGATGCCCGCGGCCGCGACCGCCGGGTTGTTCTGGTGCTCGCCGAAGGTCGTGAAGCCGACCCAGACGCCAAAGAGGATCACCATCACGGCGAGCAGCGTGAAGCCCTGCTTGATGCTGCCCACCATCTTGCCGAAGGTGTACGTGAGGGCGAAGGGGATTGCGAGGAGCAGGTAGATCGAGAGGAAGTTCGTCAGGCCCGTTGGATTCTCGAAGGTCGTCGCCGAGTTCGCGTTCAAGAATCCGCCACCGTTGGTGCCGACCTGCTTGATCGCCTCCATGAAGCCGATTGGTCCGCGCGCCAACGTCTGGGTAACGCCGTTTAAGACGTCGTGGATCGTTGCGGTGCCGGCCAGCGTCTGTACAGCGCCCTCGCCGACGAAGATGATGCCGAAGACGAAGGCGATGGGTAAGAGGATGTAGAACATGCAGCGGGTGATGTCGACCCAGAAGTTGCCGATCGTCGGACTCTTTCGGCGGGCGAAGCCACGCACCATCGCAATGGCGACCGCGATGCCGACGGCCGGCGAGACGAACTGCTGGACCGTCAATGCGCCGATCTGGGAGAAGTACGANNTGCCAGTTGGTGTTGGTCAAGAAGGAGACCGAGGTGTTAAAGCTGAGCCCCGGGCCGACCCCGTCGAAGTGTTGAGGGTTGAGGGGCAGCGAGCCCTGAAGGCGGATGATGACGTAGGTGAAGAGCAGCGAGACGAAGGAGAAGACGACCAGCGCGCCGGCGTAGCGCTTCCAAGTCTGTTCCTGCTCGGGACTGGTCCCGAGCAGCCGGTAGATGGGTCGCTCGATGAAGCCCAACCAGTGCACGCGACCGTCGAAGACGGCCGCCATGTAGGAGCCGAGGTAGCGCCAGGTGAGGCCCAAGGTGACCACGAGCGCAAGAATCGTGAAGAAAAAGCCCATCTAGAACTTCTCCGGTTTGAACATCGCGTAGCCGATATAGAGGAACATGACCACCGAGATGATCAACAGGATGATTTGGGAGTAACTCATACCTTGTCCAGGATCTTGATGAGCCCGAGCGAGCCGAGCGCGAAGGCTAAGAAGCCGACTATTGAGAGGAAATCTGCCATGAGGCCATCCTGCCGGGACAGTTCTGAACAGATTCTTAAATCCCTTTCATAGCTCTTCATTTCCTCTTCATTCGCCGAACGCATGACGTCGGAGGGATTACGACGATACTGAAGAGGTGCAGAGGCGACTCCTAGGTTCGTGCGTCGGCGTGGTGTTAGCCTTCGCCTTCGGCGCCGCGCTCTTGCCCCTGCGCTCGCACATCAGTGTCTCGACCGCGGCGCTGTTGTTGGTGGTCCCCGTGGTCGTGGGCGCGGTGATCGGTGGATTCGTCGCCGGTGGAATCAGCGTGGTGGCCGGCTTTCTCGTCTACGACTACGCCTTCGTGCCGCCCTATAAGACGCTCAGTGTCGGCAACGCGCAGAACTGGGCCGCCCTGGTGGTCTACGTGGTCGTCATGTTGCTCATCGCGCGCATCGTCGACGCGCTGGAACGCTCCCGCGACGACGCGCGCCACGCGCACGACGTCATGCGTCGGGTCTCCGAGGTCTCGGAACTCCTCGTCGGCGACCAGCCCGTCGACCGTTTGCTCGAGACGATCGTCGTGAGCGCACAGCGGGTCTTCAACGTCCCCGGGGTCTCCCTCCTCGAACTCGAAGACGGTCGTCTCGTCGTCGTCGCCAGTGCCGGTGAGGAGCTCACCAGTGAGGAACTTCGTCAACTCGATCCCCTCTCCGGACGACCAATTCGAGTGGGCACCACGGCCGGTACGTCAACCGAACTTCGCACGGTGGCGCTGTCGTCATCGGGTCGCGCGGTGGGCATCCTCGCCATGCGGGGAGTGCCGATCGCCGCCACCGATAGTTCCTTGCTCAACACCTTCGCCAACGACGCCGCCCTCGCCCTGGAGCGGGCGCAGCTACGAGAGCAGGCCCTTCGCTCCAAGCTCTTCGAAGAGGCGGACCGGTTTCGTCGGGGCCTGCTGGGTGCGGTCTCCCACGACCTGCGCACGCCGCTCGCCACCATCAAAGTCGCGTCGTCGACCTTGTCACAACGTTCGGCGGCCCTTTCGGTCGAGGACACCACCGAGCTGCACCGACTCATCGAGATCGAAACCGACCGCCTGACGCGCCTGGTGACGAATCTGCTCGACATGACGCGCATCGAGGCGGGCGTGCTCACCTTGGACCGCATCGACACACCGGTACACGACCTCGTGAAAGAGGCGCTCAACGCGATGGGCTCGACGCTGTGCGACCTCCGAGTCGACGTAGTAGTGCCGGACTCACTGCCGGACGTGAGCGTCGATCACGTCTTGATGGTGCAGACGCTCGTGAACCTACTCGACAATGCGCAACGCCACGCCCCGCCACGCAGCGTGATTACCGTTGAGGGCGAACGTCGAGGGGACCGGGTGGTTCTCTCCGTCGCCGATCAAGGTCCCGGCGTCCCGCCGGGGGACCGCGAGACGATCTTCGATCGTTTCACGCAGTTGAGCACCGCGGGACGCGCGGGACTCGGGCTCACGATCGCCAAGACCTTCGTCGAGGCCCACGGCGAAGAGGTGTGGTACGAGGCGGCGCCCGACGGCGGGGCGCGTTTTGTCTTCTCGCTGCCCAACGCCGCCGTCTCGGCGACCTAGTCCGTGGCCAACGTGCTCGTCATCGACGACGACCCCTCACTGCTGCGAGCCCTACGACTCGGACTCGAGGCCGGAGGCCACGAGGTCTTCACCGCCGTGGACGGTGAGCACGGCATCTCCCAAGTGGCCCTTAAGGCACCCGACGTCGTCGTATTGGACATTGGGCTGCCCGACATGGACGGACTCGTCGTCGCCGAGCGGATCCGACAGTGGAGTGACGTGCCGATCATCATCCTCTCGGCGACCGGGTCCGAGGACCGAAAGATCGACGCACTCAACGGCGGGGCGAACGACTACGTGACCAAACCGTTCTCGATGGGTGAACTCGAAGCGCGTATTCGTGCGGTCCTTCGTGGTCGGCCAAGTGACGCTGAGGACGCGACTCCCGAGTTACGGGTTGGATCGCTGGAACTCGACTTCGTGCACCACGAAGTGCGACACGACGGCACCAAGATCGAGCTCACCGCGAAGGAGTTCAACCTGCTGGGGTTTCTCGCTCGTCACGCGGGACGAACGTGCACGTACCAGATGATTTTACAAGCGGTCTGGGGCACGGGTTACGGCGACGAAGCGCAGTACGTCCACGCCTACGTGCATCGACTCCGCCAGAAGCTCAACGACGACACCGGACTGCTCATCCAGACGAGTCCGGGCGTCGGTTACAGCCTCCAGCCGGAAGCGCCGCGAGTACCCCAGGGCGCGCGGCTCTAGGCGAGTCGTCCTCGCGCGACGCGAAGATCGTCACCACCTCGCCGCGTCAGCGCGAGAGCGGCGTCGGTGTGAAGGCACACGTTAAGTGCTTGACCCCGTTGATGAACGTCGAGCGCAAGCGGTCGGGCTCCCCGACGCTCACGATGTCGGGCAGGCGCTCGAAGAGTTGGCGAAACATGACGCCAATTTCAATTCGCGCCAGTGGCGCACCTAAACAGAAGTGGGGGCCCGCTGCGCCAAAGCCCACGTGCGGATTGGGGCTACGTCGCACGTCGAAGTCGTAAGGATTGGCAAAGACGTCTTCGTCCCGATTGGCGCTGTTGTAGTAGATCAAGACTTTCTCACCCTCTTCGAGTCGCGTCCCCGCCAACTCCGTCGACCGGGTGACCGTGCGCCGCATCCACACGACGGGCGAGCACCACCGCACCATCTCCTCAACGGCGCTCGGACCACTGCCCTTGGGGTCGGCGAGCCAGAGCGCTCGCTGATCGGGGTACTCGGTGAGAGCGTGTAGGCCGAGGCTCATCGTGTTACGGGCGGTGTCGTTACCGGCGACGACCAGGAGAATGAAGAAAGACGCGACTTCGGCGGGCGTCAGCGCCTCGCCGTCGACGTTCGCGTTGACGAGGGCGGACGTCACGTCGTCGGCCGGCGTGGTGCGACGAAACTCCGCGAGCTCACTGACGAGCGCGGTGAGCTCTTCGGCTTTGACGAGGAGCGACGTCAACACGTCGGTTCCTTCGGGCGTGTACTCNNGGCCACTCCCATGAGGTCACAGATCACCTCGAGCGGCAGCCGAGCCGCCACGTCGAGTACGAAGTCGCACTCCCCGCGTTCACAGACACGATCGATGATGGAACCGGCGAGGGTCTCGATTCGTTCCTCAATCCGCTTGATCGTCCGGGGACTGAAGGCCGCCGAAACGACGCGACGCAGCAGCGCGTGGCGAGGGTCATCGGTGTTGACCAGTGAGCCGAAGTACTCGAGCAACTCAACGGGCATGTCCTGGATGCTGGTCGCCCCCTTGGCCGAAGAGTAGATCTCGGGATGACGGCTGACTTCCGCCACGTCGGCGTGGCGAGTCACCGCGTGATAGCCGTTGCCCTTGGGAATAAACATCGCGATCGCCGGATCGAGTTCCGGCTCCTCGAAGAATGCCACTGGACGCTCACGACGAAGACGTCGAAAGGCGCCATCGCGCACCGGATAGGGAAGTTCCCAGAAGGCGGGATCGGAGAGATTGATCTCATCGAGCGCGAGTACGTCACGAGGTTCCACGGACTAAATCGTAGTTTTTCCTGATGAGGTTGCGGACCGACTCGCGGCGTCTAGGACGTTCCCTCGCTCTTGCGGCGCGCTACGAAGACCGGGATCTCTCGGTCGGTCCTCTCTTGATACTCGGCGTAGGGCGGATACGCCGCCACCGCTCGCACCCACCATGTGGCGCGCTCCTCGCCACTGACTTGGCGCACGACCACGTCGAAGGGCTCGGGCCCGTCCTGGAGGACGACGTCATCGGGATAGGCGCGAAGGTTGTAGAACCACACGGGGTTCTCTGGTGCGCCGCCCTTGGAAGCGACGAGCGCGTACTCGCCGTCGTGCTCGACGCGCATCACGGGCGTCTTACGAACCTTGCCGCTGCGGTTGCCGCGCGTGGTGAAGATCACGATGGGCCACCCGGTGTCACGAAGCGTGTTGGCGCGCGTTCCCCCGGAACTCTCGTACTCGGCCACCTGATCGCGGACCCACTGGGCGGGACTCGGCTCGTACTCACCCTCAATCACCATCACGCCACTCCTTCTCCGGGGACCTCGACGGATGACCGAAGCAGCCCACTCCAGGCATGGTACGGGTTGATGAAACGACCCACGCCGCTGGCGGAAATTAGCCCTCGGTGATCTCCGGTCCCGGATCGCCGCCCGTGGCGACGGTGCCGAGGCGGTTGAGGTAGAAGCCCCAACCGTTGGCGTGGTCGCTCACCGCGTCATCGGGTAGTCCGCGATGGGTCAGACGCACCCGGGTCTTCTCCCCCTCGGGAACGAGCGTGATCTCCACCTCGGTCGATCCGGGCGGTATTGGATGATCTGGTTCATCCCACCCAAAGCTGAACACAACTTTCTCATTGGGCACCACCTCACGAAACGTGCCAAGGGCGTGATTACTCCCCCGGGCCACGACTCGATACGCGCCGCCGGGACGCGCATCGAGTTCGACCTCGGTGCCCATCCACAACTGGTGCAGCGCGGGATCGGTCAAGAACGGAAAGATTGTTCCGGGGCTGGCCCCAACCACTACTTCGCACACCACTTCAGCCATCACTATTTCCTTTCTCTCGTTCGGCCGACTCGGCCAAAGAACGTAAGCGGTCCAAACTCCCGCCCCAGTACTCCTCGAGGGAGCGGCGCACGAGTTCCATCTGGTGGTGGTTCGCCCGGTACAAGCGCCGCACGCCCTCGCGGCGTTCGGTGATCAACTCGGCGTCACGCAGCACGCCAAGGTGTTGGGAGATGGCCGAGCGCGTGACGTCACCGAAACGCGCGGCGATTTCGCTCGCGGGAAGTTCGTACGACCAGACGTGTTTCAAGATCTCTCGACGGCGGGGTTCCGCAAGCGCTCGGAAAGCTGTGTCCACGCAAATATGTTAGTATTGACTTACGTAAGTGTCAACTAACGTTCAGGACTCCTCGGGCAGGATTCACCGTTATCCACCCGTCAAGGTCCACGTGCGGCTGTTCCTTCGTCGCCACACCATGGCGCCGACGTCACCAGTCACTACGACAATCTCGCGCCGCTCAGCAACTGTCGAGGCCGGGATAGGGCCGATCTGTAACGAAGGCGAGCGTCTGTGCAGAAGAGCCGGTGCTTTCGCACCGGCTCCGAACTGCGTTTCGTGGCGGGGGCAAGATTTGAACTTGCGACCTTCGGGTTATGAGCCCGACGAGCTACCAGACTGCTCCACCCCGCGATGGCTCAAAAAGCCTAGCGGATAAACCCGACGCCCCTCAAGACGGCGAGCCATTCGGCGAACTCGCGGCCTCGAGGGACGTCGGCGAACGTGTCGCTCAAGTCCTAACGCTGGTTGTAGTGAAGGGACGTGCGCTGTCCTCTAGCGAAGATGAGTGTGAAGGTGTGTTCACCTCGTCGCGTCCCGCGCTTGACGCTGACCCGAACCGTGATGACGCGACCGGTGTCGCGAAGCAGGACAATCTTGGTGCCTGCGGCGCTCGTGATGATCCGTGGTCGACCGTAAAAGCCCGTCCCGATGATCTTGGTGGTGACGGTCTGCCCGGTCCACACCGGAGCGCTCACGCGCTCGGCCAGCGGTCGCGAGACCGCCACCGAGACGGTGGTCGCCAGCGATCGGGCGGCGGCGTAGGTGGCGTCAGCTGATTTGGTGGCGGTCACCTCGCAGGTGCCGGCCCGGGTCGTCTTGAGTTGTCCGTCACTGATCCAGCAGCCCGCCGAACCGGCGGCGGTCACGGCGTAGGTCACGGCACCGACGCCCGAGCCGCCGCTCGTGACGAGAGTCAGGGGCCGACCGTGGATGGCCCTGATGCTCGTGAGGGTCAACGTTGCTTGCGCCCTCGGGTTTCCGACGCCGACGGTGATGGATTGTTGGACCTGCGTGGCCGCGGCGTACGCGCCATTGCCCACGTCGTTGAAGTCGATCTCGCAGACGCCGTTACCCGAGAACGTGACGAGCTTCTTATCGAGCGTGCAGCCAGTCGAACCACCAGCGAGGCTGATCACCACGGTGTCGCCCGACGTGGCCGACGCGCCCGTGGCGTAGGTACCGTTGATGGTGCCCGCGGCGGGAGGCGTGCTGGCGTAAATCGTGTTGGCGCTGTGGACCGTGATGGTCTGGCGCACTTGACTCGCCGCGGCGAAGGCGCCGTTACCCGGGTCGTTCAGGTTCACTCGGCAGGTCCCCGCGCCGGTGAAGGTGACCTTGCCGTCGCTGATCGAACAGCCCGTCGACGAGCCGTCAATGGTCTTAACGACAGCGTCGCCTGACGTGGCCGAGGCACCCGGGGAGTACGAACCGCCGGTGCTGCCCGAAGAGGGCGACGCGCTCGCACTGATCGTGTTGGCGGCGTAGACCTTCACGTCCTGGTGAACCTCTGCGGCCGCGGCGTAGGTCGAATTTCCTGGGTCGTTGTCGTCAACGACGCAGGTCCCCGCAGCCGTGAAGGTGACCTTGCCGTCGCTGATCGAACAGCCCGACGAGGTCTTATCCAATGTGATGACGACCTTGTCGCCGGAGGTCGCCGTCGCCGTCGGGGTGAACGACCCTCGAACGCTTCCNNGAATCCCGCGACCAGCGCTGACGCGGCGCCGACGGCCGCCGTTCGACCCAGGACCGATCGAGCACGGCTCGTTGACCTCGCGAGAGTGGAAAGACGAGTCATTTCTATGCCAACCTTCGAGAGTCCCTGGCTAAATGCCAGTTCAGAAGGAGGCTGGGTCTTGACGTCCTAAGGGCCAACGTACCACAGGAACTTTCAAGAACTGCTGAGGCTTGCCGAGGAATCAGTCGAATTCACTGGACGGATGCGCGAAGGTGCTTCGAAGCCGAGCATGAAGCTACGTTGACGTTTTGAGGTCGTTAGGTTAGCCTAACCTAAGTGAGCACGTCGGTATCCCCCCAACTGACGCCCGACCTCAACCTCCCCGGTCGAAATGACGCTCGTTCGTTCCTCGTGCCAGGTGTGAGCGATCGGCGCTACCTCGTCGGCCCCCGTCGTCACAAAGGTCCAAGGGCGTGACGAATCCCTCGCCGCAGGATCCCGCGACGGTGCCGAAACCGTCGCGAATCGGTCCGGGCGACAATCGGGGCACCGGTTCTTCCTCCCACCAGCGACGATGGAACACGATCTTCATTGGACTCCTGGCGGTGATCGTCGTGCTGATCGCGCTGTGGCTCGCCCACCCGAACGCCGACGGGACCTCGTCGTCGACCTGTCACAAGGTCGCCGCCACCCTCGCCGAGGGTCCGAATCCGGTGGCCAACCCTCTCGGCTACGCGAAGGCGCAGGTACGGCCGCTCGAGGGCATCGCCACATCGAACGCGGGGCTGCGCGACGCCATCGAACAGCTCAGCGCCGCGTACGAGAGATACTTCAGCCACGGCGGTGCGCGGTTCGCGCAACGCGAGGTTCGCGACGCCACGATGTCGCTCCACCAGTACTGCCCAGGGGTCACGTAGTGAGTTTCGCCCGCCCCGGCAACGCGAGGACCCGACAGCGACGACGACTCATCGTGGGCGCCGGCGCGGTGGCGCTCGCCTCGGTGACCCTCGCCGCGTGCGGTGCGTCCAGCGTCGCCACGGGCGTCACGATCACGCTCTATAACGGCCAGCACGTGCAGACGACCGACGCCCTCGTGGCCGCGTTCGAAAAGGAGTATCCCTCGATCACGGTGGCGGTGCGTAGTGACGACGAGGACACCTTCGACGCGCAAATCGTCCAGGAGGGTTCGCGCTCGCCCGCCGACGTCTTCTATAGCGAGAACTCCCCCGCACTCGAGTACCTCCAACAACGTGGTCTGCTCGCGAAGGTTGATCCCTCGACGCTGGCCAAGACGCCCGCACGATTCAACTCACCTCAGGGAAACTGGGTCGGCGTGTCCGCGCGCGTCAGCGTCCTCATCTACAACCCATCGCTGATAAAGAAACGTGACTTGCCGACAACCGTCATGGGTCTCGCCGACCCCAAGTACAAAGGTGAGTTGGCCTTCGCCGCGGGCGAGACCGACTTTCAACCCATTGTCACCTCCGTGCTCCAGGCCTACGGCACGGCGGCGACACTGAAGTGGCTCAACGGGATTAAGTCAAACGCCAGCGCCCACGTCTACCCCGACAATGAGACCATCGCCAATGAGGTCAATCGCGGCGCCGTCGCCTTCGGCGTCGTCAACCAGTACTACTGGTATCGCATGCGCGCGGAGATCGGCGCGTCGAACATGCGCTCACTCATCACGTACTTCGCGCCGCACGACCCGGGCTACGTCATCGACGTCTCNNTTGGTCTCGCGACGGGGACAGGAGATCATCGCGCACTCGATCAGCTTCGAGTACCCCGTGGCCTCGGGGGTCACGACCGCGCAGCCCGAGACGCCCTTCAGTGCCCTAGCGCCCTACCCCATCAATATCGCCCAACTGGGCACCGGCCAGCGGGCGATTGCGCTCCTTCGTGAGGTCCAACTCCTATGACGAACGCCACGTTAAGGAACCCTTCCACTGAGCGATTGGACGCGGAAGCGAGCCCGCGGCGGCGAGGACCTCGCCGCCGCGGGCTCACCGCCATCAGTTTCGTGGTGGTGGCCGCGCTGGCCTTGCCACTGATCTTCCTGATCACCGAAGCCACCGACGCTGGCGCGGCGAATATCTGGCACCTCGTCTGGCGTTCCCTCACGGCGACGTTGCTCTGGAACACGGTGCGCCTGACCGTGGTCGTGACCGCGCTGTGCGCGGTCATTGGCACACTCAGCGCCTACTGCGTGGAGCGCACCGACTTGCCGGGACGCCACGTCTGGGCCGTCCTCGTCGTGATCCCTTTCGCCATTCCCGATTTCGTGGTCAGTTTCGGCTGGTCCTCTTTGTCAACGTGGGTCGCGGGTTATCGCGGGGCCGTGTTGGTGATGACTCTCGCGGTCTACCCGCTCGTCTACCTGCCGGTCGCCGCAAGTTTTCGCGGGGCGGACCCCGGTCAAGAAGAGATCGCTCGCAGCCTCGGAGCGAGCCGTATTTCTACGTTCGTTCGCATCACACTCGGCCAAGCCCGTCGAGCCATCTTGGGGGGGTCGCTGCTGGTCGCACTGGTGATCCTCGCCGAGTACGGGGCGTTTGAGATTCTGGGGTACCAGACCTTCACCACCGAGATCTTCAGCGAGTTCTCCGTCGGCTTCGACACCGCGTCGGCCTGCGCGCTCTCGCTGGTGCTGGTGTTGTTCTCCCTCGTCGTCATGGTGGGTGAGAGTTCGCTACGCGGCTCGGGAGACGTCGCTCGAAGCGGGCCCGGCGTCCAGCGCGTGACGACGCGCCGTCCCCTCGGGCGCATGAAGATCCCCGTGCTGTTTGCTTTCGTCGCCCTCGTCGCAGCGGCGCTCGGCGTGCCCGTTGGTTCGTCGCTGTATTGGATGTTCGAAGGCGGCGCCCACGGACTCGCCGGTGAGTCACTGCTCTCCTCGGCGCTTTACACCGCGGGCTACAGCGCCGCCGCGGCGCTGGTCGCGACGCTCATGGCGCTCCCGGTGGCGCTACTCGTCATCCGTCGTCCCTCGGCACTCAATCGGCTACTCACCCGCACAACGTTCTTGGTGCTCGCAATGCCCGGGCTCGTCGTGGCGTTGGCCCTCGCGTACTTCTCCGAACAACATCTCGACTCCTTCGAATACCAACGCGCTCCGCTGCTCGTCTTCGCCTACGCGTTGATGTTCTTTCCACTGGCCCTCGTCGGCGTGCGCGCCTCGGTCGCCCAGGCCCCCGTCGCCCTCGAAGAGATCGCGGGCTCGCTCGGCGTCCCTCGCCATCGCGTGTTGCTGCGCGTGACGTTGCCGCTCGTCGCCCCCGGCCTCGGCGCGGCGTTCTGCCTGGTCTTTCTCTCCGCGGTGACCGAACTGACGGCCACTTTGATACTCATCCCCACGGGCGTACAGACCCTGGCCACGCAGTTCTGGGCGTATCAGCAGAACCTCTCCTACGGCCAAGCCGCGCCCTTCGCGTTGGTGATCATCGCCATCGCCGCGGTGCCCGCGTACCTGCTCGGACGTTTCTTTGATCGCTTGCCCGTTCGATCCGCCCTCTCATCGGTCCCTGGGGTCGCGTCGTGAGCGAGCTCGAGATCACCGGACTCCATAAGGCCTACGCCCACCAAAGCGTGCTGCGCGACCTGGACCTCGAGGTCGCGGCCGGCTCCTTCGTGTCGGTCCTTGGACCCTCGGGCAGCGGCAAGACGACGCTGCTGCGCATCATCGCCGGGTTCGAACGTGGTGACCGAGGACGCGTGCGACTGCGCGACACCATCGTCGACGACGAGTCGCACTACGTCGACGCCGAACGGCGGCGCATTGGCTACGTGCCCCAAGAGGGCAACCTGTTTCCGCACCTCACCGTCGAGCGCAACGTCGGCTTCGGTCTCGAACGGAAGGANNCACCAACTCTCGGGTGGCCAACAGCAACGCGTGGCGTTAGCCCGGGGGCTCGCGATCGATCCCGCGCTCGTCCTCTTGGACGAACCGTTCTCCTCCCTGGACGCGAGCCTGCGCGAGTCGGTGCGCCGCGACGTGCGACGGGTCTTGCGCGACGCGGGCACCACCACGATTCTGGTCACCCACGATCAGGACGAGGCCCTCTCGCTCGCCGACTACGTGGCGGTCATCGAAGACGGTCACATCGGTCAGTTCGACACGCCCGCGGGCCTCTACGCGCGACCCGCGACGCCGAGGGTCGCGCGGGCCTTCGGCAACGCAAACTTCGTCCCCGGCGTCATCGCCGGCGACGTCGCCGTGACCCCGTTGGGTCGATTGCGACTGGACGAGACCGGTCGCGACACCGTAATCGCGCCGGGTTCGAGTGTCGTCGTGCTCGTGCGACCAGAACAGTTCGTGCTGCACGAGGACGTGAGCGACGATCGATCGAGGGCGCGCGTGCTCGACGTCGAGTTCTACGGCCACGACGCCGTCATCAAACTTCGTCCGGAGTTCGACGAGTCGGTGATGCTAACTGCGCGCACGTCGAAACCGACCGCGCTCCCTGAACGCGACACTCAGGTCGGGCTCGAGGTCACTGGACCGGTCGTGGCCTGGCAATCCGACGCGACTGGTGCGCACTCTTAAGATTCGATGTGGATTAGAACGCGAGGTCCACGCGACGCGCCCCCCAATTACACTTGACGTGGCGCGTCCGACGAGCGGAGAAGCTCACAACCTACCTACGTAGTTGTGGCACGGGCCGACTGCACTACGAGACACGACAGTCGCCTGGTAGTGCAGAGTTAGCAACGAGACGAGCCAGGAGGCTTTTGCATGAGACGAATAGCGACGAGCATTGCGGCGATGGCCATGGTGGTAGGTGTGATGGCCACCGTGGGAGCCATTGGCGCGGGCGCGACCAGCGCGGCGGTCCCCACAATCACGGTGACCCCCAGTAGCGGACTCACCAACGGACAAGAGATCTCCATCACCGGCTCGGGCTTCAGCGCGAATGAGTCTTCACTCGTCGCCGTCGAGTGCAACGGATCCGCGTTGACCGAAGCGGGCTGTAACGTCAGCGCGCCGGCACCGTTGACCGTTAGTGCGACCGGCACGATCGCCGCGACGAACTTCTACGTCGCCACGGGCACCATCGGTAACGGCACCTGCGGCACGAGTACGACCGATGCGACGTGCATCATCTCGGTCGGTTCGATCGCGACCGGCTCCCTCGTCACCTTCACCACGATCAGCTTCGCGTCCGGGCCCGGCCTCACGGTCTCGCCGTCGATCGGTCTGGCCAACGGACAAGCGGTGACCCTGACCGGCAGTAACTTCACCGCCGGCGACACGGTCTACGCCGTCGAATGCCTCGCGACCGCGACCACCCCCGCCGGTTGTGACACCGCCGGTGCCACGCCCATCACCGCCAGTTCGACCGGCGCACTGCCCTCGACGTCCTTCAAGGTCGTCACCGGCACCGTGGGTAACGGAACCTGCGGCACGAGCGCGACCAACTTCAACGGCTGCATCATCGAAGTTGCTGACGCCAAAGAAGCCGACCGCGCCGACTCGTCGATTGACTTCGTCGCGCCCGCCGTCGTCGCGGTACCCTCACCCGTCGCGATACGAGTGACCGCCTCGGGCGTACCGGGTACGACCGTGGCCGCCGCGATCACCGGTAGGAACTTCACCGCAGTCGCCCGGATTACTGGCCCGGCTGGTTCGACCATCAGCGTCACCGGCGTCTCGAAGTCCGTGGTCCGCGTCAAGATCAAAGAGAGCGCCGCGGCGAAGAAGGGCACCGGTACTTTGGTGCTCCGCTTCAAGGACGGCAAGAGCGCCCGCGTGAAGTACAGCGTCAAATAACGAACGCACGTAACGAAGCCCCCACGCGAAGAGTCATTCGCGTGGGGGCTTCGTCATTTCCAAAGGCGCATCCCCGAGACGACGCACCGTCGGCCCGGCGGACGAAAAGTAGTGTGAGTCGACTGCACCCGACGACCTGACGAGTCGGCCGTCGTGGGTGTCGCGAGGGGATGGGGCGTGCCACGTATGAGCGGTGATCGAGGGACGTTCGCGGCGCTGAAGGTTCGCGACTTCGCGTTGCTCTGGACTGGCCAGAGCGTCTCCTCCCTGGGCGACGGCGTTTTCACCATCGCTCTCGCTATCGTCGCCCTCGATATCGATCGTCACCCGTCGGGAATCGCGCTGGTCTTTGCGGCGCGGGCCGTTCCCTCGGTCCTCCTGGCGCTGATTGGCGGTGTCGTCGTCGACCGGGCACCTCGTCGACTGGTCATGTTGAGCTCCGACGCCGTACGCGGCGTCACCGTGGGCGTGATCGGTCTCCTGATCGCCGACGGATCGCTGCGCCTCTGGGAGCTCGTCGTGATGTCGGCGATCTTCGGCGCGGCCGACAGTTTCTTCGGCCCCGCTTCGATGACCATCGTCCCGGAACTACTGGACGCGGATCTGCTCGTCTCGGGCAACGCGCTCGGTCAGATGAGCAACCAACTCACTCAGGGTCTCATCGGTCCCGCGGTGGGTGGTCTGGTGGTGGCGATCATTGGCCTCGCGTGGTCCTTCGGCGTGGACGCCGCGAGTTTTCTCATCTCCGCCCTCTCTCTGGCGATGCTCCGCTCACGAGTTCGACCAACGAACGAAGGCTCGTCCTTGATCGACGACGCGCGAAAAGGACTGCGCTACGTGTGGACGCGACGGTGGCTGCTCGTCTCCATCATCGGGGCCTCCTTCGCCAACTTCTTCGGGATGGCTATTACGGTGCTGCGTCCCCTCATGGTGCGTGAGACGCTGCACGCGAGCGCCTTGAGTCTGGGCCTGGTCTACGCGGCCGGCGGTGCGGCGGGCATCGTCGCCGCCTTCGTCGTGGCCCGCGTGGGTCGACCGACCCGCGAGGTCACCGTGCTGTGGTCCGCCTACGCCGCGGGCGGGGTGGCCTCGGCCTGTATCGCCTTTTCGCCCAACGTGATAGTGGTGGCCCTGCTCACCGCCGCCGACGTCGGTCTCATCCTCTACGGCGACGTGCTCTGGGTTGCGATGATGCAGCGGCTCGTACCCAACGACGTGCTCGGCCGGGTCTCGTCACTGGTGTATCTCTTCGCGTTCTCCCTCGGCCCCCTCGGCATCCTCTTCGGTGGTCTCGCCGCGAGCGCCGTGGGCGTCCGTCACGCGTTCTTCTACTGCGGCATCATCGCGTCGCTGATCTGCGTCGCGGTGCTCTTCGCGCCGGGCGTGCGCGACCCCGAGCGCGCCATCGACGCGGGTGCCCCGGACGCGGCGTCCTCACAGGCATCGCGGGGCGACGCTCGCGAGGCCGAGCGCGACGGGTCCACGGAGTAGGGTTTTCGACCAGTGGACGCCGCCGAACTTCGCCGTGATTTAGAGAACGTCTTCAGCGGTGCCGTCACGTTTTCGGGCCAACACGACCCGAGCGACCTGCACGACGAGTCCCTCCACGAACGTCGGCGCGAGCCATTCGCGGTGGCGCGACCGAGGTCGACGGCCGACGTCGTCGCCCTGGCTCGTTGGGCCTACGACCACGAAGTGCCGGTGACCCCTCGCGGTTCGGGGACTGGACTGTCGGGTGGCGCGACACCCGTCCAGGGTGGACTCGTCATCGCCTTTGACCAGATGCGCGAGGTGCTGCGCGTCGAGACCGGCGACCACGTCGCCGTCGTGCAGGCGGGCATCACCCTTCGAGAGTTGAATGAGCACCTCGCGGGAACCGGACTGCACTACCCGGTCTACCCCGGCGAACTCTCGGGATCGCTCGGGGGCAACGTGAACACCAACGCGGGGGGCATGCGCGCCGTGCGCCACGGTGTCACGCGGCACCACGTGCTGGGCCTCGAGGTCGTCCTCATCGACGGCACCGTCCTTCGCACCGGCGGACCGGTCGTCAAGAGTTCGTCGGGCTACGACCTCACNNACGCTGCTCGTGCCCTTCAGCGACGTCACCGAGGTCGCGACCGTCGTCCCGACGCTCGTCGCCTCGGGGCTCGAGCCTTCGCTGCTCGAGTACCTCGACGTCTTGACGATGTCCACCTTGGCGCGCGGTTCCGATCTCCACCTCGGCGTCGACCCGTCGGTCGCGGAGCGGACGTTGGCCTACCTCGTCGTCGTGCTCGAGACGCGCACCAAGGAACAACTCGACACCGATCTCGAAGCGGCGGCGGCGTTGGTCAGTGACGCCGGCGCGCTCGACGTCTACGTGCTCGAAGGGGCCGCCGCGTCACAACTCATCCAGGCGAGGGAGCGCGTGTTCTGGCTGACCAAGGCGGCGGGGGCGAACGACATTCTTGACATTGTGGTGCCGCGCTCCAGCGTGCCGCGTTTCCTCGACGAGGTGAGTGCCATCGCGCAGCGTCACGAGAGCTTCGTCGCGGGCTGTGGTCACGTGGGCGACGGCAACGTGCACCTCTCGGTCTTCCAGGGCGACGACGCTAAGCGCGAGGCGCTCGAGCTGGACCTCTTTCGAGCGGGCGTCGCGCTGGGTGGCGCGATCTCGGGCGAGCACGGACTCGGCATCGACAAGCGCGGTCCCTACCTCGCCCTCGCCGACCCGGCGCTCGTAGAACTCCAGCGCAAGATCAAGGCCGTCTTCGACCCGAAGGGTCTCCTCAACCCCTACCGACACCTCGACGAGCGAGACGACGACTGACTAACTCTTCTTCGGGGTGGTCGTGGTGGTGGTGGTCGAGTTCAGAGCGTTTTGCGCGAGTTCGAGCTCCGCGTTCATCGCGTTGACGTCACGTTGGTAGAGACCGAGGTTGCCGTTCGCGAGCGCCGTTTGGGCGTTGGCGTAGTCGGTGGAGGCCTGCGCCAGATACGCGGCGGCGCTCTTGGTGCTTCCGGTTCCGGTGCCCGAGCCCGATCCGGAGCCGGAACCAGAACCCGAGGAGACGCCGGTGACGTTCGCGCCCAAGACGTCCGAGAGCGCGGCGGCCAGCGTGGATTCGATCCCGACATTCTGGTTGAAGACCGCGATCACGTAGCGCAACTGCGGCATCGGGTTCGAGGAACTCGAGACGTAGAGGGGCCGGATGTAGAGGATCGAGGAGTCGAGCGGCACCGTCAGGTTGTTGCCCAAGATGACGTTCGATCCGTGTTGGTCGAGCGGCGTGATGATCGACGAGACCTTGGAGGTCTGTTGGATCTCGGAGTCGGCTTGCAACGGACCCGTCACCGTCGTGCCGCGGGGGGTCTCGTAGACACTGAGTTGCCCGTAGTCCCCCGGGTCGCTCGTGACCATCATGAACGCGGTCAGGCTCTGGACGGTCGAGGAGTTCCCCGCCGGCACGTAGTCCACGGATTCGAGGAGCTGCTGATGGTTCTCATTGGGCAAGGAGCCGACTTGGAAGACCGGACTCATTGGCGAGAGTGAACTCGAGATGACCTCGCCGCTGGCGTTGGTGTGCTCGGTGCTCTGCAGCGTCGCCGACGGTGAGCCGGCCCCGGTGGTGGGTGAGATCTCCCAGCGGTCCGAGGCCGAGTAGAAGGCGCTGGCCGAGGTGATGTGGTAGCGGCCGTAGGTCGCCGCCTGGACCGCGAAGAGGTCCGAGGGGTAGCGCAGGTGCGTGCGGATCGTCGAGGGCATCGCGCTCATGGGCTTGAACATCGTGGGGAACGCCGAGCGGTAGGCCTTCAAAATGGGGTCGTTGGGGTCGTTCGCGTAGAAGGTCATCTTGCCGCTGTAGGCGTTGACGACGACCTTGACCGAGTTGCGGGCGTAGTTAAAGCTGCCCGGCAGCCCACCGGTTGAGACACCGAGGCTGCTCGCGTCTTCGCTGTAGGGGTACTGGGTCGTGGTGGTGTAACCATCCAGGACGAACTGCACCTCGCCGTTGGCGATCACCGCGTAGGGCTGGGAGTCGAAGGTGAGGAACGGCGCCGCCTTCTCGGCCATCTGGCGCACGTCGCGCACGAAGAGGACCCGACTCTTCGAGGTGATCTGGTTCGAGATGAGGAAGTTGAAGTCCCCTAGGCGCAACGCGAGCGCCGCGCGTGAAAAGACGTTGCCCACCGGGACTCCGCCGGTGCTCTTGTAGTGGACCTCGACGGGCTGGCCAGCGTTGGCGCCGGTGTCGACCTGGTAGTCGAGTTCGGGTTGTTTGGAGTTCGCCACGACCCAGCCGTTGTAGCCGATGCCGAAGTAGATGTCGGGCTGGGTCAAGGTGGGCAGACCTGCTTGGGACTGCGGCGGCACGTTCGAGACGTCAAAGACCGGGTTGCCGGTCGCCGCGTCGACCTGATTGGCNNATGAAGTAGCGATCCACCGCGAGGGTCGTGAAGTTGTAGTACGAGCGGATGGACTGACGACGCGTGACCGTCTCGAGCGCGATCGACGTCGCCGGGTCCCACAGGCGGATGTTGTTGAGCGTCGCGGTGTCGGCCTTGATCTGGCCCTCCGAGATCGAGGTGGAACCGGCGAAGGCGCGATTCGTCACGTGGTCGAGGCCGAAGGCCGCACGCGTCGCGGTGATGTTGCGCGCGATGTAGGGCGCCTCTAAGGACTGCTGGTTGGGACTGACCTTGAGGGCCTGGAGGAACGTCGGGTACAACACGCCGATCACCAACGCGACGAAGGCCCACAGCCCGACCGCCACCACCGGCAGCGACCATCCCCGAGATCGCACGTTGTAGAGCAGGATGCCCGCGGCGGCGAGGGAGAGGTAGAAGAGGATCGTCAGGGCGGGCATGCGCGCGTGCAGGTCGGTGTAGAGCGCGCCCTGGACGTAGCCGTTGGTGGAGTTCACCAACTCCCACTTGGCGATCAGGTAGCCACCCGCCTTCATCAAGGCAATCGCCGCGCCGATCACCGAGAGGTGGGCTTTCACCCGCGGGCTGACCCGCGGGACGACTCGCGTGGTGCGGATGCCGCCGTTGAGGACGTGAAACCCCGCCGTCACGACCAGGGCGACAATCAGCACCACGAGGAACCAGGTCACGACGAAGGAGACGAAGGGGAGCGTGAAGATGTAGAACCCGAGGTCCTTGTGATAGACGGGGTCGACCTTGTGGAAGGACTGCGCGTGGGAGAACAAGAGGTAGTTCTGCCACTGACCGGTCGCGTTGAGTCCGGCGATGATCCCCATGACCAGGGCGATCGCGGCGTACACGCGCTTGGCGTAGGGGCGCACCGCGTTCTGGAAGCGTCGCACCACCTCGTCGTCGGCGTCGAAGGTCAAATCTCGCGCACCGAATCGGTCCGTTAAGAGCAGGTTGCCCCACATGATGAAGAAGAAGATCGCGCCGAAGGTGAACGCCAGCCCGACCTTTATGAAAAACAGCGTCGAGAACACGCCCGAGAGCCCGACCGAGGAGAACCACATCTGATCGGTCCAGAGAATCGCGAGATTGCGNNAGGCGGCGCGGTCGCTGGGGAACGTCGGTGGGACTACGCACGAAGAGAGCCTACGACTTTTCTAAATGGCTGAAACTGGCGGCAACTACACCGGAACGACGGTGCAGGCGCAGCCCGCGTGCAGCGGTGGGTAGGGCGAACCGCTCGGAAAGTTCTCGCCGGCAATGCGTTCGCCGGACTCCGAATCGTGCGCGCACATGTCACAGGGCGCGTCGTTCGGCACCGCGAAGAAGCGAATCGATCGTCCCTTGGAGGCGGTCACGACGCCTAGGTGGAAGGACCGTCGCGCCGCGTCGGTGCAGAGTCGTTCGACTCGCGCGCCGCGCCACTCGCGGTAGGCCGCGTTCGCTCGCTCGGGCCCGTCACCCGCGCTGTCGGACAAGATCTTCTTGCGCAGCGCGAGCACCACGGTGACCGCCAGGTCCGCGGCGCAGTCTTGGAGCGCGTCGTTCGACACGTTCGCTCCGGCGACCCCGCCCTCGTCGTGGGCGAACTGCACCCCCGCCTGGGCCGCGAGCGCCAGCGCGTCGTAGGCCGCCTCGGCGTAACGAGAACGTTGCGTGTGTTCGTCCTCCAACTCGGTCGTGATCATCGCGCTCACGTTGCGCAGACGTTCCAGCATGATGTTCTGGTCGTCTTGGAGGGCACGCTTCACCCGGCGCGTCAGCACCGAGAGTGACTCTTCGAGGGCGTCGTCGCGTCGGCGAAAGAGCACGCCGACGGGCGTCTCGGGCTTGTTCGAGGGTGCCTTCTTCGGTGGTGGCATGGTGACGCCGCGCTCTTCGAGGGTGGCCTTGCGCAGTCGGGCGAAAATCTCATTGACCACGTCGGTCCCCGAGGGATCGTCGTCGAGCAAGGACTCCTCGGCGACCGGGACGGGCTTGGGAGCCTTGCGCGGCTGTGGTTTCGCGACGGCCGGTTCGTTCTCGCGCTCCACGGTCGCGGGGGCGACGGCGGCCGGGGGCACCTCGCGCAGCGGCGTCCCGGCGAGGAGCTCTTCCTCGGTCGGTTCGGGCGCGACTTGGTGGTAGCGCAACGCCTCGAGCGCCGCGCTGCGAGCGACCTCGTCCGATCCGTTGATGCCGTCGAGCACCTCGTCGATCTGCTTGCGCACCGAGGAGACGAACGACCCGAGCGTGTCGCGCGCGACGCGCAGTTGCTCGATCTGCAGGTGCAGGGCCTTGCGCTTGATCGCGAGGTCGTTCAGTACCGTGCGGCGCGCCTCGTTGGACTGTTCGACGATGGCGCGGCCTTGCTCACGCGCGTGTTCGACGAGCGCTTCACCATTGACCTTGGCCGAGTCGATGAGTCGCTCCGCGGCCAGTCGCGCGTCGTGATCGATCTGCGCCGCGGTGCTCTCGGCCTCGGCGAGCAACGACGTCGCTCGCTCCTGGGCTTCGATCAGGTGACTCGCCGCGCGCTGCTGGGTCTCGGAGAAGACCTGCGCGCTGCGCTGTTGCGCCTCGGCGGTAACCCGGCCGGCCTCTTCGTGGGCTGAGCGCACGATGGCGGCACTCTGGGCGCCGAGCGCGCCGGTGAGCGTCGCCTCGTCGAAGACGGGGTTCGCCGCCGCTCGTTGGGCCTCGCTCAACTGGTCTTGGAGTTCGCGGACGCGGTGTTCCAGGTGGCTCATCTCGCGAGCCACCGCCTCGAGGTGGAGGCGGACCTCGTTGGGGTCCAGACCGCCTTTTCGCAGCGCGGTGAAGTTCACCCTCGTGACCTCGGACGACGCCTGCCGCGTGGTCGAGAGTGTTCGGCGGTCGTCCATTACCTCCAGACTACGGGCT
>PLER01000046.1 GCA_003136495.1 Acidimicrobiaceae bacterium
CGTGCCCAGGGCCGCTACCAGCGGTAGGGCGACGAATGTTTTGATCCTGCGGTTCATGTGCTCTCCAATTACACTAATTACGATGGAAGTACTAGAGATTAGCAAACCTGAGCGCGCCCGCCATTCACCTCAGACCTTTTTCTCGTCTTTCCGCGCGTTTTCTAAGGGTTCAAACGCGAACCCGTCGCGTTACGCGCGTGCGTGACGTCCCCGAAAGGCGCGCCGGACCGGCGCTAGGTGAACCAGCGCGTTGTAGGTCACGATCGCGATAGCGATATGCAGCCAGACGAGCACGAACACCGCTTCGCCCGACGACCCCTGATGCCAGATCCAGGCGTCCGGCGCGAACAACACGATCGTGACGACGATCGCCGCGCGTAAGAACAACCAGCGAGGGCTGGACGTGATCTGCGCGACGATGGGCCACGCCACGCACGCGATAATCACCCCGATGATGGTGAGCTTGGAGTAGTCGGAGAAGCGAAAATGCACGAAACCCTTCGTCGAAGGAAAGACCGCGACGCCCAGTTTCACGAGCAGGTAGTCGGCCAACAACGATCCCGCGAGGGCGACTACGGTCGCGATTAGCAAACCCAACGCCGATGGCGAACCCACCGATCGGAAGTCGATACGCAGCCACTGTAGCAACGGTCGTAGCGGCGTGGGGAAATCCTCAACACGTAGTTTCACAGAAGGCGCATCTCTCGAGGAGTATCAGGGGCGAGCACCCAATTCTAGCGTTGCGTTGAATTCATCGACCGTTGAGGACAGGAGCATAGGGAGTAGTACAGCGCTGTGACTACGAGCGCGGTCCTGCGTTGCCCTCTTCGCAGCGTTAAGCCACGAATCGGTCGCGAGCGTCCTTCAAGACCTCTAGCGCTTCGGCGCGACCGGCGTAGTTCTCAACCTTGACCCACTTACCCTCGTCGAGGTCCTTGTACACCGTGAAGAAGTGGCGGATGCGGTCGAGGATCTCCTGGGGGACGTCGGTGATGTCGTTGGCGTCCTTCCACTTCTTGTCGTAACTGGGCACCGTGATGAGTTTCTCGTCGCGGCCGTTCTCGTCGGTCATGATGCACATGCCGAGGATCTTCGATTCGATCAAGCAACCCGGAAACGTCGGAAACTCCGTCAATACCAGCGCGTCGAGGGGATCGCCGTCGCCACCGAGGGTGTCGGGGATGAATCCGTACTCCGCGGGGTAGCCCATGGCGACGATGAGGTGTCGATCGAGTTTGATCGTGTGGTTCTCGTGGTCGTATTCGTACTTGTTCTGACTGAATCGCGGAATCTCGACGATGACGTTAACGCTGTCCATAGCGAACCCTCTTTTGAACTCGACGCGGTGGGTGCCACCGGAACGTCGTCAATCGTAGCGAACCCTCTCCACCGGCTCCCCGGTGGCCCACCTCGACGGGTCGCGCCGAGCACCGAGAATGCCCAGACCTAGACTGAACGCGCACAGCGGCCACGGTGGGCCACACGAGGAGGTTCCGATGGATCGAATTGGCGTCGTGGGATGCGGACTCATGGGATCGGGCATCGCCGAGATCGCGGCTCGAGCGGGCGGGAAAGTCCTCGTCGTGGAGGCGGACGCGGCGGCGATGGAGCGCGGACTCGAGCGCATCGAGCGATCGCTCGCGCGGGCCGTGAACTCGAAGAAGATGTCCGAATCCGAAGGCGCGGAGGTGCGCGCGAACCTCTCATTTTCGACCGACTTCTCAGAGCTGGCGGATCGGGAGTTGGTAGTTGAAGCCGTCGCCGAAGACGAGAGCGTGAAGCTCGAAGTCTTTCGAAAGATCGACGCCGCCGTCGAGGACCCTCACGCCATCCTCGCGACGAACACGTCGTCCATCCCGATCATCAAACTCGCCATGGCCACCCAACGGCCCCAACAGGTCATCGGCCTGCACTTCTTCAACCCGGTGCCGGTGCTCAAGTTGGTCGAACTCATCTCCTCGCTGCTCACCAGCGCCGAGACGACCGCGCGAGCGAGGGACTACGCCACGAACTTCTTGGGCAAGCGCGTCATAACCTCGCCCGACCGCGCCGGATTCGTCGTGAACGCGCTGCTCATCCCCTACTTACTCTCGGCCATCCGCATGCTGGAGTCGGGTTTCGCGAGTCCCGAAGACATCGACACGGGCATGGTCGTTGGCTGCGCGCACCCCATGGGTCCCCTGGCCCTGACCGATCTCATTGGTCTCGACACCACTATGGCGGTCGCCGAGTCCCTCTACGAGGAGTTCAAGGAACCTCACTTCGCGCCACCACCCCTCCTCTCTCGTATGACCCAGGCGGGTCTGCTCGGGCGCAAGTCGGGCCAGGGCTTCTTTGCCTACCGGTCCTAAACCCTCCGCCTCGTGCGGACGAGACGTGACGAAGCGCCCGCGGTGAAGAACTTCGTCGTCACGTTGCGCTGTAACGACGTGCCCGGGATCGTACGCGCGACGAGCGCCGCCATCGTCACCGTGGGCGGGAACATCCTGGAGAACGACCAGTTCACCGACCCGGTGACGAATCAGTTCTGCATGCGCACCCGCTTCGAGACCGAGACCGACGACGTGCCCCTAGTGCGCGCGACCCTCGAAGCCGAGCTCGCGCCATTTACCCCGACCCTCGGCGTTCGCCTCGAAGACGTGCGGCGCCGAGCGCTGATCATGGTCTCGAACTACGATCACTGCCTCGCGGAGTTGCTCTATCGACACGAACAAGGCGACCTGCCCCTCGACATCACGTCAGTCGTCAGCAATCATCCGCACTGTGCGCCCTTGGCCGCGCGCTACGGCGTGCCCTTCTTCGAGATACCCGTCACCAAGGAGACCAAGCCACAGGCCGAAGACGCCCTGAGGGAACTCGTCGCCACACAACACGTCGACTTCGTCGTCCTCGCTCGCTACATGCAGGTCATCTCGGCCGGACTCTGTCGGGACCTCAGCGGGCGGATCATCAATATCCACCACTCGTTCCTGCCCGGCTTCAAGGGAGCCCGGGCCTACCACCAGGCCTACGAACGTGGGGTAAAGCTCATCGGTGCGACCGCGCACTTCGTCACCTCCGACCTCGACGAAGGTCCCATCATCGAACAAGACGTCCTTCGAGTGAGTCACGCCCGCCAGCCCGCGGAGTTGGCGTCACTCGGGCGCGACGTCGAACGCAGCGTGTTGGCGAGGGCCGTCAAGCTCGTCGCCGAGGATCGCGTGGCCCTCGTGGGGCATCGCACCGTGATCTTCTCGCAGTAGGCACCACCGCGAACCTTTTGGGGCTGGCCCGCGTCTCTATAGATATGGGTACTAATTTCCGCCTTCAACGTCGAGCGGTCGTCGGTGGGAGGCTCTAGCGACATGAACGACCTCGCGACCTGGCTCGAGGAGGGTTACCCGCAGTCGGTTCGCACCGCGTATCTCATTCTGGGTAATCGACTCGACGCCGAGGATGCGGTGCAAGAGGCGTTCCTTCGGGCCTGGAAGTTCCGAGACTCGTTGTCAAAAGAGACGAGCATCAAACCGTGGCTCTATCGCGTCGTCGTGAACACGTGTAACTCGAAACTCCGCCAAGAGATTCCACACCGGGACCGACGCGAGAGTGACGACGACCTGAGCGACACGCCAGCGGCGGACGACATGCCGAGTCGTCTAGCGATCTGCGACGGCGTCTTGCGAGCGCTCAGCGACTTACCCCCGCACCTGCGCGTCGTCGTGGTCCTTCGCTACTACGCGGACCTCAGCGAACGAGAGATTGCCGTCGCCATCGGTCGAAAGCCGGGCACGGTGAAATCGCGCCTCAACGAGGCGCGTCGTCGACTGAGCCAGCACCCCGACCTTCAGCCCGACATCTCGCACCGCGGAGAACTTAAGGAGATATCCGGATGACCATGATCGATGAAGAACTCCTCACTACGGCCCTCCACGCGGAAGCCGACCAATTCGAGGTTTCCGCCGACGCTCGCTCTCGACTCCTGGATCAGATTGCGGGGACGGAGGTTCGAGGAACTCGGCCTACAACCTTCGTTGGTTCACGACGAGGTCGTTCACTGGTTGGCGCCGCCGCGGCACTCATCGTGGCGCTGGCCATCGCCGTGCCCTTGCGCAATCAAGAATCTCCCGCCCCGCACGCCGCGCTTCGGAACCCCGAAAAGATTGTTCGGGGTGAGAAGTATGCGCCGTCAACGGGAGCACTCGCCATTACCGGTTCGGGATTCGCGCTCACGGCAACCGGCGCTGCCGCCGATCACAGCACCGCGGAGCAAGCGACGGCCGGCACGGCCCAGAAGATCGAGTCGAACGGAACCGTCGCGCTGGTGGTTGTGCACGGTCAGGTCGCCGACGCCATCACGACGCTGACGAAGCTGGCCACGGGCGATGGCGGCCTGGTCGACAGCACCAGCGCCCACGGCGGCACGGGCTCGGCGGAACGGTTCTCCAGCGGGACGGTCGTGTTGCAAGTTCCTCAGTCGAGCTTTGCGCGGTTAGTCGCGCAGGTCCAACGCGTGGGTCACGCCACGTCGGTCACGACCAACTCGAACAACGTCACGGCTCAATACGTTGACCTCCAGGCCCGCATCCACGCGCTCGAAGTGAGTCGCGCTGAGTACCTCGTCATCATGACGCGCGCCACGACCATCAGCGCCATCCTCGCGGTGCAGAACCAGGTCAACCAACTTCAGAGCCAGATCGAGCAGTACCAGGGTGAGTTGAAGGTCCTCAACAACGAGACGACCTACGCCGCGCTGACCGTGAACCTCTCTGCGAAGGGACACCATTCGTCGACGCATCACCGGCGCACCGGCTTCGCGAAGGCCTGGCACGACAGCGTGGCCGGTTTCATCGACGGATTCGAGTGGCTGTTGCGACTCGCCGGACCGTTGTTGTTCGCCGCGATCCTGCTCGGCGCGCTCTACGCACTCGCCAGACTCGCGCGCCGGTCCTTCGTTCGCCGCCGGCTCTAGATCCGCGCGGCGTTACTCACCACGATGCCCGGATCACGAGTGATCCGGGCATCGTGGTGACACGGCGTCAAAGCGACGCGGGGGCCTTAGGCCGACGGCGCGCCATCGGCAGGACTCTCCGCCTGAGGGGCGAGGGTCTCGGCCAACAGCAGGTACATCTGACGGCGAAGCTCCTTGAGCAACGCGTCGGCTCGAGCCTTCTGCTCGTCGGTGCCGGCTTCGGCGACTTGGTGCACCGCGACCGCGACGTGATGCAACGCGGCGCGCAGCGCCATGTCACCCTGATCGGCCTGGTGCACCATGGTTTCCCACGGGGCGCTGGGGCGCGGTCGGGCCTTCAGTTCGGCGCGTCCTTCGTCGGTCAGGGTGAACTGACGACGTCCGTCCGCGCTTTCTGAGCGCACGAGGCCTTGGTCCTCGAGCAACTGCAGAGCCGGGTACAACGACCCGGGGCTCGGGCGCCACAGACCGTGGGTCCGTTCGGCGAGCTCCTGCATCATCTCGTAGCCGTGCATCGGGCGCTCCTCCAAGAGGGAGAGGATGGCGAGACGAACGTCGCCTCGTCGTCCGCGGCGTGGGCCGCGACCTCGCTCACCGGCTCCGCGCTCGCGGTCTTCTTCGCCTCGGAAGCCGCGATGGTGCGGTCCGTGGCGGCGTCGGCCGCTCGCACGGGTGTCGAAGGGGGTCCCTTCATTTTCTGGGTTTCTACCTCGTCCATTTGACGAGCGATCGAACTCATTGTTTCGCATAAACGTATCCTTTCGATAGTTTTGGATATGTAACGATATATCGTTACAAGTCGTTTGTCAAGGGGTACGGTGCGGAATTTCCGAACTACCTGATCAAAGGGTATCTATCAATCGCCGATCACCAGATTTCCCACTGGGTTTGTCTTCCGCGAGCCGATGCGCGGGCTGAGGGAGCCGCTGAACGAGACGACGGTGCGAAGATGTGGCGAAGGTTCGTGGCGAAGGTTCGTGGTGAAGGTTCGTGGCGAAGGTTTTAGGTGACGGCGTTACGGATCTTGAAGCGCTCATCGAGAAACGCGTCGCCGTCCATGACCTCGACCAGTTTCTCGACCGCGTCAAAGACGTCCACGAAACGAAGGTAGAGCGGCGTGAAGCCGAAGCGGCAGATGTCGGGCGCGCGGAAGTCACCTATCACGCGGCGCTCGATCAGGGCCTGGACCACGCCGTAGGCCTCGTCGTGTCGAAGGGCTACTTGACTGCCACGGCGTTCGTGCGCGCGCGGCGTCACGACGTCGAAGACGCCCGGGAGGCGAGTCTCGACGAGATCAATGAAGAGGTCGGTCAACGCGAGGCTCTTGGCGCGGAGTTCGTCCATGTTGGTGCGCTCGAAGACCTCCAACGCGCCAGAGAGGGCGGCGAGGGCGATGATGGAGGGCGAGGACGTCACGAAGGCCTGCATACCCGTCGCTGGTTCGTAGGTCAACTCGAAGTCGAAGGGCCGGGCGTGACCGAGCCACCCCGGCAGGGGGTTTTCCACCACGCCCTGCCAGGTCGTGCGCACGTAGGCGAACGCGGGAGCTCCCGGACCGCCGTTCAAGTACTTGTACCCGCACCCGGCAGCGAAGTCGACGTTGGCGCCTTCGACGTCGAGCGGTACCGCACCCGTCGAGTGTGCGAAGTCCCAGAGCATGAGGGCCCCCGCGTCGTGCACCGCGGCGGTGATGCCCGAGAGGTTGAGCATCTCACCGCTGCGAAAGTCGACGTGGGTCAACATCACGAGCGCCACGTCGTCGCTGATCTCCTCTTCGAGCGCGCCGCGATCAATGGCTCGCACGGTGACCGGGCGCGCGGCCCGCGACGCCACCGCCTCCACGACGTAGAGGTCGGAGTGGAAGTTCGCGACGTCGGTCAAGATGACGTGTCGATCGGGGCGCAGCTCGAGCGCGCCGCCGATCAACTTGGCGAGGAGAATCGTGAGGGTGTCGGCGACCACGACCTCGCCGGGCTTCGCCCCGATCAGCGGCGCGACGCGGTTGCCGAGCTGGGTCGGGAGCGCCATCCACTCGTCGACGTTCCAACCTCGGACGAGGTCCTTCGCCCATTGGCGGTTGAGGACGTCATTCACCCGCGTGGACGCGGCGCGCGAGAGCGGCCCGAGCGAGTTGCCGTCGAGGTAGATCTCGCCGTCGTTCAAGAAGAACTCGTCGCGCAGTGGTGCGAGCGAGTCGGCCGCGTCAAGGGCCACGCACGCCGCTCGAGTGGTCACAGGACCGAGCGCACTTCCCACAGCGCGGGGTAGAGCCGCTGACTCAACGTGGTGTCCAAAAAGGCCATGCCTTCACTGCCCCCGGTGCCCGGGCGACGGCCGATCTGACGCCCCGCCATGAGGAGGTGCTGGTAACGCCAGAGGGCGAGATTTTCGTCGTGGTCGACGAGGAGCTCCGCCACCGCGTGCAGCGCCGAGAGCGCGCCGGTGTCGTGACCGCGGTAGAGCGCACGCAAGAGGTCGAGGAGGTCGTCCTGCGCTGACGCCCCGGTCGTCGTTCGCAGGGAGTGCTCGAAACCCGACCACACGTCGGGCGCCACGCTGACTGCCCGCAACCACTCACGCTGCTCGTCGTCGAAGAAGTCGAACTCGAGCACCGCCTTTCGCCCTCCGCCGCTCAAGAATTCAATTGCGCGGAATTGAAAGGACTGAAAACCTGAGGCCGGGTCGAGCGGGTCGCGGAACTCTAAGAAGCCTTCGGGCGACATGGTGTCGAGTATGCGTAGGTGACCGAGCAACAGCTCTTCGACCTCGACCATCCGGCGCAGGTGCGAGATCGCCAGCCAGGGCTCGTTGCGATGGAGCACCGTCGAGCTTCGGCGCAGCTCGTCGATCATCAACTTAAACCACAGCTCGTAGGCCTGGTGGACGACGATGAAAAGCAACTCGTCGGGCGCGTCCTCGGTCAAGGGAATCTGAAGCTTCAAGAGGTCGTTGATACGCAAATACGTTGAGTAGTCAGTCCCTTTGGCCACAGCGTGAACTCTAGGTCGCCCGCTCGATGGGCCTAGGCGCGAGTGATGGGCTTGTAGCGCAGGCGGTGTGGCTGGTCGGCGTCGGTGCCCAGGCGCTTATGGCGATCCGCCTCGTAGTCCGAGAAGTTTCCCTCGAACCACCTCACGACGGCGTCGTCCTCGAAGGCCAAGACGTGCGTGGCGATACGGTCGAGGAACCAACGATCGTGACTGATCACGACGGCACAGCCCGGAAAGGAGAGGAGCCCGTCCTCGAGGGCGCGCAAGGTGTCGACGTCGAGGTCGTTGGTCGGCTCGTCGAGCAGCAGC
Organism: Acidimicrobiaceae bacterium; assembly: GCA_003136495.1. GTDB lineage: Bacteria > Actinomycetota > Acidimicrobiia > Acidimicrobiales > RAAP-2 > RAAP-2. The sequence goes on from PLER01000046.1 coordinate 8,248, forward strand.
ACGTTGCCGGCTCGGCGCAACACTTTGGCCAATTGGACTCGGTTGCGCTCCCCACCGGAGATCTCGCCAACCTTCTTCTGCTGATCACTCCCCTTAAAACCGAAACTCGCTACGTAGGCGCGTGCGTGGATCTCCTTTGAGCCCACGACCATGTGCTCCTGGCCTCCACTGATCTCGTCGAAGACGGTGTTCTCGGGGTCGAGTGAATCACGCGACTGATCGACGTAAGCCAACTCCACGGTCGAGCCGACGACGATGTCGCCCGCGTCGGGCTTCTCCTGTCCAACGATCATGCGAAAGAGCGTGGTCTTGCCTGCGCCGTTCGGGCCGATGACGCCAACGATGCCGCCCGGCGGCAACAAGAAGGTGAGGTCCTCGATGAGGAGTCGATCCTCGAACCCCTTCGTGAGCGACGTCGCGTTCACTACGACGTCGCCCAGGCGTGGGCCGGGCGGAATCGCGATCTCGAGTCGATCGGCGCGGCGCTCAGCGGACTCCGACGCGGCGACGAGTTCGTTGTACGAGTTGAGACGGGCCTTGCCCTTGCTCTGGCGCGCGCGGGGCGAGAGCCGAATCCACTCCAACTCGCGCTCGAGGGAGGCTTGGCGAACCTTGTCGGCCTTCTCCTCCGCGGCGAGGCGCGCCTGCTTCTGTTCGAGCCATGAGGAGTAGTTACCCTCCCAGGGGATGCCGTGACCGCGGTCGAGTTCCAAGATCCACTGCGCGGCGTTATCGAGGAAGTACCGGTCGTGGGTGATCGCCACTACGGTACCCGCGTAGTCCTGCAGCGTACGCTCGAGCCACGCGACGGACTCGGCGTCGAGGTGGTTCGTCGGTTCATCCAACAAGAGCAGGTCGGGTTTGGAGAGCAGGAGGCGACACAGCGCCACTCTGCGTCGTTCGCCTCCCGACAACGTCGAGACCTGGGCGTCGGGCGGAGGGAGCCGTAACGCGTCCATCGCGATGTCGAGGGTTCGCTCCAGGTCCCACGCGTTGGCGGCGTCGATCTTGGTCTGCAGGTCGGCCTGCTCACTGAGGAGCGCGTCGAAGTCGGCGTCGGGATCGCCCATCGCGGCGCAGACGGCGTTGAAGCGAAGGAGCAAGTCGCGCTGCTCGGCGACGCCGTCGGCGACGTTGCCCACGACGTCCTTGGTCTCGTCGAGTTGGGGCTCTTGGGAGAGGTAGCCCACGCTGAACCCCGGGGTCAGTCGAGCTTCGCCCGTGAAACCGTCGTCGAGTCCGGCCATGATCCGTAGCAGCGAGGACTTGCCAGATCCATTGGCCCCAATCACGCCGATCTTCGCGCCGGGATAAAAGGAGAGATTGATCCCGCGCAGGACTTCCCGGTCCGGTGGATAGAAGCGGCGAAGGTCCCGCATGGTGAAGATGTACTGAGCAACCATGCCCTCCAGTGTGGCTCAAATACGCGACGGCGTCGCTCGCGCCAGCGTGTCGCGCGTCACAGGGGTCCCACTACAATTCTCCGAATGTCCGAACAGGAGTTGACGCTCGAGGGAACAAATCGGCACGCACCGGACTGGATGATCCTGTCCATTGCGTGCATCGCCCAGTTCATGGTCGTGCTCGACGTCTCAATCGTCAACGTCGCCCTGCCCAGTATGGGCCGCGACCTTCACTTTTCCTATTCGAGTGCGCAGTGGGTCATCAACGCCTACGTCTTGACCTTCGCGGGCTTCTTGCTCCTCGGTGGTCGCGCCGCCGACTACTTTGGTCGCCGTCACGTCTACCTCGCGGGGATCGTGGTGTTCACCTTGGCGAGCATCGGGGCGGGCCTCGCCCAGACCGGCGCCGAGATGGTGACCGTCCGCGCAGTCCAAGGAATTGGCGGCGCGATCCTTTCGCCCGCGACCTTGACCATTATCGTGACGACGTTTCATGGACCTCGGCTGCCCAAGGCGATCGGCACCTGGAGCGCGGTTGCGGGCGCGGGTGGCGCGGCCGGTGCGCTGCTCGGCGGCATCTTGACGGGTCTCGCCTCGTGGCGATGGATCTTCTTCATCAACGTCCCCTTCGGGCTCGTCGCGGGCGGCGCGGCGTTCTTGTACCTGCGCGAACTGCGCAGCAGCGACGCCACGTCAAAGTTGGACGTGACCGGTGCGGTGCTCGTCACCGGCGGGCTCGCCTCGGTGATCTACGCGGTCGTGAACACGACGACGCACGCCTGGGCCTCGAGTTTCACGCTGAGTTGGTTGCTCGCGGGGCTCGTGCTCATCGTCCTCTTCCTCTTCTGGGAGCGGCGGATTGCGTCACACCCCCTGGTGCCCTTCCGCATCTTCAAGTCACGGGCGCTCTCGGTGGCCAACGGCGTCATGGTGCTCGTCGGCGGCGTCTTTTTCGCCATGTGGTACTTCTTGACCTACTACTTCCAACTCGTGCTGGGCTACGGCGCGCTGCGGGCGGGCTTCGCCTTCGTGCCGATGGCGATTGGCATCATCGCGGGCGCCCAAATCTCGTCTCGTCTGATCACCAAGACCGGGGTGCGACCCCTCCTCCAAGTCGGGGCCGCGCTCGCGACAATTGGCTTCTTCTGGTTGTCGCTGATCCAACCCACGAGTTCCTACTGGGGGAACGTCTTCGTACCGGCCTTTCTCACCGCCTTCGCGATGGGCGTGCTCTTCGCGCCGCTCGCCACGTCGGCGACCTCGAGCGTGGACCGCGCCGACGCCGGTCTCGCGTCGGGCATCTTGAACACCTCTCGCCAGGTCGGCGGATCGCTCGCCTTGGCGATTCTCGCCACCGTTGCGACAGACCGAACGAACTCCTACTTTCACCATCGCGTTGTCGGTAATGCCCTCAACGTCGCACAGACCGCGGGGTATGACCGCGCCTTCCAGATCTCCGCCGTGATCACCCTGGTGGCCCTCGGAATCACCTTCGCGCTACCTCGACTGTCGGGCCAGGCGGCCGCCCGCTAGGGCCATTATTTCCTGAGCGTTAAACCCCCCGGTTGCCGCCTCGCGCCCTAAAACCGCGACGTCGCGGGGGCTAGTGTCACAGTGACAAAGATCCGCAAGAGTGATGGCGCCATGTCGGGACTTCATCGAATCTGAGGACAACCCTCATAAAGGGTTGACAAACGAATAAGGGAGAGATTCATGGGGAGTTTTCGTCGATTCGTTACGGTGCTCGGCGCTAGCGCGCTGATGGTGGGCACTTTGACGATCAGCGTGGCTGCGACGTCGGTAACGGCGTCTGCCGCTTCAAAGTTCAAGGCCTGTGTCGTCACTGACACCGGTGGTATCAACGACAAGTCCTTTAACGAGTCGGCCTGGGACGGTCTCAAGGCCGCCGCCAAGCAGGACAGCAACATTTCGGTGCAGTATCTCTCGTCCACTTCATCGGCTGACTACGCGCCGAACATCAACAGCTTCATCTCCAAGGGCTGCGGGATCATCGTCACCGTGGGCTTCTTGATGGACGCGGCGACCGCCGCTGCGGCCAACGCCCACCCGAGCCAGAAGTTCGCGATCGTTGACGACGCGCCTACCGTCAAGGCCGGCACGCACGTCCTCGCGCTGCAGTACGAGACGGACCAGGCGGGCTTCCTTGGCGGCATCCTGGCCGCCGGCATGACCAAGACCGGCACGGTGGCGACCTACGGCGGCGAGAACTTCTCCGCGGTGACGCTCTACATGAACGGTTTCGTCGCGGGAGTACGTTACTTCGACAAGACCTACTCCAAGTCCGTCAAGGTCCTCGGCTGGACGCCGGGCAAGGGAACCTGCTCGCTCGCCGCGTGCGCGGGATCGGGCACCTTCATCGGTAACTTCACCGACCAGACCGCCGGCAAGACCGACACCACGACCTTCTTCTCCGAAGGCGCGGACATTGTCTTCCCGGTCGCCGGATCGGTGGGACTCGGTTCGGTCGCCGCCGCGAAGTTGGCCGGCGCGGGTCACTACGTCATGTGGGTCGACTCCAACGGCTGTGAGTCGGACGCCGCGGACTGCAAGTACTTCGTCGGCACCGTCGCCAAGGGCGTCGAGCCCTCCGTCGAGGCCTCGGTGCTTTCGGCCGCGAAGGGCACGTTCAAGGCCGGTTCGTACATCGGCACCTTGAAGAACGACGGCACGGCGCTCGAATACGGCGGCGTGATGATTCCGGCGTCCCTCAAAGCGAAGATCGCCACCGCCAAGGCGGGCATCATCGCCGGGACGATTTCGGTCAACCCGAACAGTTACCCCGCGGTCAAGTAACGACCTCGTCGCAACGGCGATTTCGACAAAGGCCCGGGGGAGACCCCGGGCCTTTGTCGTGGCCTACGATGAACCTCCATGCAACTTGAACTGCGCGGTATAACCAAGCGCTTCGGCTCGTTCACCGCGAACGACCAGATCAGTCTCAAGGTGGAACCGGGTCAGATCCACTCGCTGCTCGGCGAGAACGGCGCCGGAAAGTCGACACTGATGAACGTGCTGTTCGGTCTCTTGCGACCCGACGAGGGCGAGATCCTCATCGATGGCGTCGTCACGCCAATCAACGACTCCGGCGAGGCCGTGCGTCGGGGCATCGGCATGGTGCACCAGCACTTCATGTTGGTGCCCGTCTTCACGGTCGCCGAGAACGTCGTGCTCGGTTTCGAGCCCAAGAAGTCCTTCGACCGGATCGACTACCGCGCCGCGACCGAGGACATCCGACGCCTCTCCCAAGAGTTCCACCTCGAGGTCGATCCCGACGCGGTCATCGAGAACCTCCCGGTCGGGCTCCAACAGCGCGTCGAGATTTTAAAGGCCCTCAGTCACGACGCCGAGTTGCTCATTCTCGATGAACCGACCGCCGTCTTGACCCCGCAAGAGATCGACGCCTTGATGGACATCATGCGTTCGCTCGCCGCCGCGGGTAAGTCGATTCTGTTCATCACCCACAAGCTCAAAGAGGTGAAGGCAATCGCCGACGTCATCACCGTGATCCGTCACGGCCAGGTCGTCGGCACCGCCGAACCGAGTGCCTCGGAGTCCGAACTCGCTTCCCTGATGGTCGGGCGCGACGTTCAGTTGACGGTGACGAAGTCGACCTACGATCCCGGCGACGAAGTCCTCGAAGTGCGCGATCTGGTTGTCCTCGACGACCGAGGCCTCGTGGCCGTGAACGGCGTCTCGTTCGACGTGCGGGCCGGCGAGGTGTTGGCCCTCGCCGGGGTGCAGGGCAACGGCCAGACCGAGCTCGTGGAGGCGCTGGTCGGCATGCGGCCGGTCGTGTCCGGGTCGATCACGCTCAAGGGCCGTGATATCACGCACCTCTCCCCCCGCGACGCCCTCGACGCGGGTCTCGGTCACATCCCCGAGGACCGCCAACGCGACGGTCTGGTGCTGTCGATGTCGGTCGCCGACAACCTCGTTCTCAATACGCCGCGCCGGGCACCGTTCGCGCGCCGCGGGACGCGCAACTTAGCCGCGGTGAAGGAGAACGCGCAACGCCTGGTGCGCGAGTTCGATATCCGCACCACGTCCATCGAGGCGCCCGCGAGCTCCCTCTCGGGCGGCAACCAGCAAAAGGTCATCGTCGCACGCGAGCTCTCGCGAAACATTGAGTTCCTCGTGGCGTCCCAACCCACACGCGGACTCGACGTCGGCTCCATCGAGTACGTCCACCGTCAGTTCATCGAGCACCGAAATCGGGGCAACGGTTCACTGATCGTCTCCTCCGAACTCGACGAGGTGCTCGCGCTGGGCGACCGTATCGCGGTGATGTTCGAAGGCCGCATCAGCGGCATCGTGGACCCGACGACGAGTCGAGAGGACATCGGCCTCCTGATGGCCGGGCACACCACCGAGGTGGCCGGTGTCTGAGATCGCCCCGGCGGAGATTCCTCAAGGGTCGAACGAGCCCGTCGACGAGGGACCCGTCTGGGCCCGACGGACCTCCGCCCTGTGGGTCCGCTACACCTCGAGCAGTCCGATTGTGATCGCGGCCTTGGCGGTATTCCTGGGCCTGGTGTTCGGCGCCATCATCATCGCCACCACCACCCCCGCCGTCCTCGACGCCTGGCGCTCGATCTTCCATCACTGGAGCGGTCTACCGGTGGCGATCAAGGTCACCTTCGACAACGTGGGCTCCGCGTACCGCGCGATCTTCACCGGCTCGGTCGTCGACCCGCAGGGCTTTTGGCACTCGCTCACTACCGGCAAGGGTTGGCCGAACACCTTGACCCCCATCTCCGAGACCTTCACCTACGCGACGCCGCTCGTCATCGTGAGCATCGGCGTGGGCATCGCGTTCCAAACGGGCCTCTTCAACATCGGCGCCAACGGTCAGGCGGTAATTGGCGGCATCGCCGGCGCGGCGGTCGGTTCCATGCTTCACCTGCCGACGATTCTGCACCTCCCGCTCACGCTGCTCGGGGGCATCGCGGGGGGCATGCTCTGCGGGGCGTTGCCGGGAGTGTTGAAGGCGTACACGGGAGCGCACGAGGTGATCGTGACCCTCATGTTCAACTACGTCACCTACGCCTTTCTCCTCTACGCCGTGCTCTCGACACCGTTCCAACAACCCGGTCAGTCGAACGACATCGGGCGGACGATGGACCCGTCGGCGATCCTCGCGCCGCTCTTCGGCACGAAGTCCGGTCTGCGCGTGAGCTACGGCGTCTTCGTCGCCGCGGCGGTCGTGGTCTTCGCGTGGTGGCTGCTCGATCGCTCGTCGATGGGTTTTGACTTTCGCGTCACGGGCGCCAACCCCGCGGCCGCGCGAGCGTCGGGGATCAACGGGCGACGCGTCATCGTGGTGGTCTTTCTCATCTCGGGCGGGCTGGCGGGGCTGGCGGGGCTGGTCCAAGTGGCGAGCACGACGCACTACATCGACGGCGGGTTCCTCATCGGCAACGCCGGTATCGGCTTCACCGCGATCACGGTAGCCCTGCTCGGGAGAAATCGGCCCATGGGGATCGTCTGGGCGTCGTTACTCTTCGCAGCCCTGGGTGTGGGCGGGCGCAATATGCAGGCGTCCACCGGGATCCCGCTGGACCTGGCGACGGTGATCCAGTCGGCCATCGTGCTCTTCGTCGCCACCCCGGTGCTGGTGAAGGAGATCTTCCGACTACGCGCCGCGCCGACCGCCACCGTGCAACTCGCCACGAAGGGGTGGGGATCGTGAGTCTCGTCAGCACTACGCCCGTCGCGACGACGACGCCGATCATCAAGAGTGCGCGCACCCGCGTGATCGCCGTGATCATGGCGGTCATCGGCCTGTTTTCGTTCGTCGTCTTCGGCCTCGGCAGCACGGTACGCTCGCACGCCGCGCTCTCCTTCACGCCCCTCAACCTCGTCAACGCACCGTGGCACCTCGGGTCACTCACCGTCGCCACGCGCTGGACCGACATCGTGCTCTCGCTGATCATCGTCGCCCTCGCCGCCGAAGTCTTTATCCGTCAACCGTCGCGCGGGGTCATGCCGCGCTTCGGGATCGCGGCCATCTTGTTCCTGGTCACGTTGTTGTTCTGGGCCGCGCGGACCGACGGTCCGTCCCAGGTCAACTCGGTGAACGTCACCTCGATCCTGGTCGGCTGCTCGGCGACGGTGATGGTGCTGGTCTTTGGCTCCCTGTCGGGGGTCATGTGCGAGCGCGCGGGTGTGGTGAATATCGCCATCGAGGGTCAGTTCATCGCGGGCGCCTTCTTGGGCAGCATGATCGCCTCGACGACGGGCAACTTCTTCTACGCGGCCATCGCCGGCGCCGTCGTGGGCGGACTGATCGGACTCGTGCTCGCGTTCTTCGCGCTGCGCTACCAGTCCGATCAGATCATCGTGGGCATCGTGCTCGTGACGATGTTGAGCAGTCTCTCCTCGTACCTGAACCTGCAGGTCTTCACGCCGTTCCCCAACTTCAATACGGGCAACCTCGCGTCGAACCTGGCAATTCCCATCCTCTCGAAGATCCCGATCATCGGACCGGTGTTGTTCAATCAGTCCGCGTTCTTCTACCTGATGATCGTGTTGGTCGCGGTCGTCAGTTTCGCGCTCTTTAAGACCCGCTACGGGCTACACGTACGCGCGGTGGGTGAACACCCGCGCGCCGCCGCCACGGTCGGCATCAACGTCGTGCGCGTGCGCTACATCAACGTGGTCTTGGGCGGAGCAATCGCCGGTATCGGCGGCGTCGCCTTCATGGCCACCCAGGGCCAGTTCCAGGTCGGCTACACCTCGGGACTGGGCTACATCGCACTGGCCGCCTTGATCTTCGGACGCTGGCGACCTTCGGGCGCGGTCGTGGCGTCGATCATCTTCGGGCTCACGGTCTATCTCTCGTACGAACTCGTGACGTACCAGGTGCCCGTTTCGCTGTACTTCCTCCAGATGATCCCGTACCTCATCACCATCGGCGTGGTGGCCGGACTCATCGGACGGGTTCGCCCTCCCGCCGCCGACGGTCAGCCCTACCTTCGGGACTAGCCGAAGGCGCCCAGTCCGCCCACCACGCGAGCGGCGGCCTCCATGGCAACCGCGAGCGCTTGCGTCGGTGCGACCCCGTGGAGACGCGCCCCGAGGTACGCGCCCGTGGCGGCGTCGCCCGCTCCCGTCGTGTCGAGCACCGCGACGCGGTGAGCCGCCACGTGAAATCGTTCGGCGCCAATAGCGCACAGCGCCCCTCTCGCCCCTCGGGTGATGACGACCTCGTCGAAGAGTTGCGTCAACACGTCGGCCGCGGCCTCCGCGTCCTCGGTGTCGGTCAGGACGAGCGACTCCTCCTCGTTCGCGAAGAGTTGCGTCGCGTAGGTGGCCGAGCGCAAGAACACGTCCGGTGTTACGTCGCGCAACGGGGACACCGAACAGACGTCGACCGAGGTGGGCACCCGTCGTTCGCCCGCGTGACGCAGCGCTTGTACCGCGACCGCGCGGGTCGCGGGGTCGAGGAGGAGGTAGCCCGAGACGTGGAGGTGATCGAAGGGCTCCACGAGTTGGGCCTCGACGAAGGCACCGCGCAGGTGGGAGTTGGCGCCGCGGTCGGTCAGCATCATTCGCTCCCCGTCTTCGCTGACGATCGAGACGACCGTCCCGGTGGGGGCGTCGACGACGTCCAGGGCGGTGGTCACCTGGGCGTCCGCGAGGGAACGGGAAAAGAGTTCGCTCGACGGGTCCCGGCCCATCGCGCCGACGTAACAAGTCTCGTGCCCGCTGAGTCGAAGCGACACCGCGAAACTCGCACCAGATCCTCCACGCGTGACGCGGATCTGCGACGGGGTGTCACTGGTGGGCGCCAGTGGTCCCAGCGGGCGCACGACGACGTCGAGCATCACGTCGCCGAGGACCACGACGCGACTGGCCACTAGCGCTGCGCGTGGGCGAGGGACATCGCGATCTCCCCCGCCAGTGCCGCGTTCGCCACCACCAGGTCACGATTGACCTGCACGCTCACGCCCGCGGTGTGGCGGGCGAACTCCGCCAGCAGCGCCGGCGTCACGGCCTTGCCGCTGACGCCCTCTCGTTGCGCCTTTTCCAGCGCGCTGTCGAGCGCGGCGTCGTGGAGACGCTGGTCGAGCTCGCTCTCGGAGGCCACCGGGTTCGCGACCAAAAAGCCCGTCGGCGAGAACTCGCGGTGCGCGAGGAACGCGGCGGCGGCCTCTTCGGCACTCGCCACCGCCCAGTCCAACGTGAAGCCGCTGTCGCGTCGGTAGAAGCCCGGGAACTGCCGAGTGGCGAATCCCACCACGGGCACGCCCAACGAGTCGAGGCGTTCGAGGGTCGCGGCGATGTCGAGGATCGACTTCACCCCCGACGCGACCACCAGCACGGGCGTGCGAGCGAGGGTCGTGAGGTCGGCCGACTCGTCGAATGACCTCGCGGCGTCGCGGTGCACCCCGCCGAGGCCGCCGGTCGCCATGACCTCGATGCCGACGCGGTGTGCGATGGTGATGGTGCCCGCCACGGTGGTCGCGCCGTCGGTGCCGGTGGCGAGCGCCAGACCGAGGTCCCGGGCGGAGAGTTTGGCGGCGCGTCGATCGGGCTCGGCCAGTGACTCGAGCTCGTCGCTCCCTAGTCCCACGACGACACGACCGTCAACGACGCCGATGGTGGCGGGCGTCGCCCCGCTCTTTCGAACCGACGCTTCGCACTCTCTGGCGACCTCGAAGTTGATCGGTGCGGGCAGGCCGTGTACGACGATGGTCGTCTCGAGGGCCACGACGGCCCGACCCTCGTTGATCGCGCTTTCGACCTCATCACTGATCACGACGTTGGAGAATCGAAAGTTACTCACGCAGCGCAAAGTGTACTGTGAGGTCGTGAGTTCGGTCCCTGAGCGTGCCTGGACGGAACTGCGATCTCTCGCCCGCGACGCGGCCGCTCGCGCGTACGCGCCCTACTCCATGGTCACCGTCGGCGCGGCGGCCCTCACCAGTGACGGTACGACGGTCGTTGGTTCGAACGTGGAGAACGCGAGCTACGGTCTCACGCTGTGCGCCGAGTGTTCCCTCGTGAGCGACCTCGTTCGAGGCGGCGGCGGCCGCCTGGTGGCCGTCTCCGTGGTGGCCGGTGACGGCGAGCCCCTGACGCCGTGTGGTCGCTGTCGACAGTTGCTCTATGAGCACGGCGGCGCGGGACTGTTGGTCGACGCGGGTGAGGGACGGGGACCTTCGACCTTGGGCGACCTCCTGCCGGGGGCCTTCGGTCCGGAGGACCTCGGCACTCGGCGCAACGCGTGAGTGACTTCTCGGCGGTGGAGCTCATCACCGGCAAACGCGACGGCGCCGCCCTGAGTGACGAGGCGATCGCCTGGGTGCTCGAGGCCTACCAGCGCGACGACGTCGCCGAGGAACAGATGTCGGCGCTACTGATGGCCATCTACTTCAGGGGGCTGAGTCCGAGGGAGCTCACGGGATGGACCGACCGCATGATCGCCTCCGGTGAGCGTCTCGACCTACGCGGCCTATCTCGACCGACGGTCGACAAGCACTCGACCGGCGGCGTGGGCGACAAGATCTCGCTCATCCTCGCGCCCCTCGTGGCCGCCTGCGGCGCCGCCGTGCCGCAGCTCTCGGGCCGCGGACTTGGACACACGGGCGGGACCCTCGACAAACTCGAATCGATCCCGGGATGGCGCGCATCGCTCAGCAACGACGAGATCCGCGCGCAACTCGAGGACGTCGGTGCGGTGATCTGCGCGGCCGGCGCGGGCCTCGCGCCCGTCGACCGACGCCTCTACGCGCTACGCGACGTCACCGGGACCGTCGCGTCGATCCCCCTCATCTCCTCGTCGATCATGTCCAAGAAGATCGCCGAAGGTACGAGCGCCCTAGTGCTCGACGTCAAGTTCGGCAGCGGTGCCTTCATCAGCGAACGAGATCGAGCCGAGGAGCTGGCACGCACCATGGTGGGTCTCGGCCTCGCCCACGGGGTGAAGACCGTCGCTCACTTGACGCCGATGGCCACGCCCCTCGGTCGGGCCGTGGGTAACGCCATCGAGGTCACCGAGTCGGTCGAGGTGTTGCGCGGGGGAGGTCCGAGCGACGTACGAGAACTCACGTTGAACCTCGCGACGCTGATGCTCGAGCTCGTCGGACTCGACGTCGACCCCGCCACGAAGCTCGACGACGGATCGGCCTACGAGGTCTACCGGCGAATGATTGAGGCCCAAGGTGGTGACCCCGACGCGACGTTGGCCGAAGCACCGCTTCGCCACGTCGTCGAGGCGCCACGGGCGGGTTACGTCGAGCGAGTCGACGCCCTCGCGGTGGGCGTCGCGGCGTGGCGCCTGGGGGCCGGTCGCGCCCGCAAGGAAGATGACGTCAGCGCGAGCGCCGGCGTCATGGTGCTCGTTCGTGAAGGGGCTCTCGTCGAGGCTGGTCAGCCCGTCTTCGAACTACTCGCCGAGGACCAGTCGCACCTCGAGCGGGGCCTCGAGGCACTCACCGACTCCCTCCTCATCGGGGACGACGAGCCACGTTTCCCGGCGTCGCCGGGCGAGAACGTCATCCGGGGGTAGCTGCGGGCGCGTTGGCTAGTCTGCCCCTATGACCAGCACCGCGCTCACCCCGTCGTTGATCAAGCGAGCGCCGAAGGTGCTGTTACACGAACACCTCGACGGCGGACTACGCCCCGCCACGGTCATCGAACTAGCGAGAGAGGCCAACTTCGCCGGGCTCCCGACGAGTGACCCGGACGAGCTCGCCGCGTGGTTCGTGGTCGACGCGCCCGGCAGTGACCTCGTGCGATACCTCGAGGGCTTCGCCTACACGACCGCCGTCATGCAGACGAGAGACCGGCTCGAGCGCGTGGCCGCCGAGAGCGCCGTGGACTTAGCCCGTGACGGCGTCGTCTACGCCGAGGTGCGTTTCGCACCCGAACTGCACGTCGAGGGTGGGCTGAGCCTCGATGAGATCGTGCGCGCGGTGCTCGATGGTTTCGCCCAGGGCACCAAGGAGGCCGCCAACGAGGGTCACCGCATCGTCGTGCGCACCATCCTCTCAGCCATGCGCCAGGCGTCGATGAGCGAGACCGTCGCCCGATTGGCGGTGAATTTTCGCGACGACGGCGTCTGCGGCTTCGACATCGCGGGACCCGAAGACGGCTTCCCTCCGACCAAGCACCTGCGCGCCTTCCACCTCATCCAGCGCGAGGACTTCCACTTGACCATCCACGCCGGCGAAGCGTTCGGCCTGCCGTCGATCTGGGAGGCGGTGCAGTTCTGTAACGCCGAGCGACTGGGCCACGGCGTGCGCATCGTCGACGACATCCAAGAGATTGACGGACGCGTGGTCCTTGGTCGCCTCGCGAACTACGTGCGCGACCGACGCATCCCCCTCGAGGTCTGTCCGACCTCCAACGTTCACACCGGTGTCGCGACCTCGATCGCCACCCACCCGATCGATCTCTTAAAGCGACTGCGATTTCGCGTCACGCTCAACACCGATAATCGCCTCATGAGTGGCATCACCTTGAGCGAGGAGTTCGCGCGTTGCACCGAGGCCTTTGGTTGGACCCTGGAGGACATGGAGTGGCTGACCTTGAACGCCGCCAAGAGCACCTTCTACGAGTTCGACCAACGCCTGGCGATGATCAACACCGTCATCAAACCCGGCTACGCCGCCCTCAGGTCAGAGACGCAGTAGGTCGCCGAGACTGTCGCGGATCTCCTGGTCGATTCGCCGGGCGAGGTGTCGTTGTTCGACGAGCGCACCCTCCCGGGGCGGGGTCACCTCGACGTAGGCCTTCAGTTTCGCCTCGGTGCCCGAAGGCCGAACGATGACTCGCCCCGTCGCGCCGAGTTCCAAGATCAGCCCGTCGGTTGGGGGCAGACCGCGCCCGCCGACGCGGAGGTCAATGCTCGAGGTGACGCGAAGGGTCCCGAGCGTGAGCGGGGGTGACGAGCGCAGGTCCTCGAGTGCACGCTGAATCGACGCGAGTCCGTCCGGTCCTTCCGCGCGTATCGAGAGTTGCGAGGTGGCGTGGACCCCGAAGCGTTCTTCGAGCTCGTCGAGGCGCCCGAGGAGGGAGTGACCGTGTCGGGAGAGGTCGTCGGCGAGCGCACAGAGCGCGAGGGCGCTCGAGAGCCCGTCCTTGTCGGCGACCAGTGGGTCGACCGCGTACCCGAGGGCTTCTTCGTACCCGAAGCCGAGCACGCCCGCACCCGCGGCCCGCGAGATCCACTTAAAGCCGGTCAGCGTCGTGGCGAAACGCGCCCCGGCCTCCTTCGCCATCGCTTCGAGCAGCGTGGAAGAGACAATGGACGTGGCGATCACCTCGTCGCGTTCGACGATCTCCGCGAGCAGCGAGGACGCGAGCAGCCAGCCGATCTGGTCGCCGCCGAGCACGACCCACTCGTCGTCCACTCGCACCGCCGCGCCCAGGCGGTCCGCGTCCGGGTCGTTCGCGATGATGAGCGTCGACCCGGCGTGCGTCGCGGTCGCGATCGCGAGGTCCAACGCGCCGGGCTCTTCGGGATTGGGAAAGGGCAGCGTGGGGAACGATCCATCGGGAGCGAACTGTTCGGCGACGACGGTGACCTGGTCGTAGCCGGCCAGCGAGAACAGCCGGGTCATCTCGGCGCCGCCCACCCCGTGCAGCGGGGTGTAGGTGATGTTGAGCGCGCTCGTTTCGACGCCGAATCGCGCGACCATGTGCGCGTCGTAGGCCGCCAGCGTCGCCGGCGGGACGAACTGGTGTCCCGCAGCGGTGCGGTCGGCGAGCACCGCTTCGCCCGCCGCCTGCGCGAAGCGTTCGACAATCTCGTCGTCGGGCGGCACGATCTGCGCGCCGTCGCGGGCGTAGAGCTTGAAACCGTTATCCTGCGGCGGATTGTGGCTGGCGGTGATCATGATGCCGGCCACCGCACCGAGCGCCTTGACGCCGTAGGGCACGAGTGGCGTGGGCAGCGCCGAGGGCATCTCGAACACCGAGACGCCCGCACCCAGCAGCACCGCGACGACTTCGTCGTTGAAGCGTTCCGACCCGTGCCGCGCGTCGCGACCGACGACGACCCCGCGCCTGACGTCGAGTCCGCTCTCCTTGAGCCACGCCACCACGCCCTGGGTGGCGCGACGCACGGTGGCCCGGTTCATCCCCGCCGGACCGGCCATCTCCGGGCCTCGCAGGCCCGCCGTGCCAAAGGTCAGCGGCGCCGCGAAACGACGTTCGAGTTCTGCTTCGTCTCCCGCCTCGAGCAACTCGCGCAACGTCGCTTGGTCATCGTGGTCGGGGTCCTCATCGATCCACGAGGTCACACGCTCGCGCAGTGACTGGTTCACAGCACCGCGAGCAACGTGGCCAACAGGTCACCCAGCGACGTCGCCGCTGATTGACCGGCTTCGAGCACCTCGGCGTGACTGAGCGCGCCGGTGGCGACCCCGGCCGCGAAGTTGGACACGAGACCGAGGCCGAGCACCTCGGCCCCGAGGTGACGCGCGGCGATTGATTCGAGCACCGTCGACATACCCACGACCGTCGCGCCCATGGTGCGGACCATCTCAATCTCGGCGGGGGTCTCGTAGTGCGGACCCCGCACGCCGACGTAGACCGCTTCGTTGAGACCCGGCACGGTTTCGTGCACGACGTGGCGCAGTCGCGCGCTGTAGAGGTCGCTGAGATCGACGAAGCGTGCGCTCACCCCCTCGGGCGGCGGCGGTCCTTCGAGGGGCGACGTCGCGGTGAGATTGATCTGGTCGCGAATGACCACGACGTTGCCCGGCGGGATCGACAATAAGAGACCACCGCACGCGTTGGTGAGCACGACCGTCTTCGCCCCGGCCTTGATCAAGGTGCGCACCGGGTGCACGACCTCACTCGCACTGTGGCCCTCGTAGAGGTGCACCCGACCGGCGAGAAGGGCGACGTGACGACCAGCGACCTCGAGGGAGAGGATCTGGCCGAGGTGGCCCGCGACACTGGGCGCGGCGAATCCACTCAGCGTCGAAGTGGCGACCTCACTGCTGGGCGCCCCGAGGGCCGCGGCGCCCTCCTTCCAACCCGAGCCCAGTACGACGGCGACGTCGTAGTGATCGACACCACTTCGTTCCCGAAGCTGCTGAGCGGCGACGTCGGCGAGTTCGTAGGGGTTCGTCACTACTGCCCGATCGTGTGCCACACGGTGGAGGTCTCGAGGAAGGCGCGCAGTCGCGCCAACGACGCGTCGCCCCGGCCCGGTCGCAGCACGCGCTTGATCGAACCCGCAGCCAGCAACGCCAGTTCGTCGGCGAAAGCTTCGTTAACGCCGCTGAGATCGACGCCGTCGACGTCCTCGTGCGCGCAAAGGGTCGGCGCGAGTTCGCCCGTGCGACCGGTGAGGATATTGAGTACTCCCGAGGGAACGTCGGACGTCGCGGTCATCTCGCCGAGTAACACCGCGGGCGTCGGACGCTGCTCGCTGGCGAGGACCACGACGGCGTTGCCCGCCGCGATGGGTGCACAGACCGCGTCGACGAAGGCCTCAAGTGACGAGTCCTGGTCGGCGATGACGCCGACGACACCACTGGGCACCGGCAGGGAAAAGTTGAAGTAGGGACCCGCGACGGGATTCGCGCCACCGAAGACCTGGGCGATTTTGTCGCTCCACCCCGCGTACCACACGACCCGGTCGATCGCTCGCGCGACACTGAGTTGGGACGCTCGCGCGCGCAGTCCCTCCGAGAGGGCGACGTGTTCGGCGAGTTCGTCGCGACGAGACTCGGCCATCTCGGCGAGACGGTAGATGACCTGACCACGGTGGTACGCGCTCTGGGACCACCAGCTGGCTTGCGCCGCGCGCGCGGCGACCACGGCGTCGCGCACGTCCTTGCGCGACGCTTGCGCGACGTTCGCCAGGAAGGTACCGCTCGCGGCGGTGACTTCGTAGGTGCGACCGGACTCCGAGCGCGGGAAGGCGCCGTTGATGAGGAGCTTGAAGGTCTTACGTACCTCGAGGCGTTCAGTGGACATCGAGGTACGCCTCCAGGCCGTGGCGGCCACCCTCGCGGCCGAAACCCGACTCCCGCACCCCGCCGAAGGGGCTCGTCGGGTCGAAGCGGTTGTAGGTGTTGGCCCAGATCACCCCGGCGCGCAGGCGCTGGGCAACCCAGAGCGTGCGGCTCCCCTTCTCGCTCCACACCCCACAGGCGAGTCCGTACTTGGTGTTATTCGCCTTGGCGACCGCTTCGTCGGGGGTGCGAAAGGTGAGGACCGACAGCACTGGACCAAAGATCTCCTCACGCGCGATGCGGTGGGACTGCGCGACGTCGGCGAAGACGGTCGGTGCGAACCAGTAACCCTTGTCGGGGAGCACGCACGTGCTGGTGTAGCGGGTAGCGCCCTCGTGCTCGCCGTACGCGGCGAGCTCATTGATCCGAGCGAGTTGGGCGGCCGAGTTGATCGCGCCCACGTCGGTGTTCTTATCGAGCGGATCCCCCACGCGCAACTGGTCGACTCGGCGCACGAGGCGTCGGAGCACGTCGTCGGCGATCGACTCTTGGACCAGGAGCCGCGAGCCGGCGCAGCACACGTGACCTTGGTTGAAGAAGATCCCGTCGATGATGCCCTCGATCATCTCGTCGACCGGCGCGTCTTCAAAGACGATGTTGGCGCCCTTGCCGCCGAGCTCCAGCGTCAGGCCCTTGTGGCTCGCGGCGACGCGTTCTTGAATCAGTCGTCCTACTTCGGTGGAACCCGTGAAAGCGATCTTGTCGACGCCGGGGTGATCAACCAGCGCCGAGCCCGTGGTGCCATCCCCGGTGATGATATTCACCACCCCCGGCGGCAGGTCGGCCTGTTGGAGGATCTCGGCGAGGAGTAGCGCGGTCAGCGGCGTGGTCTCGGCGGGCTTGAGCACGCAGGTGTTCCCGGCGGCGAGGGCGGGTGCCAGTTTCCACGCGGCCATGAGGAGTGGAAAGTTCCACGGGATGATCTGTCCCGCCACGCCGAGCGCGGTCGGCTTCGCGCCGTAACCGGCAAACTCCAACTTGTCGGCCCAGCCCGCGTAATAAAAGAAGTGGGCCGCCGCCAACGGCACGTCGACGTCGCGCGACTCACGAATCGGCTTACCGTTATCGAGAGTCTCGGCGACGGCCAGTTCACGCGAGCGCTCTTGAATGAGCCGGGCGATGCGATAGAGGTACTTCGCGCGCTGGGCGCCGCTCAACTTCGACCAGGTCGTCTCGTACGCGCGCCGTGCCGCCTTCACGGCGACGTCGACGTCGCTCGCCGAGGCGAGGGCCACGCGGGCGAGCACCGTTTCCGTGGCGGGGTTGATCGTGGCGAAGGAGTCGTGCGAGGAGGGATCCGTGAAGCGGCCGTCGATAAAGAGTCCGTAGGCGTCGCGAAACGTGACGATCGCCGCCGATTCGGGCGCGGGGTCGTAGGTCATCGCGCCGAGACGCGACTGCGTCAGATCATCGCTCACGTCAGTCGCCGCTGAACTCGTCGGGGCGGACGTAGGCGCCACGGTGCTGCTTGAGTCGCTGCATCAAGAGGTCGTTGAGGAGCGACGAGGCGCCGAATCGAAACCCGTCGGGGGTGAGCCAGGAGGAGCCCGCGGTCTCGTTCACGACGACCAGGTAGCGCAGCGCGTCCTTGGCGCTGCGGATGCCCCCGGCGACCTTCACGCCCACGCGCAGTCCCGTCGCTTCGGCGAAGTCGCGCACGCTCTCGAGCATCACCAGCGCCGTCGGCAGCGTCGCGGACACCCCGACCTTGCCGGTCGAGGTCTTTATGAAATCGGCGCCCGCCAACATGGCGAGCCAACTCGCCCGACGGACGTTGTCGTACGTCTTGAGTTCCCCGACCTCCAAGATCACCTTCAAGTGCGTCGCGCCGCAGAGCTCCTTGATCGCCACGACCTCGTCGAAGACCTGACCGTAGCGACCGGCAAGAAACGCGCCACGGTCGATCACCATGTCAATCTCGTCGGCCCCGGCGTCGAGTGCCTCCTTGACGTCGAGCACTTTGACCGCCATCGACGCCCGACCTGAGGGGAACGCCGTCGCCACCGCGGCGACCTTGACGGTAGAAGCGCCCAGCACAGTGCGCGCGTGGGCAACGAGATCGGGGTAGACACACACCGCCGCCACGCTCGGCACCTCGGGAGCGTTCGCGTCGGGGTGGAGCGCCTTCGCGCAGAGCGACGTCACTCGACCGGGCGTGTCCGCGCCTTCGAGGGTCGTCAAGTCGACCATTGAGATGGCGAGGTCGAGGGCCGCGAGTTTCGTCGACTTCTTCAGCGACCTCGTCGCCAACTTGGCCGCACGAGCCTCAGCGCCGACGGCGTCCACGCCCGAAAGTGCGCCGAGCAGGCCACGGAGTTGCGCTTCTGACTCGATGGATGGCAGCGACGAGTTCGACGGTAACTGGACCGCCCGATCGTCCCTCGTGACCAGCCGAAGCGGTGCCGTACTCACTCGACTCACGCTAGCCCTCGTTGGGATTCACCACTTCGTGGGCGCCCTCGAGGTAAATCGGTAACTCGCCCGCACCGAGTCGATCCGCGAGTGAGGGCGCACCGGCGTCCTTCGCGCTCACGACCGCATCGCCACTGAGCGTCCACGGCACGCCAATCTCGGTGTCGAAGGGGTCGATTTCGAGTTCCGTGTCGGGGTTGAAGGGTGAGGCGAGGAGGTAGGTGAGCGCGCCGAGCTCGCTGGTGACGCAGAACCCGTGCGCGGCGCCCCCGGGTACGAGCACCGAGCGATCTTCGTCGCTGCCGAGGTGCACGACTTCAACGCGCCCAAAGGTTGGAGAACCGATGCGTACGTCGACGATCACGTCGTCGAGTTCCCCGTAGGCGCAGGTCACCACCTTCGATTGACCACCGGGAGCCAGTGAGTAGTGCAAACCCCGCACAACGTCGCGGCGCGACATCGAGAGGTTCGCCTGGGCGATGGGGAAGTCGACGCCGCTCGCTTCGAAGTCACTGCGCTTGAACCACTCGCGAAAGAAGCCCCGTTGGTCTCCCCATACTTTCGACTCGAGGACGTACGCACCGTGAATCGAAAGCGGAACTAACTTCACGTCGTAGGCACCTTCAAGGGTCGCCACCACGCCTCGTTCTCCCGGTACCACTTCACCGTGCGCGCGAGACCCTCTTCGAAATCCACCTCCGGCGCGTAGCCGAGTTCGTCGCGAATCTTGTCCCAGTTGACGCAGTAGCGCCGGTCGTGACCGAGTCGGTCCTCGACCGGTTCGATCATCGACTCGTCGGCCCCGCAGAGCTCGAGCAGTTCGTGGGTGAGGGCGGTGTTCGTTAACTCGGTCCCACCACCGATGTTGTAGATCTCGCCCGCGCGTCCACCCGCTAACACCGCGAGGATCCCACGACAGTGGTCGTCGACGAAGAGCCAGTCGCGCACGTTGAGTCCGTCGCCGTATAGCGGCACCTTGATCCCGTCAAAGAGGTTCGTCACGAACAGCGGAATGAGCTTCTCGGGGAACTGGCGAGGTCCGTAGTTGTTCGAGCACCGCGTCACCATGACGTTCAGACCAAAGGTCCGGTGGTAGGCCAGCGCCGCCAGATCCGAGCCCGCTTTGCTCGAAGAGTAGGGGGAGTTCGGCTCTAGGAGGTGGTCTTCACGCCACGCGCCGTGGGCGATGGAGCCGTAGACCTCGTCGGTCGAGACGTGGACGAAACGCTCCACGCCCAAAGTTCGCGCGCTCTCCAAGAGTTGCTGCGTACCGAGCACGTTGGTCTCGTAAAAGAGCCGAGCACCGGTGATGGAGCGATCGACGTGACTCTCCGCCGCGAGGTGCAACACCGCGTGCGCTCCGCTTAACACCTCATCGACGACCAACTGATCGGTGATGGAGCCCCGGACGAAGGTGACGCGTGAGTCGCGCATCACGACCTCGAGGTTCTCGAGTCGGCCCGAATAGGTCAACGCGTCGAGTAGTACCACGTCGTCGTAGCCGAGTCGCTCGGCGTCGGCCACCAGCAACTCGGTGAGTCGAGACCCGATGAACCCCGCCGCCCCCGTAATCACAACGCGCATAGCAACACCTCAGCCTTAAGAAAGGGGATACGAGACTTCTATACTAATGGGGTGAAGGGAATCATTTTGGCTGGCGGCACCGGAACGCGCCTGCATCCCATCACCCGAGCGGTGTCCAAACAACTGCTGCCCATCTACGACAAGCCCATGATTTTTTATCCACTTAGTACTTTGATGCTCAGTGGCCTTCGTGAAATTCTTCTCATCACGACCCCCCACGATCAAGACGCGTTCTTTCGTCTGCTCGGTGACGGTTCACAACTGGGCGTCAAGATCTCCTACGTCGTCCAAGACCAGCCCAACGGTCTCGCCGAGGCGCTGATCCTGGGCGAGAAGTTCCTGGACGGCGAGAAGTGCGCGTTAATCCTCGGCGACAACCTCTTCTACGGGCCGGGACTGGGCACGCACCTCCAGGAGAACACGAACGTCGAAGGCGCCTTGATCTTCGCGTACCAGGTCTCTAACCCTTCCGCGTACGGGGTCGTGGACTTTGACGACCAGGGCAACGTACTCTCCATCGAGGAGAAGCCCCATGAGCCCAAGAGCAGCTACGCCGTGCCCGGGATCTACTTCTACGACGAGCGAGCGTCGGACTTCGCGCGTCATCTGGTGCCGAGCGCCCGGGGCGAGCTCGAGATCACGGCGCTGAACAACGCCTACCTCGAACGCAATGAACTACGCGTCGAGGTGCTCTCGCGAGCGACCACCTGGCTCGACACGGGCACCCACGAATCGCTGTATGAGGCCGGGGGCCTTATCCGCACCCTTCAGCATCGCACGGGTATGCGCATCGGCGACGTTGAGC
This sequence comes from Acidimicrobiaceae bacterium, assembly GCA_003136495.1. Classification (GTDB taxonomy): domain Bacteria; phylum Actinomycetota; class Acidimicrobiia; order Acidimicrobiales; family RAAP-2; genus RAAP-2. The sequence continues at coordinate 29,451 of PLER01000046.1, forward strand.
AGATCGCCCGCGACCAGGGTTGGATCTAGTTATTCCGTCGGTGGTGACGTTTCGCGCGGCGCCACCGATTTACCGCGAAGTAGCAATGAACCGCCGAAGCACCCTCGAGTCCTCGCCTAAAGTGACCGTAGCCAAATGACGAGGAGTCCGTAATGTCCACTGTCGCCATGCCCACCCAGCCGCGCCGCGTCCTCGCCGACGTCGTGGCGCGCTCATTGCTCGCCGAGGTCGTCCTCGTCGTCGGCGCCGCCGCGCTCGTCGGCGCACTCGCCCAGATCAGCATTCACCTGAGCTTCACTCCCGTGCCGATCACCGGACAGACGCTCGGGGTCATGCTCGCCGGATCGGCGCTCGGTTGGCGTCGCGCGGGACTGGCGATGCTGCTCTACTTAGCGGCCGGCGTCGCCGGCGTACCGTGGTTCGCCAGTCACGCCAGTGGCTACGCCGTGGCGACCTTCGGCTACTTGATCGGCTTCGTCGTCGCGGGCGCGGCACTCGGGTGGGTGGCCTCGCTCGGGGGCGACCGCACCGTCACCAAGGCCGTCGTCGCGATGGCGGTCGGCGACGCGATCATCTTCATCTTCGGCGTGACGTGGCTCAAGTTCGCGATCCACGTGACCCCGCTCGCCGCGATCAAGGACGGCTTCACGCCCTTCCTCTGGGGCGAACTCATCAAAGCCGGAATCGCGGGCGTCGCACTTCCGTCGTCGTGGCGGTTGGTCGACCGAATGACGCGAAAGAACTAGGTAGTCCCGACGCCCAGGCGCGTGGCGAGGAACGCGAGTACGTCCTCGAGTGCCTGGCGCGTCGGTGAACCCTCCGCGTCGGAGTAGTCCTCGGTGAGCACCGAGTGCGCACCCTTGCGATAGCCCCACGGATTGCCCGGACTGGAGTCGATCTCGACGCCGATGAAGTTCTCCCCGAGCTCCCTTCGAAGCGTCGCGAAGCGCTCCGCGGGTGAACCCGGGTCGCCACTGAAGCGCAGTCCCATCACGCACAGTCCCGCGCCGGTGCGACGCTTGATCAGTTGAAAGTCGCTCTCACTCACGCCCGTGGCGGCCTTGCGCTTCGCGCCCAGGGGCGCGGGCAGACCGGGCTGACTCATGACCGGGGCGATCACGCTCTCATTCACGCTCATCGCGAGGGCAAAACCACCGGTGAGGCACATACCCACAGCGCCGACGCCGGGACCGCCGCAGGCGACGTGTTCGTGCGTCGCCAACTCTCGAAGGTAACCCGCGATCGGACTCGTCTTGTTCGTCGCGAACACGGTGAACTCACGACTCACGCAGGCCTTCAGCGCGGAGCTGATCTCGTAGCCCGTGGTCGGAATTCGTTCCGGCGTGCCAAAGAGGTTCGGCAGGACTGCCGTCATTCCCGCCGCCGCGACCTTTCGAGCGAAGGCCGCAACCAGCGGGGTGATGCCCGGCACCTCGTGGATCACGATCACCGCGGGTCCGCTACCGATCCGATAGAGCTCGTGCCTCTCCCCACTCGAGGAGCGAAACGAGTCGCGGGTGAAACCCACCAAGGCCGAATGATCAAATTGCTTGCTCATTGCTCCACATCTTGGCACGGGTCGCCCCGTCGTTCGAGCGGCCCGCGAGGCGGTGCGTCAACCCGTCCAGCCGAGGAACGCGGCCGCGTCGCCGTGAGCGAGCGCTTTGTGGTGGGCGAGCGTGCGACGATCGAGCTTCGCGTGCGCGGCGGCGACGTCGATGGCGTGTGAGAGGACCTGGTCCTCACTGGTGATTGCCTCAACGATCCCGGCCGACAGCGCCTCCGGACCGGAGAACCGTTTCGCGGTCGTCGCGGCGACGATCGCGGTCGCGCGCGGGAGCCGCGCGGTGAGAATCGAGAAGAGTTGCTCATCGAGCGCCAGGCCGATCTCGGCTTCGTTCATGCACCAATAACCGCGGTCGTCGCGCATTACCCGGTAGTCGAAACCACACGAGATCAACGCGCCCATGGCGAAAGCGTGGCCGTTGATCGCCGCCACGGTGTAGGCGGGGAAGAGGAAGAGTCGTCCAATGGTGCGCTTGGCCTCTTTGAGCGTGGCGGTGAACTCCTCGGGATTCGTCCCGAAGCGTTCGAGGTCGAGACCATTGGAGAAGAACTTGCCGGTACCGGTGAGCACGACCGCGAGCGGAGCGTCGCGGCCCTCAAGTTCACCGAGGCGCGCGTTCAACAGCGCCAGGGAGTCGAGGTTGACGCGGTTCTCTCCGTCGTCCCAGGTGAGGACGGCGACCGCACCGTCGTGTCGAAGTGTGATGTCCATGGGCCGAGCATACAAACGCGAATCGTCGCGCGGTAAGTTGGCGTCGTGGAAGCGATACCCGAACCCGACGTCTCCGAGGAGCACCCGCTCTCCGAACACTGGGTGTGGGTGGGAGCCCATCGTCCGCCGAGCCCGCGCATCTTGTTCGAACACATGACGCAGAACTGGGCCGCCGGGTCGATCTCGCGCGAAGTACACCCCGCCGCCACGATGTCCAAGGAGCGACGACGACGTCTCGGCGAACTCTTCACCGCGAAGACGCTCGTCGTGCCCTCGGGAAACTTCAAGGTCCGCTCGAACGACACCGACTACCGCTTTCGAGCGGGGACCGACTTCTTTTACTTAACCGGCTGTCAAGAACCCGACGCGGTACTGGTAATCTCCCCGAGCACCGAGGGGCCCCAGTCGACGCTCTACTTACCGCATCGCCGCGACGCCACGACGCACGAGTTCTATACCGACGCCCGCTACGGCGAACTGTGGGTCGGTGAACGACGAGGCGTCGACGAGGCCGCGATCTACTTCGACGTTGAGACCGCCCCGCTCGAGCGACTGGCGAAGGACCTCGCGTCCCTCGGGGGCACCGACGTCGTGACCCTGCGCGGTTTCGACGCCGAGGTGGACGCGCTGAACGACGAGCGCGACGAGGACCAGGAACTCGCGGTCGCCCTCAGTGAAGCGCGGCTCGTCAAGGACGACTTCGAGGTCGCACAACTCCAGCTCGCCGTGGACTTCACGGTGAAGGGTTTCGAGGACGTGGTGCGCGCGTTGCCCACGGCCATCGGCCGAGGTGAACGGGTCGTCGAAGGGGTCTTCAACCTTCGCGCCCGCGTCGAGGGGAACGACGTGGGTTATGAGACGATCGCGGCCAGTGGCGCCCACGCGACCACCCTGCACTGGGTGCGCAACGACGGGGCGGTGCGCAGCGGCGAGTTGCTACTCCTCGACGCGGGCGTCGAGTGTCACAACCTCTACACGGCCGACGTCACGCGCACCATGCCGATCAGCGGCACGTTCTCCCCCGCGCAGCGCCGCGTCTACGAACTCGTCCTGGCGGCCCAAGACGCGGGGATCGCGGCGGTGCGCCCGGGGGCCAAGTTCATGGACCCCCACGACGCCGCCATGACGGTGCTCGCCGAAGGTCTCTTTGAGTTGGGGATATTGAAGGAGGAGCCGTCACTGGCGCTGCGCAAGGACCGCCAACTCCACCGCCGTTACACCCTTCACGGCACCAGTCACATGCTGGGCATCGACGTGCACGACTGCGCCAGCGCTCGCAACGAGTTCTATTGGGGCGAGTTGAAGGAGGGCTACGTCTTGACCGTCGAGCCCGGCCTCTACTTCCAGCGCAACGACCTCACCGTGCCCGAGGAGTACCGCGGCATCGGCGTGCGCATCGAAGACGACATTCTCGTAACGGCAGAGGGCGCGCGGAACCTTTCGGCGGCGCTGCCGCGCGCGGCGAGCGACGTGGAGGCGTGGATGGCGGAACTGTGGCGAGGAGCGACCCCCAACCTCGGGCTGTGACCCTACGCAACGACTCGCACGGGAATGGACCTCGGACCGCGCACCTGGCCGGGGGCCCAGGTGACCGCAGTGGGGTCAGTGAGTTCGAACTTGGGGAAGCGCGCAATGAACTCTTCTAACGCGACGCGCAGTTCCATCCGCGCGAGGTTCGATCCGATGCAGCGGTGTATACCCAGCCCGAAGGCGGCGTGGCGATTGAGCGCACGGTCAATGACGAAGGTGTCCGCGTCGCTGAACATCTCGGGGTCACGGTTCGCCGCCGGAAAGCCCAGCAACACCCAGTCGTCCTTCTTCATGGGCCAGCCGTAAAAGTCGAAGTCGTCCTTGACGAGCCGGGCCATCGTGACCGGCGCATAGAACCGCAGGAACTCCTCCACCGCCACCGGCATCAACTCGGGCTCGGCGACTAATCGCGCGAGGTCGCTCGGGTGGTGGGCGAGGTGCCAGAGGGCCGAGCCGATCGCCGACCAGGTCGTGTCGATCCCCGCCACCAGGACGAGCACCATGGTGCCGCGGACGTGCTCCATCGAGAGTCGCTCACCGTTGAACTCGACGTGCAAGAGGTAGTTCGTCAGGTCGTCGCGCGGGTGCGCCAAGTGGTCCTCGATCTGGGCGCTGAAGTACTCCGCCATCGGCACGAAGAGCGGGCCGCGTTCGTGGATGGGCAGATCCACCAGGTCCAGAACCAGGTGGACGAAGTCACGAAAGAGCTCCTCGTCCGCCTCGGGGAAACCCAGCATCTTCGAGATCACGCCGGGTGAGATGTACTGCGCGTAGCGAAGCCCCGCGTCGAAGGCGTCCTCGCCCGCCACGGTGTCGAGGTGCTTTCGACAGAGCGCGCGGACCTGGTCTTCTAACGCGTTAACCGGCCCGGGCGCGAAGGCCGGCAGGATCACGCGCCGTGCGAACTGGTGGAATGGCGGGTCCGACGTGATGGGCGGTGCGCCGCCGATCGGGGCTTCGGCGTTGGGTGGGTACTTGTTGTTCGTGATCACCACGAGGCGTGAGGTGAAGTGCTCGGTGTCGTTGGCGACGTCACTGACCATCTGGTGCGTGGTGGGGAACCACGCACCGCCGTAGCGGTCGGTGTGGGCGACGGGACAGCTCGTGCGCAGCTTCTCCCAGATGGGGTAGGGGTCGTGCACCCACGCGGGGTCGGTGTGGTCCCAGTCGGTGGCGAAGTCGGTAACGGGCGCTTTGAGCTCGTCGAGGGACACGTACTAACTCAGAATCCGCAACGGCAGATTCCTCGGTCCGCGAATCTGGCCCTGGGCCCAGGTCACGTCCTTCTTGTTGGCGAGTTCGAACTTCGGGTAGCGACGGATGAACTCTTCAATCGCCACGCGCAACTCCAGTCGCGCGAGGTTCGACCCGATACAGCGATGTATCCCCAGCCCGAAGGCTACGTGGCGGTTCTCCGCGCGGTCGATGATGAACTTATCGGCGTCCTTAAAGACGACGGGGTCGCGATTGGCCGCCGGAAAGCCCAGCAGGATCCAGTCGTACTCCTTCATCGGACAGCCCAAGTACTCCATGTCGGCGTTCACGAGCCGCGCCATGGTGACGGGCGCGTAAAAGCGCAAGAACTCCTCCACCGCCGTCGGCATCAACTCGGGCTCGTTGACCAGTCGCGCGAGGTCCTCGGGGTTCTGCGCCAGGTGCCAGAGGGAGGCGCCGATGGCGCCCCAGGTGGTGTCGATGCCCGCGACGAGGATCAGGACCATCGTGCCAAAGACGTGCTCCAGGGCCAACTTCTGGCCGTCGATCTCCGCGTCGAGCAAGAACGACGTCAGGTCGTCGCGGGGGTTGTCCTGGTGGTCCTCGATCTGGGCCACGAAGTACTCCTCCACCGGAATGAAGGCTTCGATGCGCTCTTCCAAGGGCAGGTCGACGGCTTCGGTGATGATGTGGACCATCTCGATGAACTTCTCGGTGTCCTCGGCCGGAAAGCCCAGCATCTCGCGGATGACCCCGGGGGGAATGAGCTTGGCGTAACTGAGCGAACCGTTGACGACCTCTTCGCCGATCACGTCATCGAGCAGCCGGTTACAGAGCTCGCGAATCTGGGGCTCGAGGGCGTTGACGACGCCCGGCGAGAACGCCGGCAGGATCAACTTGCGCGCGAGCGCGTGAAAGGGTGGGTCCGAGGTGATGGGCGGGGCGACGCCGATGGGTGCGGGGAGTTCCTCGTCGGTCGGTCGGCCCTCGTTGATGATTACGGTGCGGCTCGTGAAGTGCTCGGTGTCCTTCGCAATCTCCGAGACCCCCGCGTGGGTCGCGGGGAACCAGCCTCCGCCGTAGCGATCGGTGTGCGCGACGGGACAGCGCTGACGCAGGTCCTCCCAGATCGGGTAGGGGTCGTTGACCCACGCGGGATCGGTGTGGTCCCAGTCGGTGGCGAAATCGAGGACGGGGGGCTTGTCGGTCACGACGACTCCTCAATGAAGATGGCGTGTTCGGGGCAGTTGGCTTGGGCCAGGCGGGCGAGGTCGAGGGTCTCCGCAGTGAGCGTGCCGTCACCGAGCACCACGCCGTCGCCCAAGTCGTCAAAGCCGAAGAGGCTCGGCGCGATGGAAAAGCACCGCCCCTGACCTTGGCAGAGTTCGCCGTCAATCACGACCTTCACGAATCCCCCTTCGCCGGTTCTGAGTGGGACCTTACTACCTAGTAATGACTACGGCACGACGAGGTTTCACAAAATTACGCGGTCTCGATCTCCTCGCGGCTGATCCCGAGGAAGTACAACACGGCGTCCAGATACGGCACCGAGAGGGCGGTGTCGGCGTGTTCTTGGACCAGCGCCTTCGCGTTGAAGGCGATGCCGAGCCCCGCGACCGAGAGCATGTCGATGTCGTTCGCGCCGTCGCCGACCGCCACCGTCTGCTCTAGGGGCACGCCGACCTCCTCGGCGAAGCGCCGCAGCGCCTGCGCCTTGCCGGCCCGGTCCAGGATCTCCCCGCGCACCCGGCCGGTGAGCACGCCGTCGTTGATCTCCAAACTGTTGGCCGCGTAGTGGGTGACGTCCAACTCGTCGAGCAGTGGCGCCAGCACCTCGACGAAACCACCCGACACCACGGCCGGCACGTAGCCGAGTCGTTGCAACGTTCGCAGCAGCGTGCGCGCACCCGGCGCGAGACGCAGATTCGCACGCACGTCGTCCAGCACGCTCTCGGGCAGTCCCTCAAGCAACGCGACGCGTCGGCGCAGCGATTCGGCGAAGTCGATCTCGCCGTTCATCGCGGCGTCAGTGATCGTGGCGATCTCCGCGGCGCAACCGCACTCGGCACCCAGGAGATCGATGACCTCGTCCTGGAGCAACGTCGAGTCGGCGTCCATCACCACGAGGTGCTTCGCGCGCCGATGAAGTCCCGCGCGCTGGACCGCGAGGTCGAGCCCGCTCGACTTGGCCACGTCGGTCAACGCTTCGCGCAGCGCCACGTGATCGGGGCCGAGCACGATGAGCTCGTAGCAGTCGACGGGGTAGCTCGCGAGGTGCACGATCCGCTCACACGTCGCCTCGGACTGGGCGATGGCGTGAAAGACGCTCCCCAACTGATCCGCGGATATCGACGGCGCGAGCATCGTGACGAGGAGTCGTCGGCCCTTGATCTCTTCTTGGGGCGTGACCAACTCGACGTGGACACTCATGCCCTCGCCCTCGATCGAACGCTCGCCCAGCGCGGTCACGAGGTCCTCTCGCGTGACGTTCCCCTCCGCGCTCACCTCGGCACACAGCACCAGCGTGCCGCGAATGGTGATCTGGGCCACATCCATGAGGTGCAGGCCCTCGCCCCTGAGCCCGTTCAGCGCTTCGAAGAGCTCGGCGCCGACGCCGATGCGGTCGGGTCCGCTCACGGTGACCAGATACGTTGCGCGCGACATGCAAGAAGCGTAGAGGGTGCGCGAGTAGTTACCCCTCCGCGCCGGCCTCGCGCAGCGCTCTCACGTCCGCGACGTGGACGTCGCTGCGCGCGTCAAAGCGCCAGAGGGTGGGCAACGCGGCGGCGACCACACCGACCGAACCCGTGCACGCCAACCCGCCGAAGGTCAGGGAGAATCGCAACGTCGTCCAGGCCGCCATCAGGCCCGCACGGAACTGACCCGCGGTGGGCCCCAGGGAGTACGAGATCATCTCGATACCGGCCATGCGCCCGCGCACCTCGGGCGGGATGGATTCGTTCCACATGGTGTTGCGGAACGTGAAACTGATCGCGTCGGCACCACCACCCACGGCGAGACCGAGGACCACGACCCACAGTGACGAGGAGAACCCGAAGAGGGCGATGCCGAGTCCCCAGATCGCCGCGGCGATAACGATCGCCCTTCCGTAACGGTTGACCCGGCGAGTCCAGCGCGAGGTGAGCCCGGCCAGCAACGCTCCGGCCGGCAAGCCGCAGTAGAGGATCGAGAGCGCGTACGTCTCGTGAAAGCGTGCCGCCACGAAGGGCAGCATCACGACGGGGAAGGCGAGCACCATCGCGATCAGGTCGATGACGTAGGTGCCGATGATGTCGGGTCGGCTCCGGGCGTAGCGAACCCCGTCGCGCAAGTCGTCCACCACTCGCTCCCCTTTGGCTTCGGGGCGCGGTGTCGCCGAAAGCTGAGAGAGCAGATATAAAGAAAAGGAGAATGTCACGACGTTCGCGAAGTAGACCGAGCCCGGTCCGAACGCGACGGCCGCCAGCCCCCCGAGCGCGGGCCCGATGATCGAGGCGGTAGTGGAGCTCACGTTGGCGAGCGCCGCGGCCGAGCGCTGAAGGTCGAAGCTGACGAAGATCTGGTTGAGCGCCGAGACGCTCGGGGCCTGGAGACTTTCTGCGCCCGCCGCCACGGCGGCGTCGACGTAGAGGATCCAGGTCAACGGGTGGGGCAGCAGCGCATTAGTCAAGAGCATTGCGGTAGAGATCATCAAGACCACCTCCGTCGAGATGATCAGGCGTCGGCGATTGAGGCGGTCCGCTAAGACGCCACCGTAGAGTCCGAAGACGACGAGGGGCGCCAGCTCGATGAGTCCGATTGAACCCACCGCCAACGTCGAGTGCGTCAGTAAGCGCAGTTGATACGGCACCGCGACGAAGGTCGCTTGTGAGCCCAACATCGAAATGAAGCCCGCCACGTAGAGCCGCCGATACTGCGCAGAACTCCGCAGCGGCGTGAGGTCGACGCCGACGAGTCGCTGACTCACGCGGGACCCGGTAGCCAACCCCCGTCGGGGTCGTAGTGCCGCACCACCTTGGCGGGCACGCCCGCGAGGACAACGAAGTCTGGGAACGTGCCACGCACGACAGCACCAGCGGCAACCGTAGTGTTGCGACCGAGCGTCGTGCCCGGCAGGACGACGACGTTGGCGCCTAGCCAACTCCCCGCGCCGATCTTGACCGCCGCCTCGCTGGGCGTCTGCCAACCGACCGGCTGATCAATGGCCTCATAGGAGTGGTTCTGGTCGGTGATGTAGACGTAGGGGCCGGTTTGAATCTCGTCACCGAGCTCGATTGACCAGTGCCCAATGATGTGCGAACCGCGTCCGATGATGCAGCGTTGACCGATCGCCACGGTCGGTGTGGCGAGCATGGGTTGATCGCCATTGATTCCCGCGGTGAGACAGACGTTTGGCCCGATCAATGTTCCGTCGCCAATGGAGAGGTAACGCTCGTTGTAGATCACGCCCTGGGGCGCCATGACGGCCGCCCCACGCCCAAAGTAGAAGAACTTCTTGGCGTAGTCGTCGTCGGGCCCCACGGTCGCGATCTCGTTGACGTAACGCCGCCAGGCACGCACGCGCGAACCCAGGAGACGCTGAAACCTAAGACGCCACGTCATTTGGGCCACGCTACCGCCGACGCACCGGCGCATCGTGACTCTGTAGCCTTCACTCATGGTCCTCGACGTCGCGATCATCGGCTCAGGTTTTGGCGGACTCGGAGCGGCCATCCGGCTCCAGCAGGTGGACGTCACCAACATCGCGATCTTTGAGCGCGCTCGTGACCTCGGTGGGACGTGGCGCGACAACACCTATCCGGGGTGCCGCTGCGACGTGGGGAGCTATCTCTACTCATTCTCCTTCGCCCCGAATCCCGCGTGGACGAACACCTACAGTTTCCAACCCGAGATCTGGCAGTACCTTCGCGACGTGGCCGACCGGTACTCCATCAGCGACCTCATTCACTACGAACACGACGTCACCGATGTCGCCTTCGACGAGTCACGCCAACTCTGGCGACTCACCACGAGCAACGGCGAGTATCTCGCCAAGTGCGTCGTTCTCGCTACGGGAGCCCTGGCCGAGCCGCGTCTCCCCGACATCACGGGGATCGGCGACTTCACGGGAACGCTGATGCACACCGCCCAGTGGGACAGTACCGTTGAGCTCGCCGGTCAGCGCGTCGGGGTTATCGGTACAGGAGCGAGCGCTATTCAAACCGTGCCACAGATTGCGCCACTCGTGGCGTCCCTCGAGGTCTTCCAGCGCACGCCGTCGTGGATCTTGCCGCACCTCGGCCACCCGGTATTGGACCGAAGCAAGAAGTTCTTCGCCACGTTGCCGTTGGCGCAACGTGCGGTACGCGTGTGGGGATACTGGCGCCGCGAGTTGATGGTGCTCGGCTTCGTGAAAGACCCGCGTCGCATGACCAAAGCCGAAACGCTGTCACGCGAACACTTAGAGCGTCAGATAAAGGACGAGGCTCTTCGCGAGCGCTTCACACCGAACTATCGACTGGGTTGCAAGCGAGTGTTGATCAGCAACGACTTCTATCCGGCATTCCGTAGAGACAACGTCACGCTGGTGACCGAGCCGATTGCCACGATCGAAAAGAAGGGCGTGCGTACCGCCGACGGAGTTCTTCACGAACTCGACGTACTGATCGCGGCGACCGGCTTTTTCGTCACTGACAATCCGATGGGCGACAAGGTCCACGGCGTCCACGGTCAAGCCCTCGGCGATGCCAGTCACGGCAAACTTCCGCACTACCTCGGCACCGCCTTCCCGGACTTTCCGAACCTCTTCACGCTGGCCGGCCCGAACACTGGTCTCGGACACTCATCGATCATCTTCATGCTCGAGAGCCAGCTCAACTACGTCACGCGCGCCATCAACGTCGCGCTCGAGAGCGACGCGCTCGTCGAACCAAAGGAGGACGCCGCCCAGCGCTGGACCAATTCGTTGCAGGAGAAGCTACCCACCACCGTGTGGGGAACGGGATGCGCGAGCTGGTATCTAAATGAGGCGGGCCACAACACGGTCATCTGGCCGGACTTCACGTTCAAGTATCGACAGGCGACGCGTCGCTTCGACTCGAGCGATCACCGGGTTGTGGTGAAGACGACGTCGAGTTCCGACTAGTCCAAACTGATTGGCGTATCGACGTCGATGGCGTCGGTGGCGCCGACGACGTCGGGTATCAGCGCTTCGGCTAAGTGCGCGCGCACCCGCTCGTCGATCTCGGCCATCGTCTGAGGGTTCTCGCGAAGGAACGTCTTCACGTTCTCGCGACCTTGACCCATCTGTTCACCCTCGTAGGTGAACCAGGCGCCGGCCTTCTTCACGAACCCGAGTTCGACTGCGACGTCGAGCACCGAGCCTTCCCGACTGATGCCATGCCCGTACATGATGTCAAACTCTGCCTGGCGGAAGGGCGCAGCGCACTTGTTCTTTACGACCTTGACGCGAGTTCTGTTGCCGACGACCTCGGTCCCGTCCTTGATTGACTCAATGCGGCGGATATCAAGTCGAACAGAGGAATAGAACTTCAAGGCGCGACCGCCTGGTGTTACTTCGGGCGAGTTATGAACGACCACTCCGTCTACGAAATAGTTGTGACTGTCCTCTACCTCAATGTCAAAACGGCGCATCGACGCTGCCCTGGGCTTCACTCGTATGTCAGTGACAGGCATGGCAATGAGCTCGTAGCTTGGCGACACAAACTCAGGCTCAACCTTGAAAAGTCCACGGAATCGCGGCAGAAGTTTGTAGTCCATACTTGGGTGGACGAATGGGGCGATTATCGCCTGAAACTTTGCCGACTCCGAGTTGGTGAACACCAGTATCCACGACTTCTTAGCGCCGCTCTCTTTCAACTTGGCGTGAACGCCCCATGTATCGGCCAGGTAGGACACCAGGCGCTCGCGCGTCTTCGCCTCCATCGCCTCAACGCAAATGGTGATGCGTCCCGTCAATCCCACCGTTCGATCCTGGAGGCCCTTCGACCGGACAGTGAAGTTCGCATCGTCCATGTACCAGAGCGCAAGGGAGAGTGGTGTAAGGGTCTTCAGGTATTCATCGTCAAAAACTTTCCTTCCGTCGACATAGACATTCTGTCGAAGACTTGCCAGTTCTGGGAGCGGCTTGAAGTCGATCGTAACAACCTGATCCTTACGAACTTGGCGGCTTGAATCGATGTTGCCGAAGAGTGAGGCTTTCCATTGGGCATATTCCGCTTGAGCTCCGCAATGCGAGAACCGAATCCGACCGGCATGTCCACTCTGCGATGGCGAAATTGCTCCATCGCCCATCAACGTCCCGCGGAGTGCAACCCTTTGGAAATCTGAAAGTCGAGACGGCACTGCCTCAAGCACGCGATCGCCAACCTTCAATTTTCCAGCCTCAATCCAACCGCCGGGCGTGCGGATAAGGTGATTTGAAGTGCACGCCAACTGCGACTGACGGCTTCTCGTAGGATTTTCCACTGTAATCTGAAGAAACTCATCTGTTCGGCCGTTGTCGAACCAATTGACTACTTGCTTCGGAACCACGGAACCGCTTTTGGCATCGAAAGAAAGCACTTCGACTGGAAGTTTCTGGTTCACGATCTTTCCAATTTTTTCCGTCGTGCCGTCGGCGAGAACTACTTGAGAGTGGTAGTCAAAACACCCGTAAATGACCCCTATTTTCTCACGAAGCTGATTGATGAAAATCGCCACGGTGTTGGACTTGGAAAGTCCGCCGGTCAACTTACGAAGAGCCTGGCTCATGAGTCGGGCCTGAAGGCCCACGTGACTGTCTCCCATGTCGCCTTCAATCTCCGCGCGTGGCGTCAGTGCCGCGACCGAGTCGATGACGATGACGTCAAGCGCACCCGATCTGATCAACATGTCGACGATTTCGAGCGCCTGTTCACCAGTGTCGGGCTGGCTGATCAACAAGTCGTCGACGTTCACGCCAATGGCGCGCGCGTAGACCGGGTCCATCGCGTGCTCCGCGTCGATGTAGGCACAGACCCCACCGTTACGCTGCGCTTCGGCGACCACGTGCATCGCCAAGGTCGACTTACCAGAGGACTCGGGGCCGTAGAGCTCGACGATGCGACCGCGGGGCAGTCCCCCGATGCCGAGAGCCATGTCGAGCGCGAGGGCGCCCGTCGGAATGGACTCGATGTTGAAGTTCATGTTCTCGCCCATGCGCATGATCGAGCCTTTGCCGAACTGCTTTTCGATCTGGCCGAGCGCGGCGTCGAGAGCCTTTGCGCGATCGTCGGTTGCCATTGCTGTCTCCTTGTTCTTCATCAGAGGCACGCTAGGTACCCGCTGTCACATCGGTCGGTCGTCCGCTGCTTTCACTGTAGTACGAACACTTGTTCGTAGAAGGCATTTGTGGGGACTTTTCGCCTAATCGTCGAGGGCTTGGTAGACGAGTCGCTGGAGTTCCCGTCGGATCGGATACGTCGTGCTCGGCAGTAACTGGGTGTAGAAACCGACCGTCAAGTCCTCAACCGGGTCCACCCAGAACGCAGTTGAAGCCGCACCGCCCCAGGCGAAGGTGCCCTCTGAGACCAGGGACTTGTTCTTACGCCGATCCGTGACGACGGACATGCCAAAACCGAAGCCCACGCCCGCGTAACTGGACTCAGAGAAGGAGTCGGTCGCGTAAGTTTCGAGGTCGACGTCACCGGGCAGATGGTTCTCCGTCATGAGGTCAACGCTTCGAGACGAGAGAAGCCGTACGCCGTCAAGTTCCCCGCCGCGCAGCAACATCGTCATGAACCGGTCGTAGTCGTAGGCCGTCGAGAGCAGCCCGCCCCCGCCGCCGAGGAGACCTGGCGGGTGCAGGGAGGCCTTCGCCCAGTCCGCCATCGCTATGGCTTCGCCCTTCTTCGGTACGTAGAGCATCGCCAGTCGATCCGTCTTCTCCGGCGGACACCACCACTCGGTGTCCGCCATCCCGAGGGGGTCGAAGATGCGTTCCTTCATGAAGACGTCGAGCGGCTGTCCACTCCAGATCTCGACGAGGCGACCCAACACGTCAAAGGACACCGAGTAGTTCCACTGCGAGCCCGGTTGAAAGAGCAGCGGGCTGGTGCACCAGTCGTCGACCGCTTCTGCCAACGTGGCCCCGTGCTTGAAGACGAAGTCGTAGCCCTTGTTGCGGTAGATCTCGTCAACGGGGTGCGCGTACTGGAATCCATAAGTGAGACCGCTGGTGTGCATGAGGAGGTGGTGAATGCGCACCGGTTCTATCGCGCCCACCGTCTCTGGACTGGTCGGTGTACCCCCGGACCACACGCGCGACTCGCGCAGTGAATCTATCCACCTACCTGCTTCGTCGTTGAGATCGAACAGGCCTTCCTCATAGAGCATCATCACCGCGAGCGCCGTGAGGGGCTTGGTCATGGAGAAGATCCGCCAGATGGTGTCGTCAGCGACGTCGAGCCCACGCTCGCGGTCGCGCAGTCCCCCGCGGCCCGTCCACGCGAGTTGTCCACCACGTGAGACGGTCGCCAGCCAACCGGCGAGACGGCGATCCTCGACGTAGCGATCAAAGTGCGGCGCGATGCGCGCGAGGCGCTCGGGTGAAAAACCAAACGCCCGCGCGTCGTCACCCACCTTCAGTACCGACATGACCACCTCGCTTTCTTTTGAGATTACGTGAGTGGCGCGGCGACGCTAGAACGCTCCAGGGCGCGCCGTAGTACGTCAAGGGCGCTGATAGCGCTGTAGGCGCGCACGCGAGGCCGGTCCCCGGGCAGGTGCAGCTGCACACTCGAGAGCTCGCCCTCGAGGTCGAGTCCGACGAACACCGTGCCCGCCGCCTGGCCGTCTTGCTCCTCGGGTCCCGCGACCCCGGTCACACTGAGCCCGACGTCGGACTTCAAGAGTCGTCGCACGCCACTGGCCATCGCCTCCGCGGCGGCGGCCGAGACGACGGGCCCTTCGGGCACACCCAAGACGTCGAACTTCACTTCGGACGCGTAACTGACGACGCCTCCACGAAACCACGCCGACGCACCGGGCACGTTCACGAGCCGACTCGCGATGAGCCCACCTGTCAAGGACTCCGCCACGGCGAGGGTCGCACCGCGGGCCAAGAGCTGCGCGGCGACGACGTGCTCCATTGTCTGATCGTCGACGCCAAAGATGATCTCGCCGAGCTTCGATTCGATCATCGCGCGAACGGTCTTCTCCTCCCCCGAGAGGAGCGCCTCGGCCTGCGCGTCGTCCTCACCGCGAGCTGTCAAGCGCACCTTGATGCCTTCGATGCCCGAGGCCAAGAACGCGATCGTCACCCCACCCCCGTTGGCGAGGGCGTCGAATCGCTCGGCGACCGCCTCGGCCAAGGCGGACTCACTGGCCCCCCAGGTACGCAGTACGCGACTGCGGATCACCGAGGTTTCGCCCGCCTGACGTTGGCGCTCCAACAGGTCGGGCAAAATGGCGCGCTCGAACATGTCGCTCATCTCGTAGGGCACGCCGGGCACCGCGTAGACGACTTTCTGGCCGACGCGACAGATGAGTCCCGGCGCGGTTCCCCTGGTCTGGGGGATGATCGTCGCCCCGCGCGGCACGTCCGCCTGGAGGAGGTTGTTGTCGGGCATCGTGCGCCCCCGCGTCTCGAACATCGTGCGAATCGTCGCCACCAACGCGTCGTCGCGATCGAGGGGCACGTTCATCACCTCGGCCAGCGCCGCGCGGGTGATGTCATCTTGAGTGGGACCCAGGCCCCCGCAGACGATCATCGCGTCAGCGCGCGCGAGGGCGGTACGAAAGGCCAACACGATGCGTTCGTGGTTGTCCCCGACGTGCTGGTGGAAGTGCGACGTGATGCCGTTCGCCGCGAGGCGTTCGCCGAGCCACTGGGAGTTGGTGTCGGGGATCTGACCAAGCAGTAATTCCGTTCCGACCGCGACGATCTCAACCCGCACGCGCGACGACCCTGCTCTTCGAGTGGTAGTACTGCCAACCGGTGTAGAGCGTCATCGCAACGGCGAGCCATATGGTCACGAAGGCGAAGATCGGGTGATGCCCGGTGAAGGGCAGCACGCAAAAGCCAATCGCCCAGTCTTGGACGAAGGTCTTCCACTTCGCCAAGCGACTCGCGGGGATCGAGACCCCGTGCTTGGCCGAGCGCGCGCGATAGACGCTCATACCGATCTCGCGCAAGGTGATGAGGATCGCGGGCACGATGAAGAAGGTCAGCCCGTGGGGCCGAGAGATGATCATCGCGTACAGCGCCCCGAGCACGACGACCTTGTCAGCTAGCGGGTCGAGGAAGGCGCCCGAGGTCGTGGTGCCGTGCCGACGCGCGACGATGCCGTCGAAGTAGTCCGACGCACCGACGGCGAGCCCGACGGCCACCGTCCACCAACTGATCCGGTCGAAGATGATCAGGTAAATGAAAAATGGCGCGGCCACGAGCCGAAACGCCGTCATGAGATTCGCTGGGGTCAGCAGCGCACTCGGACCGTAGGTGTGCTCGTTACTCACAGACCACCGCCTCGACGTCAGTGCCGTGGCTCGCCACGATCTCGCACTCCACCATCGACCCCACCATAAGAGCCGGGTCTATCATGACCACGCCGTCGATTTCTGGACACTCACGCACGCTGCGCCCGATGCCCGGCGCGTCGACGAGAATCTGTGCGCGCGTACCCACCAGGAGGTCGCGCTTCTTCGCGGTGATGGTGTCTTGGAGCTCGGAGACCTCCCGCAACCGTTCGAGCGCGAGCTCGTGGCTGACGGGAGCGTCGAGGTCGTTCGCGTAGGTGCCCACTTCGGAGGAAAAGGTGAAGAACCCGGCCCAGTCAAGCTGCGCCGCTTCGATGAACTCGAGCAACACTCGCTGGTCGTCCTCGGTCTCGCCGGGATAGCCCAGGATGAACGACGAGCGGAACGTCGCGTCGGGTTCAACGCGGCGGATGGCGGCGATGCGTTCCAAAAAGCGATCCCCGTCACCCCAGCGACGCATCGCGCGCAACAGGGGCCGCGAGGCGTGTTGTAAGGAGAGGTCGAAGTAGGGCACGTTCGTCGCCAGGATCGTCTCGATGAGTCGTTGGGTCAGTCCCGAGGGGTAGAGGTAGAGCAGGCGGACGCGATCGACCTCTCGAGCGAGGGCGTTGGTCAACTCGATGAGCGGCTGCGTGCCACCCTCGTCGAGCACCTCCACGGCCTCCCCGCGTCCCGCGCGCTTGCGGTCGTGTCCCCAACTCGCGAGGTCCTGCGCGATCAATACGATCTCGCGGACACCGCCCTCGACGAGGGAGCGCGATTCGCTCATGATCTCCGCGGTCGAGCGAGAGCGTTGGTCGCCGCGGAAGGTCGGGATCGCGCAGAATCCGCAACGTCGGTCACAGCCTTCGGCGATCTTGACGTACGCCCAGGGCGCGCGGGACTTCGGGCGTGGCAAGTTCAACAGATCGAAGGCGGGTACCGGCCGGGCGCGCAGACTCACCGGCACCGAGGAGGCCGTCAGGCTCTCGCCGAAGCCCGCGACGAGGTCGACTTCGGGGAGGGCCGTCGCGAGTTCATCGCCGTAGCGCTCGGCCATACAGCCGGTCACCACCAATCGTGCGCCCTCGCGCTTGCGATCGGCTAAGTCGAGGACCGTCTCGATCGACTCCTCACGGGCCGCTTCGATGAAGGCGCAGGTGTTGGCGACCACGAGGTCGGCGGCGTCGGGGCTCGCAGCGACGAGGTAGCCCTGGGACTCCAAGAGTCCCGCCAACTTGTCCGAGTCGACGTGGTTCTTCGGGCACCCGAGGGTCTCGATCCAGTACCTCACCACGTTCCCTTCAGAAGACGCCGAGCGCGACGCGCTCGGTACTTTGTGGCGGAGAGGGAGGGATTTGAACCCTCGGGCCCACTTTCGCAGGCCGCATTCTTAGCAGGAATGTGGTTTAAACCGAACTCACCCACCTCTCCCTTGGTAGAGCCTACTAAAACGGAGGCGGATCGAACCCAAAATCTCCCACGGACCAAGCGTTACAATTTCCGCGACGTCACCACCGGAAGGGATGGCCATGCGGAGCCTTCGAATCGCCCTCAGCGCACTCCTCGGGGCCACGACGCTCTCGGGCGTGACCCTCATCACCTCCGGCGCTCTCTCCTCGGCCGCCTCGGGCAACTCCCTCGCGTCGTGCGCGAAGAAGGTGACCTCGGAAGAGATTCACAAGGGAGTCTTGACCGTAGCGACCGACTCACCGGCCTACACGCCCTGGTTCGTCTCGAACAAGCCCTCCAACGGCAAGGGGTACGAGTCGGCCGTCGCCTACGCCATCGCGAAGGAACTCGGTATCAAGGCGGCCGACGTCAAGTGGGTCGTCGAGCCCTTCGACTCGAGTTACATCCCCGGTCCGAAATCCTTCGACTTCGACATCAACGAGATCTCCTACACCGCGGAGCGAGCGCACGCGGTCACCTTCTCGGTGAGCTACTACGACGTCAACCAGTCAATCGTCGCGCTTAAGACGAATCCGATCGTTACGAAGCACACACCCAAGGAACTCAAGTCCTACGTGTACGGTGACCAGATCGGAACGACGGGCCTGGCCTACATCAACAACGAGATCAAGCCGACGACGCCGGCGAAAGTCTTCTCGACGCTCGACCAGGCGGTGCTCGCGCTCCAGACCAAGCAGATCGACGCCATCGTCATCGACACCCCGACGGGTCAGTACATGGCGGCCGACCAGATCACCAACAAGGCGGGTAAGTC
>PLER01000127.1 GCA_003136495.1 Acidimicrobiaceae bacterium
GCCACCACCATGCCGAGGTACTCGGATTCACCGCCGGTAGAATAACCGCCGAACTTCTCGGGGATCGAGAGTCCGAAGCCACCGAGTTGACCGAGCCCTTCGATGATCGATTCGGGGATGTCACCGTTGGTGCGGTGCACGTGCTCGGCGTGCGGGCGCACTTGTTCTTCGGCGAACTTGTGGAATAACTCGCCGACCATCTCGAAGTCTTCGCCGAGGTGACGGGGCCCGGGGGACTCCGCGAGGGTCGAGAGGAACGCGGCGTCACGGTAGGTAGCGACGAAGGAGGAAAAGGGCGTGAACCACTCGGGCCCCACTCGCCAGAGCGACTCTCGCCCGAGCACCCGAGCGGCCAAGTCGCTAAGGGCGATGGCCAAGAACGCCGCGACGAGATTCGCTTCGTCCTGGCCCTTGGTGGCGTAGACCAGTACCGAGCGCGCGGTGGCGAGGGCGCTCGCGGCGTGGGCCGCGTCGTAGGCGAGGGACTCGTTCTCATCCACGCCGCCCCTCGCTGCGAGCTCGCGCAGCGCTCCTTCGACGATCGCGTCAGCTCGTGCGATGAGGTCAGCGGCAACAGCGAGGTCGAGGGCGGGAGCGGCCATAGAGAGAAACTACCGGCTGGCCTTGGGGACCCCGCGTAGGCTGGGTCAGTGAATATAACGATGCTCCTGGCCGACTCCGCCCAAGTGGCCGACGGCAAACTCTTCATCCTCGGCGGCGGGTGGTCCGTCACCGGGCCCGATCCCACGCCCTCGGCCGTGGCCATCAAAGTCGGTGTGGACTCCCACGAGTTCAACGTGCCCCACCACTGGGAACTCTTCTTAGAAGACGCAGACGGACAACAGGTGCGCTTCGAGACCCCCGAGGGGTCCCAGATCATTGAAGTCCGCGGGGACTTCTCGGCCACGGCGCCCGCGGACGTGCCCGAGGGCACACCGGTCGACGTGCCCATCGCCGTAAATTTCGGGCCGATTCCCTTGAGTGACGGCGAGCGCTACACCTGGCGCATGGTCGTTGACGGCGAGACGCTCCCGGGCGGACTGGTGTCGTTCACCACGCGTCCGTCCCGTGAGTCCGTGGCGACGGAGTAAGCGCCGATGACCACCTTTGATCGCCCCTTCGGCCGCTACTTCGAGGAGTTCGAGGTCGGAGACGTCTACAAACACTGGCCGGGCAAGACGATCACCGAGGCCGACGATCACCTCTTTTGCATGATCACCATGAACCACCACCCGTTGCACACCAACGCCTGGTTCGCCGAGAACGAGACGGTGCATAAGAAGAACGTGGTGGTGGGCAACCTCGTCTACTCNNGACGTCTCGGGCGCGGCGATCGCCAACCTAGAAGTTGAGACCTTGATCCACCGCCACCCCACATTTCACGGCGACACGATCTACGCCGAGTCCCGCGTCCTCGAGCTGACACCTTCGGCCTCGAAGAACGACCGGGGGATCGTCCTGGTTGAAACCAAGGGTTTCAAACAGGACGGCCTCGAGGTCTGTTACTTCCGCCGGAAGGTTATGGTCTGGAAGCGTGAGTTCGCCCCCGTTCGCCGTCGACCCTACGGTGAGGACGTCTGGGAGTAGCGAACTCGCGGCGTTTCGACGCTCCTTGTTACGAGCGAGCCCCTCGATCCGTCGTCCGCTCCCCTGGGTGGGCGACGAGCGACCCTGGGCGGTGCTGGTCAGCGAGGTGATGCTCCAACAGACTCAGACCTCTCGAGTGATCGAGCCCTGGGAGAGGTTCCTCGAGCGATTCCCGACGCCGAGCGCCTGCGCGGAAGCCCCCCTGGCCGAGGTCCTCAACCTCTGGCGCGGGCTCGGCTATCCGCGACGCGCCAAGGCGCTCCACGACGCCGCGCGGACCCTTCGCGACGACTTCGGTGGCGTCGTTCCGCGCGACCCGGCCGAACTGCGCTCGCTGCCCGGGGTGGGCGAGTACACCGCGGCCGCGGTGGCGTCCTTCGCCTTCGGCGAGCGCGTCGCGGTGCTCGACACCAACGTCGGTCGCGTCCTGGCGCGCGCGATAGAGAATCGACGTCTCGCCGACCGCGAGGCGAGGCGGTTGGCCGAGGCGCTGCTCCCGCGCCGCGACGTGGCGCTCTTTAATCAGGCCATGCTCGATCTCGGCGCGCAGTTCTGTCGCTCGACGCCCCGGTGCGCCACCTGTCCCGTCGCGCCACGATGTCGCTGGCGGCGAGAGGGTGGGGAGGACCCCGCGCCCCGCAGCGCGGGCGTCTCGCGACCGCAGACTCGCTACGAGGGCTCGAACCGTCAACTGAGGGGACGCGTGCTTCGCGCGCTGGGCGAGGGACCCCGCTCGACGCGACAGCTCGACGTCGCATTCGCCGACGTGGCGTTGGCCCGTCGCGAGGAGGTGCTCGCGAGCCTTTTGCGCGACGGCCTCGTCGCGCAGCGTGGCGGAGTGTTTCTCCTGGCGGGCTCGAGCGAGGCGCCTTCGGTCGATGCCCGTACCGCGTCGTGACGAGCCTGATGGCGAAGAAGAGTGACCGGTAGGGTGGCGCGGTGAGCGCCTTTGACAACGAGCACTGCAAAGAGGTGCTGGGTCACTACGTCACCGGGGTCGTGGTCATCACCGCCACGGCGAAGGACGGTCCGGCCGGTTTCACCTGTCAGACCTTCGGCTCGCTCTCGGTGGACTCAGCGCTGGTGTTTTTCGCCGCGACCAGTGCCTCACCATCGTGGCAGCGAGTTCGCGACACCGGCGTCCTCGCGGTCAACATCTTGAAAGACGATCAAGAAGCCCTCGCTCGACAGTTCGCGCGCAGCGGGACGGACAAGTTCCTCAACGTCGGTTGGTTCAAGGCGCCCAACGGCTCACCGTTCTTAGAGGGAGCCCACGCGTACGTCGAAGGGACGATCCGTGAGGTGACCAATCACGGCGATCACGACATCGTCGTGGCCGAGATGGACTACGCCGCAACCGAACCGGGTGATCCACTGGTCTACTACCGCGGTGGGTATCGACGACTCGCCTGAGTAGGTGAGGGTCAGTACGCTTCGAGTGGTGACCAGGCTAGGGCCCACCGGCCCGTACGAGGGACGGCGAAGGTGATCGTGGCCCTCGAGGTCGTGGGCGCGCTCGTCGTGCTCGTCGTCCTCGCGATGGTGGCCCTGCGGATTCGCAAACTACGCCGAGACGAGATTCGGGCGCTGTCAAAGCCCGTGGAGCGACGTCTGATGGCGCCGCCGCCGTCGCCCTACGCACCCTCCAAGGGATTTCGTCTGCTGGACGCCGAGGGGGCGCCACTGATCCGACCGCCGGTGGAACGTCCCCGGCTCGACCCGGCTCGGCACTACGTCTTTAGTGAGTTGAGCACTCCGAACGACGAGGTCGTCAACTCCAGCCTCCGCCACAACGACGACTGGTTCCTCTCGAGGTCGTCTAATCGTTCGACGCTGTCGATCGTCCTGCGCCGCCTCGTCGTGCTCGTTGTGATCGCCCTCGTCGTGGTCGTGCTCGCGACGTACTACGTCAATCATCACGACAGCAAACCCACGCACCACAACTCGACGACTCCCACCACGAGCGTCACGACCACGACCGCGCCCCCGCTGCTGGTGACGTCGGCCAGTGGCGACGAGGCGATCTACGACGTCTCGCTCGCCAGGTACCGCGTGACGGTCACCGCCACCGGCGGGTCGACCTCGGCGGTCTACGACGTGGGCCCGACCAACACCCTCGTGTGGCGGGGCACCATCGAAGAGGGACACGACGAGTCCCTCGTGGTGAGCGGCGACTCTCGCATCACGCTCGGTTCGCCGTCGAACGCGAGCGTCGCGGTGGCCGGGCGAAGCGTCCACTTCCCCTCGCCCCTGCCGCCGACGCTGGCGGTGGTCGTTCGATCCTCGGTGAAATCTAGGAGTTAGTGGTGATCTCGTTCAGCAACCAGGCGAGAACCTGGGCCTCGTCGCGCCAGGCGTCGTAGCGACCCGAGACCCCGCTGTGCCCGGTGCCCAGTTCCATCTTCAAGAGCACCTCGTTTTCGGGGTTGGCGTCACGTAGGCGCAGCACCCACTTGGCCGGCTCCCAGAAACCCACCCGCGAGTCGTTGAGCCCGCCGGTGGCGAAGACGTCGGGGTAGCGCACTGGACGACCGTCCTGCTCCACCGAGCGGACGTTGTCGTAGGGGGAGTAGCCCTTCATGGTGCGATAGCTCGTCGCACTCGCCTCGGGATTACCCCACTCCTCCCACTCNNGCGACCACCGCTCGAAAGAGTTCCGGTGCGTCGTTCATCACCGCGCCCATCAAGAGCCCTCCGGCCGATCCACCGCGCGCGGCCAGTTGGGTCGGCGTGGTCCACCCCTCGGCCACGAGCCAGCGAGCGACCGCGACGAAGTCACTGAAGGTGGTGGGCTTTTGGGCGAGACGGCCCATCTCGTACCACGAACGTCCCATCTCACCCCCGCCGCGGATATGCGCGATCGCGAAGATGACCCCGCGGTCGAGCAACGACAGGCGCAGCGACGAGAAGGCCGGATCGATCGATATCTCGTAGCTGCCGTAGCCGTAGAGGAGGAAGGGCGCGGGTCCCTTCGGCGAGAGGGTCCCGTCCGGGGCGAGCGTGACCAGGTCGGCGCGGGCGACCACCGAGACGGGTACGCGCACGTGGTCGCTGGCCTCTACCCAGAGCCTTCCGGTGACGTAGTGCGACTCGTCGTAGCCGCCGAGGACCTGTTGTTGCTTTCGAACGATGACCTCGCCAGTGTCGACGACCACGTCGGCGACGAGGCGCGGGGTCACGAGTGAGGTGACCATTACGCGCACTTGCGTCGTGGCGAAGTTCGGATTGGAGGTGAGCACCACCGTGTTCGGGAAGGCACCCCCGTCGACCAAGCGGGAGCGCTCGACGAGGTCGCTGCCGAAGGGGTCCTCTCCCTCGAGCAGCGGCACGAGGCGTAACGCGGCGCAGCCGTTCTCGCGGTCACTCAGCGCGAGAAAGTCCGAAAAGGCGTCGACGCCGTCGAGGCGACAGCCACTGCGCTCGGGCACGATCTCGCGCCANNCTTCGAGTCGACGAAGTGCTCGACGCCGTATTCGATGCCGTGTCGACGTTCCTCGAAGACGAGGAACGTCCCGGTCGGGTCATCGGCGAGGAGGTAGCGCACCTCACTCGTCATCGAGGAGTTCAACATCACGACGATTACCCGGTCGTCGCGGCTGCGTCCGACCGAGACGGTGTACTGCGCGTCGTCTTCTTGATAGACGAGCACGTCCTGGCTGGAGGGCGTCTCGAGCTCGTGCCGCCAGAGTTGCCACGGTCGCATCGCGTCGTCGACGCGGGTGTAGAAGAAGTGGCGGCTGTCGTTCGCCCACGCGAAGCCGTACGCGACGTCAAAGAGCTCGTCGTCGATCGGCGTCTGTCCCGCCAGGGGGCGGATCGTCACGTGGTGTCGCTCGTTGCCCTCAAAGTCCGTGCCGACGGCGACCCAAGTCTCGTCGGGGCTGAGGGCCAGCACGCCGACCGAGAGGAACTCGTGGTCGCCGGCTTCTAGGTTCTCATCGAGGATCACCTGCTCGCCGGGCAGTGTCGTGGGGGGGTCGATGTCGGGCGGGGTCAGGTCCTCGCTCGTCACGGGCACGCGAACGCTGATCGGATAACTCAGTCCCTCTCGGGTGCGCACGAAGTACCACCAGTTGCCCTTGCGCACCGGTACCGAGATGTCGGTCTCCTCGACGCGGTCTTTGATCTCGTTGAAGAGTTCTTCTTCGAGGTCCTTCTGTGACGCGAGCTGCGCCTCGAGGTACGCGTTCTCCGCGCGCAGGTGCTCGAGCACCTCTTCACTCTCACGGTCCATGAGCCAGTAGTAGGGGTCAACACGGGTGTCGCCGTGACGGGTGATGGTGTGGGGGCGTTGGGGAGCGGTTGGGGGAGTAGGCATCTCCCCACTTTGGCAGCAATTTAAGGGGCAAAGCACGGGCGGCATTTAGTACTATGGACGTAGGGATTATCCCAAAGGAGCGCAATGGCGATTGACAACTTGGACTTCAGCCGATACCAGTTGGGCTGGTCGGACGATCAGTTGCCGGTCTTTAAGCCGAAGAAGGGTATCAACGAGGCCATCGTGCGAGAGATGTCGGCGATGAAGAGCGAAGAGCCCTGGATGCTCAAGTTCCGCTTGGACGCCCTGAAGCGCTTCGAAAAGAAGCCCATGCTGCCCTGGTTCGCGGACCGCATGCCCGACCTCGACTTCAACGACATCTACTACTACATCAAGCCCACCGATCACCAGGTGAACAGCTGGGAAGACCTCCCTGACGCCATCAAGAACACCTACGAGAAGTTGGGCATCCCCGAGGCCGAGCGGAAGTACTTGGCCGGCGTCACCGCCCAGTACGAATCAGAGGTCGTCTTCCATCGCAACCGTGAGGACCTCGAGCGACTCGGCGTCCTGTTTTGCGACATGGACACCGCCGTGCGTGAGTACCCCGAATTGGTTCGCAAGTACTTCGGCACGATCATCCCGCCCAACGACAACAAGTTCGCGGCGCTGAACTCGGCGGTGTGGAGCGGTGGCTCCTTCATCTACGTCCCGCCGGGCGTCAAGGTCGACCAGCCCCTCCAGGCCTACTTCCGTATCAACACCGAGAACATGGGTCAGTTCGAACGCACCTTGATCATCGCGGACGAGGGAAGCCAAGTGCACTACGTCGAGGGCTGCTCCGCGCCGGTCTATTCGACCGACTCACTGCACTCGGCCGTCGTCGAACTCGTCGCTCTACCGGGCTCGCGCATCACCTACACCACGATCCAGAACTGGTCGAACAACGTCTACAACCTCGTGACCAAGCGCGCCCGTGCCGAGGCCGAGGCCCACGTCGAGTGGATCGACGGCAACATCGGATCTCGACTCACCATGAAGTACCCCTCGGTCTACCTGATGGGTCCGAAGGCGTCGGGCGAAGTTCTCTCGGTCGCCTACGCCGGTCCCGGCCAGGTACAAGACGCCGGCGCGAAGATGGTGCACTGCGCCCCCGAGACGACCTCGACGATCATCTCGAAGTCCATCTCCAAAGACGGTGGGACGACGGCGTACCGCGGTCTCGTCAAGGTCGAAGAAGGCGCGACGGGCGCGAAGAGCTTCGTGCGCTGTGACGCGCTGTTGCTGGACGAGAAGTCGGTCTCGGAGACGCGGCCCTACATGGAAGTCGGCGAGCAGGACGCTTCGATCGGCCACGAGGCGACGGTGTCGAAGATCGGCGACGACCAGCTGTTCTATCTCATGAGCCGCGGACTCACCGAGAGCCAGGCCATGGGCATGATCGTGAACGGCTTCATTGAGCCCGTCACCCGCACGCTGCCGATGGAGTACGCGGTCGAGTGGTCGAGGTTGATCGAGCTGCAGATGGAAGGCTCCATCGGCTAACGAGGCGGCCGCCACATCGTGTAGTACGGCGGCCCGCCCTCCATCGGGTTCAGCGTCTCTTTGAGGTCGAAGCCGAAACGTCGGTAGTAGGCGAGGTTCTCTTCCTTCTGGGTCTCTAAGTACCCCCCGACGCCCTCGGCGTCGACGTGCGAGAGGCCGTCTTCCATGAGCAACGTGCCCGCGCCGACGCGCTGTCGCGCGGGATCGGTCGCCAGGAGCATCAGGTACCAGTGTTTCTCCTTCGGGTGGACCTTCAGCAACGTCGAGAGGTAGCGAGCACCGATTCGTAACGAGCGTGGCTGGCGATAGAAGGCTCGCAGCGAACCGGGGAGCTGGGCTAACTGCGAGAGGAGAGGCGGCGGGAACTGGTCGGTCTTCAGCCAGCCCGCGACGGCGACGATGGCGTCGTTGGCGTCGCGTACGGTGGTCACGCGACCGCCCTTGCCGAGATGCTTCAACTGTTCGTGAAAGAGGATCGTGGCGCTGCGGGCGCGAGCTCGGTCGCTGGGCATGAGGAAGCGAAAGTAACGATCGTCGAAGAAGGCCCGCATCGCGACCCTGGCACCCTCGTCGAGCTGGGTCCCGGTCAGGGGAGCGTCGTCGAAGCGAAAGTCGTTGGCCACATGGCGAAGCCTAGGCACGCGACGTACGTGCGACAATGAGTTCATGGGTATGCGCGAAGAATGCAAGCACTTTCAGAGCCGGACCTACAAGTCCGGTGAGGTCGCGCGGTTCTGCGTGCTCGGAAACGCGCCCGACCAACCCTGGTCGTGCCCCGAGAACTGTTTGACCTACGAGCGACGCCTCGTGGACATCGGGTGGTCGCACGGATCGCTCGTCGATCGGCCCGTGGAACCGGCACCGCCGGACGTGCCCCTCGAAGAACGCCGGGAGTTGCTCGACGCGGCGAGCGAGATTGTCAACGCGGTGGCGCCAGAGTTGATTGAGGAGCGACGTCGCCAGGTCGAGTCGGGTCAAAAGGGGCGCCGACGCGGGGGCAAGAAGAAGAAAAAGGGTAGTTAGTCGCCGGTGAACTTCGGCGCTCGTCGTTCGACGAAGGCCGTCATCGCTTCACGCAGGTCGTTGCTCTGTAAGTACAGGGTGTTCCAACGCGCCACGAAGTCGAGCCCCTCGTCGACGGTGCGGCCGTCGTTCGCCGCGAGCACGGCCTTCGTGCCGCGTACCGCGAGGGGTGAGTTGGCGGCGATCTCTTCGGCGAGCAGGTGGGCGGCCGCCCGCACCTCCTCGGCGCTCTCGCCGTGGAGGGAGTTCACCAGCCCGATCGACTGGGCGCGCGCGGCGTCGATGTCCTTGCCCGTAAAGGCCAATTCGGCCACGTGGCCGGCGCTCACGATTCGCGGCAGACGCTCGAGCGTGCCGAGGTCCGCGACGATCGCCACCTTGGTCTCGCGAACGGAAAAGACGGCGTCCGCGGACGCGAGTCGGATGTCGCAGGCGGTGATGAGGTCGACGCCCCCGCCGATGCAGTAACCGTGCACCGCAGCGATCACGGGCACCTCCAACTGCGCGAGTGAGGTGACCGCTTGTTGCATCGTGCGCACTGCCTGGTAGGTGCGAGCGTTCGTCGTCGCCTTGGAACCTTCGCCGCCGCCGGCGAGGAACCCACCGCCAAACTCTTTGAGGTCGAGCCCGACGGTGAAGTGCGGACCCTTCGCCGCGACCACCACCACGCGTATCGACGCATCGCTCGCCAACGCCGTCGCCGCCAGCGGCAGGTCGCGCCAAAAGGCACTGCCGAGGGCGTTGCGCGCTTCGGGGCGATCGAGCCAGAGCGTCGCGACGTGGTCGTTGACCTCGAGGGTCACTACGTCCGAGGAGAACTCCATAGCCACAGTTCTAACAGCGCACCGCGCGTATCCAGCGCCGGGGCGCCAACGCCTCCCGGTACACTGCCTGAGTCCTTCTTTGCTATGACCACCTTCGCTGATTCAGCCACCCTCTTCATTAACGACCGGCCCGACGCGGCCACGAGACGTCTCGCGTGGTCGGTCTTTGAGACGACGGGCCTGCCGACGCCGAGTGACGAGGTGTGGCGCTACGCCCCGTTGGGCGACCTCGGACTCGAGCGGTTCAACGTGCCCAGTGCCCCCACCATCGTCCCCGACTCCCTCTTCGCGAGCGAACTCTCTCGACGCGCGGGTCGCGTCATTCGGGTCGTGGACGGATTCTGCGTGGACACCGGTGCGGCGCTCGAGGGCGTCAGCGTCGAGGTCGATCAGACCAATGACTCGTTGGCCGGCGAGTCGCTGCTCCAACGCTACGAGAGTGACACCTTCGCGCTGTTAAACGCCGCCCTCGCCCCGGGGGCGACCGTCATTCGTGTCGCGGCCGGGGTGAACGTCGCCGAACCCATCGTCGTGCTCAATGAGTCGAGCGCCGGTTCGTCGTTTCCGCGGACCCAGATCGTCCTCGGGCGCGGCGCGAGCGTGACGGTGGTGGAGTACTTCGAAGGCGGCGCCAATGCGCTGGTGGTGCCGGTGAGTGAGTACCGGCTGGAGGACAACGCGTCGCTGCAACTCATCACCTACCAGCGCCTCGACGCCACCGCGTGGCACGTGGCACGAACGACGGGGTTCTTAGGCCGCGACGCCCGTCTGCACCAGGCGGTGGTGGGCCTCGGCGCGCACTACGACCGCTCTCGCAACGACGCCGAGTTGTTGGGCGCGGGCAGCTCGAACGAACTGCGCACCACGTTCCTCGGCAGCGGCACGCAGGTCCACGACTTTCGCACCCGCCAGTACCACGTGGCGCCACGCACGACCTCGACGCTGCTTTCCAAGGGGGCCGTGGCCGACGAGTCGCGCTGTGTCTACACCGGACTCATCGAGATCGAAAAGGGTGCCAAACGCACCGACGCCCGTCAGACGAACCACAATCTCCTGCTCTCCGCGCACGCGCACGCCGACAGCGTGCCCAACCTCGACATCCGTGAGAACGACGTGATGTGCGCCCACGCCTCGAGCGTGGGACCACTCGACGAGCTCCAGCGCTGGTACTTAGAGTCGCGCGGGGTGAGTCGCGAGGACGCTCAACGCCTCTTGATCCAAGGATTCTTCTACGAGATGCTGGCGGACCTGCCGAGCGAACTCGCCGAGCTCGTCGGCGGCGACGTGGCTTCGGTGCTCGCGAGCGTGGCGGTGGTCGCCACGTGAGTACGGTCGACATCGGAACCTTGAGCGACTTCGAAGAGGGCGTGCCGCGTCAGTTGCACGTCGAGGGACGAACGCTCGTCGCCGTGCGCATCGACGCGGCGCTCTTCGTGCTCGATGACCGTTGCAGCCACGAGGAGTTCAGTCTCTCCGACGGTGAAGTCGACGTCGAGACCCAAGAGATCGAGTGCGCCCGTCACGGGGCGATGTTCCGTCTCAGCGACGGCGTACCGGTGTCGCTCCCGGCGACGAGGCCCGTCGCGCACTACGACGTGCGCGAAGAGGCTGGCCGACTCCAGGTGGTGCTTCCGTGAGTTCGACGCTGGTCATTTCCGGACTTCGCGTCGAGGTCGGGGGGCGAGAGGTCCTCAAGGGATTCGACCTGACGATGCACTCGGGCGAGGTGCACGCCATCATGGGGCCCAACGGATCGGGCAAGTCGACGCTGGCGCACGCCCTCACCGGTCACCCGGGTTACCGGGTCCTCGACGGCTCGGTGACCATCGACGGCACCGAGCTCTTGACGCTGTCGCCCACCGATCGGGCGCGGGCCGGTCTGATGCTCGTGCTGCAGCAACCCTTCGAGATTCCCGGGGTGCGTTCCTTCGACCTCTTAGAAGCCGCGGGTGCCGATCCGGTGACGCTGCGCGCTCGGATGCTCGAAGAGGCCGAACGCATTGACCTAGCCCCGGAGCTCCTCGAGCGCTTCGTGAACGTCGATCTCTCCGGCGGCGAGCGCAAGCGCGCCGAGATGGTGCAACTCGGGGTACTGCGTCCCAAGTTCGCNNTGGAACTGCGGCGTGCTCGCCATTACCCACTTCCGTCGCTTGTTGCTCGAGTTGACGCCGACGATGATTCACGTGGTCAGCGACGGTCGCGTGGTCGCCACCGGAGGGCCCGAACTGGCGATCACCCTGGAACGAGACGGCTACGAGGTCTTTCGCGGCGCGGCGCTGAACTAGCCAGATCGAGCGAAGGCGGTACTCTTTTCTAATGCCCAGTGGACGTGATGACTCTCCCGGCGCGTCCACGCCCGGCAGAAAGGCCCGTAAGGAACTCGCGAACCAGCAGCGCCTGCTGGCCCTCGGCGACGCGGTTGACCAGCAAAGTGGTGTCAAACATCGCCGCCGTAAGGTGCGCAAACACCCCGTAGGTCGGTGGTTCGCGATCTCGGCGGTCGTCATCGTCGTCCTTATCGCTGGCGTCGTGGGCGGCGGCTACCTCTACGCCCAGTACCGCTTCCACAAGATCCCCAAGATCACCGTCAAGGGCGAGGCGCCGCTGCCCATCTCGGGTCAGCCCTTCAACATCTTGATGATCGGTTCGGACTCGCGCGCGGGCCTCTCCGGCCTCACCGCTGCGCAGACCGGCGCCACGACGGGGCAAGCCGCCGGTCAACGCAGTGACGTCGTCAAGATCATCCACGTCGACCCCGACGCCGGGACGATCTCCATGGTCTCGATTCCCCGCGACACCATGGTCACACTGCTAGCGAACCAGTCGCTGTACGGGAAGTTCAACCGAATCAACGTCAACTTCGGCAACGGTCCCTCGCTACTCGCCCAGACGATCACGGCGAACTTCGGCATCCCCATCCACCAGACCATCGTCGTGAGTTTCGCTGGACTGATCAACGCCGCCGACGCCCTCGGTGGTGTCTACCTGGACTTCCCCTACCCCTCGTGGGACCCCGACGCCGGACTAAGGATCCTGCACCCGGGCTGTCAGTTGATCCAGGGCTTCCAGGCCCTCGCGGTCACGCGCAGCCGGCACTTTTACTACAACGTCGACCACGCGAAGGTCTTCCCGCACCTGACCGACTCCTACGACGAGTTGTACAACCTCGGCTGGATCTACGACGGCACCAGTGACTTCGGTCGAATCGACCGTCAGGCAGACTTCCTGCGCGCGATGGTCGACCAGGCGAAGAAGCTCTACAACCCCTTCACCATCAACTCGTTCCTCTCGAAGTTGCCCCAGGGGATCACCCTCGACCAGAGTTTCTCGTTGAATGAACTCATCGGCCTCGCCGTGCGGTTCCACAGCATCAACCCGAACTCGATCCTCACCTACACCCTGCCGACAGTCGCCGCGAACAANNGGCAACGAACTCGAGTCACCGACGAACCCACCACCGAACACGGCCCTGCAGTCCGTCGCGCCGCCCTACGTCGCGGTGACGACGACGACCTCGACGACGACGACCGTCCCCTCGACCCATAAGAAGAAGCATTCGACGGGCACGACGACCACGACCACCACGACGACGAATCCGACGCTGACCCAGCCGAAATTCGATCCTCGACCCTGTGAGCCGAGCTAGGACGCAGCGACCTCTTCGAGGCCCTGGCGCAGGGTGTTCCACGCGAGTGTCGCGCACTTGATACGGACCGGGAACTTGACCACGCCCTGTAACGCGGCGAGTTCGCCCAGTCGTCGCAGGTCGACCTCGACGTCGTGGTGTTCTTCGAGCGCGACTTCGTGACCGGTCATGAGCTCCTTGAAGGTGTCGATCGTCGCGTGGACATCCTCTAACGCCTTGCCCTTGACGGCCGCGCTCATGAGGGACGAGGAGGACTGGGAGATCGAGCAGCCGTGCCCCGTCATCTTGATGTCCGCGAGGACGCCGTCGTGCACGTCGAGGTAGAGCGTGACTTCATCGCCGCAGAGAGGGTTGAATCCCTCGACCTTGTGCGCCGGGGGAGTCGCGAGTTCGCCGCGGTTGCGTGGCGAACGGTAGTGGTCGAGGATTATCTCGCGGTAGAGGTTTTCGAGGTTCGACACGCGTTAGCCAAACATGGAGATCGCGGCCTCGAGGGCCTCGAGGAGGACGTCGGTGTCCGACTTTAACGAATAGGGGCCGAAAGACGCCCGGGCGGTCGCGGCGAGCCCGAAGCGTCGCATGAGCGGTTTCGCACAGTGGTGGCCCGGGCGCACGCACACACCGAACTCGTCGAGCACTTGGGCCACGTCGTGGGGGTGCACGCCCTCCACGTCGAGGCTGATCACGCCCCCGCGGTCCTTCGTGTCGTGGGGACCAACGATGCGCACGCGACCCGCGAAGTTCGATTCGAGCCGAGAGAGCGCGTCGACGGTGAGTTCGTGGTCGTGGTCGGCGACGTTGTCCATGCCGAGACCCTCTAAGTAGCGCACCGCCGCGTGCAGGCCGACCGTCTCGGCGATGGGTGGCGTGCCGGCTTCGAAGCGCGCGACGCCCTTGGCGGGGGTGAAGCCGTCGAGGCGCACGTCGGCGATCATGCCACCGCCGCCTAAGAACGGCGGCATCGACTCCAGCACGCTGGCGCGCGTCCACAAGACGCCGATGCCCGTCGGACCGAGCATCTTGTGACCGGAAAAGGCGAGGAAGTCCACGTCGAGTTCACGCACGTCGGTCGGACCGTGAACGATGGACTGGGCCGCGTCCACGGCGATGAGCGCCCCCGCCCCGTGAGCGGCCTGCGCGAGTTCGCCGATGGGGTTCTTGGTGCCGAGAACGTTGGACATCGCGGTCACCGACACCAACTTGACGCCCTCGAGGAGTTCGTCGAGCTTGGTGAGGTCGAGTCGGTAGTCGTCCGAGACCGGAATGAAGCGGACCTCGATGCCGGTGGCGTCACGAAGTTGGAACCACGGCACGATGTTCGCGTGGTGCTCCATCTCAGAGACCAGAACGACGTCACCGGGGGTGAGGGTGCTCGCCCCCCACGAGTGGGCGAGCAGGTTGAACGACTCCGTGGTGTTCTTGGTGAAGACGACCTCGTCGGGGCCGCCGGGCGCGTTGATGAACGACGCCACCGCCGCGCGAGCGCCCTCGTACTCCTCGGTTGCCTCGTTGGCCGTCTGGTAGACGCCGCGGTGCACGTTGGCGTGGCGAAGTTCGTAGTAGCGGCTCATCGCCTCGATGACGGCGCGGGGCTGGAGCGAACTCGCGCCCGAGTCGAGGTACGTGATACGTCGACCGTTGACCATCCTTCGCAGCAGCGGCACGTCGGCTCGCACGCGTCGGGCGTTGAAACTGGTCACGCGCGCACCGGTCGCCACGCGTCGTAGCCGTCGCGGTCGATCTCGCGCGCGAGTTCGGCTCCGCCGGTGTGGACGATCTGGCCGTCGACGAGCACGTGGACGTAGTTCGGCTGAATCTCGTCGAGCAACTTCACGTAGTGGGTCACCACCACCGCGCCCATCGTGGGGTGCTGTTCGCGCACGGTCGTGACGCCCTTCGCGACCACGCGCAAGGCGTCGATGTCAAGGCCCGAGTCCGTCTCGTCGAGCAGCGCGATCACCGGCTCTAAGAGGGCCATCTGGAGGACCTCGTTGCGCTTGCGCTCCCCACCGGAAAAGCCGTCGTTGAGGTGTCGTTCGGCGAAGGCTGAGTCGATGCCGAGTCGGTCCATCCACTCGGCGAGGTCGAGTCGAACCTCTAAGACGCTCAGCTCGTCGAGTCCCTTGCGCGCGGCGATCGCCTGGCGTAGGAATTGGATGACCGAGACGCCGCTGATGGCTTCGGGGTACTGGAAGGCGAGGAAGATGCCCGCGCGCGCTCGCACGTCGGGCGTCCAGGCCGCGACGTCCTCGCCGTTGAGGAGTATCTCGCCGCTCGTGACGTGGTAGCCCGGATGTCCCATGATCACGCTCGCGAGCGTCGACTTACCCGCGCCGTTGGGGCCCATGAGCGCGTGGACTTCACCCTCGTAGACCGCGAGGTCCACGCCACGCAGAATCGTGGCGCCGTCGGCCTCCGCGTGGAGGTTACGCAACTCGAGAACTGGAATTGGCACGCAGCGAGCCTACTGGCGCACTGCGGGGTGACGACCGATTCTCACCAGCCGCGATCGACCCACTCATCGAGGTGCGGGCGCTCGGTGCCAATCGTCGAGGGCGCGCCGTGACCGGGCCAGATCGTCGTGGCGGCGTCGTAGACGCGAAAGAGTCGTTCTTCGATCGAGGTGATGATCGTGGAGAAACTCCCACCCTCGGAGGCGGTGTTGCCCGGTCCCCCGGGGAAGAGGGTGTCTCCGGTGAAGAGCATCGGGGTGTTCTCCAACGCGAAGCAGATGCTGCCGGGCGTGTGGCCCGGAGTGTGCACGGTGCGCAGTCGTAGGTGACCCACCGCGTGCATCGTGTCGTCTTCGATGACGTGGTCGTAGCTCGGCAGCATCGCGGCGTCCTCCGCGCGGACCCAGACGTCGATCCCCGCCGCGCGCACCTCTTCGACCGCGCCGATGTGGTCCCAGTGACCGTGGGTCTCTAAGACCGAGGTGACCCCGAGCCCGGTCGCCACGCGAAGGAGCCGTTCGTGTTCATTGGCCGCGTCGAGCAGCGCCGCTTCGCCGCTGCGACGACAGCGCACGACGTACACGTTGTTGGCGATGGGCCCCACGACGAAGCGGTAGACCTCGGCGCTCGCGTCGGACCAGACCAGTTCCACGTTGTCCACGACCCCAGACTGGCACGAAATCCCCCCGGTGGAGAGTGAGTATTCTCGAACGTGGCGGTACGTACGGAGAACGAGGGTGCGATGAATTTTGGCTTCAGCGAAGAGCAGGACGAACTTCGCAAAATGGTGCGGCGCTTCTTAGAAGAGAAGTCGCCCGAGACCGAGGTTCGACGACTCATGGCGACCGAGGAGGGCTACGACCCCGCGGTGTGGTCGCAGATGGCGAACGAACTCGCCCTCCAGGGTCTCGGGATTCCCGAGGAGTTCGGCGGCCAGGGTTACGGGCCCGTCGAGCTCTACGTGGTCTTTGAAGAGATGGGCGCCGCCTTGCTCTGTGCGCCCTACTTTTCGACCGTCGCGCTGGCCGCGAACGCGCTGCTCTTCGTCGGCAACGAGAAGGACCAGGCCGCGTACCTGCCGGGCATCGCCTCGGGCGAGACGATCGCGACGGTGGCTCTGACCGATGACGCCGGAATGTGGGACCTGGGCTCGACCTCGACGAGCGCGACGCGCGTGGGCGATCACTTCGAGCTCAACGGCGTGCGCAGTTACGTGACCGACGGCTCGACCGCCACGTTGCTGCTCGTGCCCGCGATGACCGAGAAGGGTCTCTCGCTCTTCGCCGTAGCGGGAGACGCCGAGGGCGTCGCGCGTGAGTCGCTCGCGACGATGGACCAGACCCGCAAACAGAGCCGCATCGAGTTCACCAACGCGCCCGCCGTACTCATCGGCGAAGAGGGCGGCGCCCTGGCCGGTCTCGAGACGACCGCGCAGGTCGCCGCTGCCGCACTGGCCGCGGAGCAGGTGGGCGGCGCCCAGCGGGTACTCGACGCTTCGGTGGAGTACGCGAAGAACCGCGTCCAGTTCGGAAGGCCGATCGGCTCGTTCCAAGCGATCAAGCACAAGTGCGCCGACATGTTGCTCGACGTCGAGTCCGCGAAGTCGGCCGCCTACTACGCTGCCTGGGCCGCGCAGGAGCGCAACGAGGAACTCCCCATCGCCGCCTCCCTCGCGAAGTCCTTCTGCTCGGAGGCCTACTTCCACTGCGCGGCGGAGAACATTCAGATCCACGGGGGCATCGGCTTCACCTGGGAGCACCCCGCACATCTCTACTTCAAACGCGCCAAGAGTTCGGAGCTGTTCCTCGGCGACCCGGCGTACCACCGCGAACTGCTGGCGCAGCGACTGGGCATCTAGTCGCTCGTGCTCGTCCACGAGCAGATCAAGAGCGGACGGACGGTCCTCGACCTTCGTCTCTCCAACTCGAGCGCGCGTTCACTGCCCGGTCACGTCCTCGTGCTGGTGCACGGGTTGCCGCGATTGGTGGGCATGGGTCGCCAGGCCGCGGGGCTCTTGCCCGAGCTGGCGGAACACGTCGCCACCGAATCGGGATGGCTCGTCGCCTCGGGCACGCTGTCGGGCGTCGGGGGCAGCACCGGCACGTTCTCCGCGTCGAAGTGGCTCGACGACCTGGGGGTGATTATCGAACGAGTCGCCGACGAGGAGCAGCGCGTCTCACTCGCCGGTTTCGGTTTCGGGGGGTCACTGGCGCTGGCGGTGGCGGCGAAGGACGAACGAGTACGCGGCGTGGCGACCTTCGCCGCGCCCGCCCACCTGGCCGCCTGGAGCGGATCACCCGAGGAGCTTCATCGCGCCGTCCAGGTTGCGGGGGTGGTGGGGGATGAGAAGGACCTCCTCGACCCGACCGCCTTGCACAAGGACCTGTTGGCGGTCGACCCGATGGGCGCGATCGCGAAGATTCCGCCGCGGCGACTGTTGATCGGCCACGGGACCGACGACCTCGAAGTACCGGCCTCGGACGCACGCGACCTGGTGGCCGCCGCCGAGGGAAGGGCGGAACTGCGCCTGATCCAAGGGGCGGGTCACCAACTTCGCGCTGACCCCCGCATGGTCGCGACGCTTCTAGGTTGGCTGGACCGTCACCGTTAGGAGCGCCTCGTCGATGGCTCGGCGGATCGCGCGGGCCGCTCCTTCGGGGTCGTTCGATTCGGTGAGGGCCCGCACGACCACGAAGTGGCGCAGCCCCGCTTCGACGAGTGCGTCGACGTTGTCGGCGTTGACCCCGCCGGTGACGAAGACCGGTCGAGTACTGCGCGCTTGGCTCTTCGCGGCGTAGTCCACCCCGGTGCCCGAGCGCCCGAGTTTCGTGGGCGTAGGCACGATGGGCCCGGCGCTGAAGTACGTGGCGTCGCCTTCGAGCGCGCGGTCGAACTCCTCGCTCGAGTGCGTCGAGAGCCCCACGATCGACTCGGCCCCGAGGAGTTCGCGGCAGCGCGCGACGCTGACGTCCTCTTGGCCGACGTGGACGCCGTCGGCCCCCGAGGTGAGCGCTAACTCCGGCGAGTCGTTCACCAAGAAGGGCACGCCCGCGTCGCGGCACAAAGACGCCATGAGGCGAGCCGCGTCGAGTTGTCCTTCGGTCGGCACGACCTTTTCACGCAGTTGCACGATATCGACCCCGCCCCGCAGCACCGCGGGGAGGAACGCTCCTAGGTCGTCGCGCAGCCCCACGCAGAGGTAGAGACGGCGAGTTGAGAGGTCGAACACCCTCCCACCCTAGAAGTGGTGGTACCTGGTCACGTTGTGAAGGGACCTGCGGCAGAATAGGGGGATGCAGATTCCCGCCAAGGCTGAGTACGCGATCCGCGCGTTGTTGACCTTGGCGGCGAGTGACGTGTCGGTGAGCGCGGACCATTTGGCTCACGAACAAGACCTCCCGGCCAAGTTCCTCGGGGCGATACTTTCCGATCTTCGCCGCGGAGGACTCGTGACCAGCCAGCGCGGGCCCGAGGGTGGCTTCAAATTGGCGCGTGATCCCGACACCATCATGATCGCCGACATCTTGCGTGTAGTGAGCGGACCCATGGCGGGGGTGCGGGGCATGCGGCCGGAGACCCTGATCTACGAGGGTGAGGCCAAGCACCTGCGCGACGTGTGGGTCGCGGTGCGCGGTACGCTGCGCGAAGTCCTCGAACACGTGACATTGGGACAAGTACTGCGCGGGGAGCTCCCCGTCGCCGTGACGAGGTTCACCAGCGATCCGGACGCCTGGATTACTCGAGTCATATGATCCGCATCTATACCGACGGCGCCTGCCGCGGTAACCCGGGCCCGGGTGGTTGGGCGTGGGCCAGTGACGCGAGCGACTACGCCAGTGGCGCCGAGGCCCACACCACGAACCAGCGCATGGAAGTGCGCGCGGTCATCGAAGCGCTGCTCGAACATTCCAGTGGGCCCGTCGAGATCGTCAGCGACTCCAACTACGTCGTCAAGTGCTTTCACGACAAGTGGTACGCGGGGTGGAAGCGGCGGGGTTGGAAGAACTCCAAGGGTGACCCGGTCGCCAACCGAGACCTCTGGGAGACGTTGATACCCCTCGTGCTCGAAGGTGGGCGGGACGTGAGGTTCACGTGGGTGAAGGGTCATTCGGGGGACCGGATGAACGACTTCGTCGACGAACTCGCGACGACCGCGGCTGACGCGCAGATCGGTCGACACTCCTAGTCCCCGCGCTCGGCCCGGTCCCCATCCAGGTCCTCATCTTGGTCCTGGCCGGGGCGCCAAAACATTAGGCTTCCTCCGGGGGAGGTCGCCGTACTACTGAAGGGAAATGCCGTGGCAAACGAGGTCCAACAGTTCGATGTGGTCGTGATCGGTGGAGGACCCGGAGGCTACGCCGCCGCTCTCTACGGCGCCGCCGCCGGACTCAATGTCGCCATCGTCGAGCTCGACAAGGTCGGTGGGACCTGCCTGCACCGCGGCTGCGTCCCCGCGAAGGAGTTCTTAGAGACCGCCCACGTTCGTCGCACCGTGGAGCACGCCTCGAACTTCGGGATCGAGACGACCGGCGTGACCGTTGATTTCGCGGTGAGCCAAAATCGCAAGAACGAGATCGTCGATCGCCTCTTCAAGGGGCTTTCCGGTCTCCTCAAGGGTCGTAAGGTCACCATTTTTTCGGGCACCGGTCGACTAGACAAGGACCTGACGGTCACCGTCGTCGACGGCGCCGACGCTGGGGTCGTCGCCAAGGGCACCAACGTCATCTTGGCGGCGGGATCGGTCCCGCGGACCATTCCCGGCTTTGACATCGACGGCAAACTGGTGCTCACCTCGGATGAGTTCTTGGACTTGAGCGCGTTGCCCGAGCGCGCGACGGTCATCGGTGGGGGAGCGATTGGCTGTGAGTTCGCGTCGCTGCTCTCTGACATGGGCACCAAGGTCACGATCCTCGAAGGACTGCCTTCGATCTTGGCGGGTTGTGACAGCGAAGTCGCCACCGTCGTACAGCGTTCGTTCAAGAAGCGCGGCATCGATATTCGCGTGGGCGTGAAAATCACGGGTCACACCCCGAAGAAGGGCGTGACCACCATCGCCATCGAGGGCGAGGACGGCGTCGAGACCGACATGGTCGTGATGTCGGTCGGGCGACGCGCGCGCACCGAAGGACTGCTCGGCGAGGGCACCGGGGTCGAGATCAACCCTGGTGGGTTCGTGGTGACCGATTCCTACATGCGCACTGCGGCGGCGAACGTCTTCGCCGTCGGGGACGTCGTCGCGGGGACCCCGCAGCTCGCCCACGTCGGCTTCGCGGAAGCGATTGTCGCGATCAAAACCATCCTCGGCGAACCCGCCGTTCCCGTCGACTACGACCGCGTGCCCTGGGCGATCTACTCCAACCCCGAGGTCGCTTTCTGCGGTCTCACCGAAGCCGCCGCCAAGGAGAAGGGGTACGACGTTGTCGTGAAGAAGGATCCCTTCGGCGGAAACTCTCGTGCTCAGATCATCGGTGACACCGAGGGCGTCGTGAAGATCATCGCCGAGAAGCGGGCCGACGGTTCGGGCGGTCAGATCCTCGGCGTCCACATGGCGGGACCCTGGGTCACCGAGCAACTCGGTGCGGGATATTTCGCGGTGAATTGGGAAGCGACCGCCGAAGAAGCGGCCGCGCTGATTCAACCCCACCCGTCGCTCTCGGAGACCTTCGGCGAGACGCTCCTCGCACTGGCGGGTCGAGGACTGCACGTTGGCTGACGTCACGCTGCCGTCGCTGGGTGAGTCGGTCACCGAAGGGACCATTACCCAATGGTTCAAGAAGGTGGGTGACGTCGTCGCCCGTGACGAACCGCTCTTCGAGGTCTCGACCGACAAGGTCGACTCCGAGATGCCCTCGCCGGCGGCCGGGGTCCTGACTGAGATCATCGCTGGCGAAGGTGACACGGTGCAGACCGGATCGCGCGTCGCGGTCATCGATGACTCGGGTGCACCCTCGGCAACAGCCGCCGCGCCCGCAACACCGGCAACGCCGGCAGCGCCCGCAGCGCCCGCAGCGTCAGCAGCGTCAGAGCACCCCTTTGTGAGTGCGCCCGTCACCGAAGCTCCCCCGAGTGCGCCACCCATCACAGTGGCACCCGTTGCCGTGACGCCCGAAGCGAGTTCCAACACCGGCGTCGTCGTTTCACCCGTCGTGCGCCGCATCCTCAGCGACGGCGGCGTTGAAGCGACGACCGTCCAGGGCACCGGTCCTGGCGGATCGATAACGCGGCGCGACGCCGAGCGAGCCGTGGCCCAGGGGCCCACCGAAGAGGTTGTGGTACCCCTGTCCAACGGGAAGCGACGCATGGGCCAACACATGTCGGTCTCGAGCCAGAGTACGCCGCACGGTTTTGTCGCCATTGAAGTCGACGGCAGCATCTTCGCTCAGCTCGACAAATTGGGCCGCGTCACGCGTGACGGCGAGGCGATATCCGATGAGATGGTCGTGAGTCTGGCAGCCGTGCGTGCGCTGGCGGAGTTCGAATCACTCAACGCCACCTACGTCGGCGACGAGTTCGTACTGCACCGCACCGTCAATCTCGGCGTGCTTCGTTCGATCGCCGATGACGGAATGTTGGTGCCGGTCGTCCACGCCGCGGCCGGTCTTACGTTGCGCGCACTGGCGCGACGAGTGAACGAGCTCGATGAGCGTCTCGCGTCTCGCCAGCTCACAACGGACGACCTCATGGGCGGGACCTTCACGATCGCGGGCGCGCCGAGTGAACACACGCTGTGGACGACGCCGATCATCATTCAGCCCGAGGTGGCAATTCTCTCGATGGGCGCGGTGCGTACGGTCCCGGTGGTCAAGACCACTGGCAAAACGCCCAAGATCGAGGTAGGTCGCCGATTGGTGTTGGGGCTCTCGTTCGATCATCGGGTCTGTGAGCCGGTGGGTGCGGCGAGTTACCTCGAGCGCGTCGCCGAGCTGCTCGCCGGGATGGACTTAGAGAGCGAGCGCTAGATGCTCCGTCGTCGCCACCTCGGTCGCGTCAGCTTCCTCGAGGCGAATGACCTACAGCGCGCGCTGCTCCAGGCCAGCGACGACTACCTGCTGCTCTTTGAACACCCGGCGACCTACACCCGAGGGGTTCGGACCTTAGAGGAACACTTCCTCGTTCCGCCTTCTACCCTTCAAGCAGTCGTGGTCGACGCGGACCGTGGTGGCGACGTCACCTACCACGCCCCCGGACAGGTGGTTGCCTGGGCGATCGTGAACGTGGACGACGATCCCGCTGCGGGCAAGGCCCACGTCCGACGGCTCGAGGACGCGGTCATCGCTACCGTTCGACGCGCCGACCCCGGCGGTCGGCTCGGCGAAGTCGGACGTCTCGAGGGTTATCCCGGCGTCTGGGCCGATATCGGAGGCGTGCCGAAGAAGATCGCGGCCATTGGGGTGCGCACCGAACGCAACGACGCCGGTCAACGTCGCACGTTGCACGGCGTCGCGCTCAACGTCGAGATCGACCTTGCGGGTTTCACCTTCATCGTGCCCTGCGGAATTCCTGACAAGCCCGTCGCCTCGCTGCACTCCCTCGGCCTCTCGATCACGACGCTCGAAGTAGAGAGCATTCTGGGAGAAGAGCTCGACCGCGTGC
Source organism: Acidimicrobiaceae bacterium (assembly GCA_003136495.1). GTDB lineage: Bacteria > Actinomycetota > Acidimicrobiia > Acidimicrobiales > RAAP-2 > RAAP-2. The sequence goes on from PLER01000127.1 coordinate 22,930, forward strand.
TCGGTGGCCACGCGCGAGTGGCGCGCGTCGATCGCAGCGCCGCGACTACCTCGGACGAACGGCCGCTCATTCGACGACTTCGAAAGGCCGGCGTCGATCCCGACGCGGGACTTTCGATCAACACTCGTAAACCAGAGTGGCTCCGCATCGAGGCGCACATGGGGGCGGAGTATCAATCGTTGCGAAAGTTGACCGAAGACCTCCGTTTGGTGACGGTGTGTGAAGAGGCTGGTTGTCCGAATATCTTCGAGTGCTGGTCGGCGGGTACCGCGACGTTCATGGTGAATGGCGAACGGTGCACGAGGGCCTGCGGATTCTGTCTCGTCGACACGCGTAAACCGATGCCCCTTGATCCGAGCGAACCCGAACGAGTGGCCGAAGCCGTCGTTCGACTGAAATTGGCCCACGCGGTGATTACGTGTGTGGCGCGCGACGATCTCGCTGATGGTGGTGCTGGCGCTATCGCCGCGTGCGTGCGCGCGATTCGAGAACGTTCGCCGGGCACCAACGTCGAAGTCCTCACGAGCGACCTCAAGGGAGACCCTGACGCGTTGCAGTTGATCATTGACGAACGGCCCGACGTTTTGAATCACAACATCGAGACGGTGGCGCGTCTGCAGCGAGCCGTGCGGCCGAGTGCGGGTTACCTTCGCTCGCTCACCGTTTTGGCGCGGAGCGCGAGCTCAGGTCTCACCACCAAGTCCGGCCTCATGGTCGGGCTCGGCGAGACGGCCGACGAGGTGGAAGAGACCTTGGCGGACCTCGCCGCGGTCGGCGTGCAGATTGCGACCATTGGTCAGTACCTACGACCCACCGCGCGGCACTTGCCGGTTGCACGGTTCTGGGAACCTTCGGAGTTCTTCGACTTGGCGGAGCGGGGACAACGACTCGGACTGCGACACGTTCAGTCTTCCCCGCTGACTCGATCGAGTTACCACGCTCGCGAAGCACTGAGTGATGCCACGCCCGTTGCAGCACCCACCGTCCGTCACTGAACGCGCGTAGATCTACGTTGGGCCGCCGCCCCTCACTCTTCAATTCGCGATGAAACGTCGCTCGGCGTCGCCCCTTCGTTACCCAGATAGACCTCTTATTGTTGCGCTAGAGAATCCCAGACACTTCGTGGACGTCCCCGCACGGAACACCGAGCGCGGCGTGGTGGCTGCGGACGGCGTCCGCGTCAGGCGCCTCTAGGAGGCAGTACACCTTGCCGTCAGCGTTGTGAAAGAGTTCTACCTGGCGAACCCCGAATTCGTCAGTCTTGTGAGCCTTGGTGTCCTGCGTGATTTGCTCAACGGCTTCTTCGGGTAGTTGCAGGTCATCGTGAAAGTCCATGAACTGTGGCATCGTGTCTCGTCCTCCAGTCGCCGAATCGTCAACTGGCGTATTCGGTGATAGACGCGAAAGTTACTCCAGCTCCTGAATTGGCGCAACTCTCACGGACCCGTCAATCAACGACGAACGAGTCGAGTTCTGCCGCCATCGCTACCGTGTGAGCTCCAGATCTCGTGACGGCCTCGAATGGCGTTTCGGGGAGTGGACGGAACTAGGTGGGGGCGCATCCATGTTATTTTCGGGAACTGCGAGTGTGGCAGCGTCTTTGAGGTGAGATCGCGAGCAAGGGCAACGCAACTCTCGGGCCGTGAGAGAGGGTGAGTGGCATGACGGGTGTTCGGGCGGGAGTACCTCAATGATTGGTGCTCGACACCAGCGAGCGAGGTCGTGGCGAGGTGGCGCACTCTCTCTTCTCACCGCCAGCGCGTGCGCCGTCGCCTTCTCGGGGGTCGCCCTCCTCCCCTCTGTTGGGGCCGCGCAATTAAAGGCCCACTTATCTGACTCGACAGCGTCGGCGTTCTGCGCGAAGATGCCCGCATCGAAGGTCTCCTCCATAGTGGGTTCAACACTGACGCTCGGTGAGGCGGTCGTTCAAGGCACGACTCTCGTCTGCCTCTATGACGGCTCCTCCGCGACCGTCACCCTCGAGAAGGAGACCGGCATGGCGGCGTCGGGGATCGCCACTCGAAAAGAGGCCGAGGCCGGACACAAGCAACTGTTTTATGCCAGCCAACCCAAGCCCCTCCCAAAGGGAACGACGATCAGTTTTTTGCCACTCGACGCGCTCGGCTCGACGGCGTTCTACTGGAAGGGGGTGATCGAGGGAATTCCCTACGGTGGCGCGGACGCGTTCAAGGGGACTACGGGGTACTTCGCGGAGATGCGCGGCCCCCTGGAACAGTCAAAGGTGGAGAAACTTGAACGGCTGGTCCTCTCTGTCTGATTCTCGTACGGGTGTGCCTCTCGTCGCCCGTATGTCGGCGAGGTTCACCGACACTGACGATTTCGAGGAGGTCGTTTTTTCCCAGGCCCGATTGACTCACTTCAATGAGGCCACGCCGTGACGATGGCCATCGTCCCTCGGCGACTGGTGCCTAGACGTTCGTGGTTTCTGATGGGATTGGCACTGTTGTGGTCAGGGGTCGCGGTCGGGGTGCTGCTCGGCTATCACGTCCCTGAGCCACTCGGGATGACGTCGATCACGACCAATGGCCACACCTACGTCGGTAATCCTCCGGCACTTACGCTCTTTCAGCGAGACCCCGTGTCATTCGTGACAATCGCGGTGACATTGGGCGCGGGTCTGCTGGTCGGCTTGATTGACCTCATCGTGCGTTCGAAACGCCGAAGCGACCGGGTCGGTGCCGCCGTCATCTTCGCCGGTGCGATCGTTTTACTCGTCTCACTATTCGGCCTGCTCCTCGGCGTGCTTGGCGTCGGCGTCGTCGGGGTCCTCCTCATCGCCTCGGGTTTGCCATCGCGACGTCGCAACGTCGGGTAGGAAGTCCGCCGCGGGACCCCCTCGAAGGCTCAACCTCGAATCTCGACGGTGCGTCGTCGCATCACTCACCCGATGTGCCCGCATGTGACTACGCAAGTTCGATGCGGAGACCGCGTACGTCGCTTCAGTGGCGTTTGAAGAACACCAGGTAGAAGACCACGAACACGAGAACAATTCCGACATTCACTAACAGCCGCTCAAAAGTGTGGTGACTTAAGAACAGAATGTCCACGCCGACGATAACCGCCACCATCGCTACTACGTAAATCGCGATAGCGACCCTTGATTCCATTCAGTAATCCTATTTAGACCTCAACGCGCCAATGCACGGTCTCTGGTCAACGAGGGAAGTGACGGGGAATCGTTGCGCTGCTTCACGACGGTAGGTTTCATCTAATGGCGATGGGATCTGGGCTGGCGCACCTCGACGGTTATCCCTTTGAGGTCCGCTTCAGTCATGGTTCACTCGAGCGCGCTCGCGCGTCGGCTGATGTCGCCGCGGACGCCTACCTTTACTTGAGTCGTTTGTTCTCGGGACTCGAGCCCGACGTCGCCCTCATCGTGGCCGATAAGACGGACTGGAAAAGTGGCCAACCATACGGACTGCCGTACTTCAACGATGACGATGATCAGATCCGTCCCGGCATCCTCGTGATGCCCGCCGGACGTGGCGATTTCTGGACAGGGATGGTGGAGGACCTTCGAGAAGCCACGCCCCGCGGCTACGCGAGGTTGTGTGCGACGTATCCCGACGGCGCTGGTGGGGTGGACCTACAGCCATTCTTCGACCTCGTCACCATCCACGAACTCGGCCACGCGTTCGAAGTACTGGGGGGCCTCCAGTTGCCGACGTTCTGGTTGGGCGAGATCTTCGCCAACTTGGCCCTGCACGCGTTCGTCGCCACGAAGCAACCGGAGCGTCTGAACACCCTTGAGGTGCTCTCTCGCGTTGGGGCATCGAGCACGCGTCTCGCTGCTCGGATGCGCGCTGAGGGGTACAGCACGTTGGAGGATCTCGAAGCCCACTACACGGGTGGTGACGATCCGATGGGTCCTCTCAACTACGTCTGGTACCAGTACCGATGGCAGCGACTCGCGGCGCAGGTCTTCGACGCCGATGGTGCGGGCGCGCTTCGGCGATTTTGGGACTGCTTTCACCTCCGTGATCGTTCCGCCGCCGACGAGGTGACCGCGGCGTCGCTCGCTGCCTTGCTAGGAACCGAGGTGAGCGAGACCCTCGGTCGAGCGGTGCGGAACTGGCGATAGGCCCTACTATTCGCTCTCGTGGCCCCTAGTACCCTTGACGACGCTCGCGCGCTCGTGGCGGCGGCCTCGTCGGTGGTCGTGATCACGGGAGCTGGAGTCTCGACGGGCTCGGGGATCCCGGATTTTCGAGGTCCCGAGGGCATCTGGACCAAGGATCCGGCCGCCGAGCGACTCGCCAACATCGATGCCTACGTCGAATCGTCGGAGGTGCGGGTGGCGGCCTGGCAGCGACGCCTCTCGAGTCAGGACTCTCCCGCACGACCTAACCCCGCCCACTTGGCCCTCGTCGCGTTCGAGCGAAGCGGCAAGCTGACCGCACTCGTCACCCAAAACGTCGACGGACTGCACCTGGCGGCTGGTTCCAATCCGGCACTCGTCATCGAGGTGCACGGCAACACGCGAGTGACGAGATGCTTGCGCTGCGGTGACGAAACGCCGACGAACGTCGTTCTTGATCGGGTGGCCGCCGGCGAGCGCGATCCCCACTGTCACGCCCTGGTGTCCGGACAAGAGTGCGGCGGCATCCTCAAGACCGCGGTCGTGAGTTTCGGTCAACCACTCCCGATGGAGGAGTTCGCCCGGGCCGAGTATCTGGCGAAAACCTGCGACCTCTTGATCTGTGTCGGCTCAACGTTGATGGTGCGACCACTCTCGGGGCTCGTTCCCAAGGCGCTCTTTCGAGGCGCGCGGCTCATCATCGTGAATGCGGAACCCACCGCGTTCGACGACGACGCCGACGTCGTGGTCCGCGACGACATACCGACCGTGCTCGGTTACCTACTTGGTGTGTGACGAAGCGAATCCGTTACGCTACGGCTCCCGATATCAGCGGACGTCGAACGTGGCACGGGCCGATCGCCGGTGCGATCGGCCGAAAGCGATAGACCCCGTCGCAGTCGCTTCCCAGCCGATGAAGCAATTCGCTACTAGAGCTTCGTCGTCGACGTCGGCGCGGCAGAGGAGAAGTCAGTGCGCCGTTCTTCGAGCACTATCTCTCGCGAGACGAATCCGTATGGCGTGTGGTCGTAAAAGGTCAGACCGTGCAGGGGAGGGGAGTAGGCGTGGACGCTGATCGCGGGAGCACCGGTTTCGAAGTCGACGTCGTGGACGTAGTCGGTACCAAATGACGCCACGGCACCCACCGCGTGCACTGACGACTCGATGCCGACACCGTCCGTGGCCCGTCGACGCTCGCGCAAGGATCCTGCGGTGACTCTGAAGGCCCCCGAAGAACCACCGTGGTCGTGCCAGTCCGACGACTGATCGGCCGCCCAGGTGAGCAATTTGACCTCGAAGCTCGGTGTCCTATACAACAAAAGCCACCAGCGACTTTGTCCGTCGTCCACAATCAGGTCCTCAAAGAGGTCGGGTCGACCAGCGACGGTCGTGACGACGCGTTCGAGTTGCTCGGACGTTAAGCGAGCGTCCGGAAGGTCGAGCTGTCGCAGTAGATCGTGGAGTTCGTCGGCCCGCGACTGCGGCGCTTCACTGGTTCGTTGTAGGTACCTAAGGGACATAGCCACCTCCTCGAGCGGTAATTACTACTATTTCACTAGTTTAACTAGAGATATCACCACCACCGGGGATTCTTACGTGCGAGGGATGAGAAAGTGCGCGGAGCCGCCGCGGTGTGGTGGTCGCGAAAGAGAGCGGGACTCGTCCATAGTCCCTGATCGACGTGGCTCTTTCACCCCAGGACGGGCACATGACCTCGGCGCCACGCCGCGTTAGGCGATGAAGTACTTCGCCTTGGGGTGGTGGCAGACAATCGCGTCGGTCGTCTGCTCAGGGTGGAGTTGGAAGCCCTCCGAGACCGAGACGCCGATGCGCTCTGACTCTAAGAGCGCCGCCACCTTCGCGTTATCGGTGAGGTCGGGACAGGCCGGATAGCCCCACGAGTAGCGTCCGCCTCGATACTTCTGGCGAAAGAGCCCCGTCAGGGTCGGTCCGTCTTCGTCGACGAAGCCGAGTTCCTCGCGGATGCGTCGGTGCCATAACTCGGCCAGCGCTTCGGCCATCTCGACACCGAGACCGTGCAACATCAAATAGTCGTTGTAGCGGTTTTCGGTGAAGAGTTGGTGGGTGCGCTCGGAGATCCGACTACCCATCGTTACCAACATGAAACTTGCGTAGTCGTGTTCGTTGCTCTCGATGGGACGAAAGAAGTCGGCGATGCAGAGGTGTGGCGCTTCGCGTTGGCGGGGAAAGACGAATCGGGTCACCTCGGCGTCACGCGCGTCGTCGGCGAACACGACGAGCTCGTTGCCGTCGGCGGCTGCGGGGAAGTGGCCCCACACGACTTGGGGCACCAACAGGTCCTCCGCTTTCGCGATACTGAGCTGTTCGCGCAGCGTGGCGCTGACCCGCTCTTTGAACGCCGTGTCGTCCTCGCCGTCCTCGGGTCGATAACCCCACTGATTTCGAAACAGCGCCGTCTGGTTCAAGAACTCACTTATCTCGTCAATCGACATGCCCTTGGCCACTCGACTGCCCAGGAAGGGTGGCACGAACAGCGGATTGTCGACTTCGACCTCCGGGCTTCGTCGTGGCGCGTCGGGCAACGCTTCTGGAGAGGGTTCGCGAAAGCGTCGCTGGACTTTGCTCTTGGAGAGTTTCCGCCCAAAGTTCGGATCGTCGGTGCCGCCCCGGCGGATCTCGCCGAGTTGGTCGAGCACGCGCAGACCTTCGAAGGCGTCCTTGCCGTAGAAGAGTCGCCCGGAGTAGACCTCGCGCAGGTCACGTTCGACGTAGGTGCGCGTGAGGGCCGCCCCGCCCAGCAGCACCGGGACCGAGGACATCGCGCGCTCGTTCATAATCTCGAGGTTCTCGCGCATGATCAACGTGGACTTGACCAGGAGTCCGCTCATTCCGAGGGCGTCGGCCTGGTGCTCTTCGACGGCGTTGAGCATCTCATTCACGCCGACCTTGATGCCGAGGTTGATCACCTCGTACCCGTTGTTGGTGAGGATGANNATGTCGTGCACGTCGCCCTTCACGGTGGCGAGCACGACGCGACCCCGTCCGCCCCGGTCGGACTTTTCCATCAGCGGCTCGAGGTGCGAGACGGCCGACTTCATGGTCTCGGCGCTCTGTAAGACGAAGGGGAGTTGCATCTCGCCGCTCGCGAACAGGTCGCCGACCACGCGCATCCCGTCGAGGAGGATCTCGTTGACGATGTCGAGGGGCTTCGCGCCTTCGGCCATCGCGGTGTCGAGGTCGGCTTCGAGGCCGACGCGCGCCCCGTCGATGATGCGACGCTTCAGTCGTTCATTGAGCGGCAGGTCCTCCAGTGAAGGACCGGTATCACTCGAGGTGGCGACACCCTCGAAGAGTCGAAGCAGTTCGCTCAAGGGGTCGTAGTCGTCGCGGCGTCGGTCGTAGATGAGGTCCAGACAGACTTGACGCGCCTCGNNAGCACTTGACGCGCCGCCGGGTTCAGGCCGAAGGAGATGTTCGACAGACCGAGGATCGTCCGCACCCCGGGTAGTTCGGCCTTGAGCCGCTTGATCGCCTCGAGGGTCTCAATGCCGTCGCGGCGCGAGTCGACCATGCCGGTCGACAGTGGTAGGGCGAGGGGGTCGATGAAGATGTCGTGCGCGTCGAGACCGTAGCGCGTGACGGCGAGTTCGGTGATCGCTTTGGCGGCGCGGACCTTCCACTCGGCGGTGCGCGCCTGACCCTCCTCGTCGATGCACGTCGCCACCACGGCGGCACCGAACTCGGCGGCGAGCGAGAGGAATCCGTCGAGGCGCGTGCCCGGTCCGTCGCCCTCTTCGAGGTTGACCGAGTTCAACAAGGGCTTACCCCCCAACCAGGTGAGGGCCGCTCGAGCCACGGGGGCTTCGGTGGTGTCGATCATTATGGGCACTGAGGATTGAGTGGCGAGTCGGCTCATGACCTCGTTCATGTCGGCGACGCCGTCCGCGCCGGTGTAGTCGACGCACACGTCCAAGATGTGTGCGCCCTCTTTGATCTGTTCGCGTCCGATCTCCACGCAGGTGTCCCAGTCGCCCTCGAGCATGGCGGTGCGGAATCGCTTCGATCCGTTCGCGTTCGTCCGCTCACCGATGAGCAACACCGAGCGGTCCTGTTGGTAGTTGACGGGCGAGTAGATCGAGGCGACCGCGTGCTCGGGGGTGGGGGACCGCTTGGCCGCCGCGAGTGGCCGCACCGCCTCGATGACTCGAGCCAGGTGCTCGGGCGTCGTCCCGCAGCACCCGCCCACCACTTGCACGCCGTATTCGGTGACGAAGCGCGAGAGGTGCTCGGCCAGCGCGTCGGGCGTCAGATCGTAGTGCATCTGGCCCTCGACGACGCTCGGGAGACCGGCGTTCGGCATGCAGGCCAGGGGCAGCATGGCGCTGTCCGAGAGCGAGCGCAACGGCTCGTACATCTCCACGGGTCCGGTCGCGCAGTTAAGACCGATGACGTCGATGCCGAGCGGCGAGAGCGCGGCGATGGCCGCCCCGATCTCGGTACCGGGCAGCATCCGTCCGGTGAGTTCGATGGTGACCTGCACCTGGATGGGCACGACGCGGCCGTGTCGAGCCATGGCTCGATGACAGGCGGCGATCGCGGCCTTGCCCGAGAGGAGGTCGAACATCGTCTCGACCAGCAAGAGGTCCACGCCACCTTCTAAGAGGCCGTACGCCAGCTCTTCGTAGCTTCGAGAGAGGTCGTCGTAGGTGATCTGGCCGAGGGTGGGGAACTTGGTGCCCGGACCCATAGAACCAGCGACGAAGCGCGGTGAGGTGGGCGTGGCGTACTCGTCGGCGACGCGGCGGGCGATCCTCGCCGAGGCGAGGGCTAACTCGTGCGCGCGCTCGGCGATGCCGTATTCGTTGAGGACCACCGAGAACGCGCCGAAGGAGTCGGTCTCGATGGCGTCGACCCCGACGTCCAGGAACGAACGGTGCAGTGATTCGACCGCCTCGGGCTTGGAGACGACGAGGAACTCGTTGCATCCTTCCAGCACGGCGCCCCCGAAGTCCTCGGCGTCGAGGTGTTGGAGTTGCAGGTTCGTGCCCGTCGCGCCGTCGAAGATCACGACTCGTTGCTCGAGCGCCCGAAGATAGGGATCGTCCGCGTTCGGACGGGCGAACGGCGGTCGAAGGGTTGAATCCATTGGTTGTTCAGGTTACTTGGGTTGCTTGATTTCACTACGCTGTCGAGGTGAAGATTTACACC
>PLER01000134.1 GCA_003136495.1 Acidimicrobiaceae bacterium
GAGCACTCGCTGCGCGTCCTCGAGGGCGTCGGTCACCTGGTGCCGACCGAGGCGCCCGATGAGTTGATGCACGCGGTGGAAAGGGCGTTGGCGTAATGCACCTCGCCGTCGCCCTGGTGCTGTCGGTACTCCTGGGCGTCGCCTACGCCGCGCAGATGGGGCGCTGGCTGCGAGTCCTGCAACGCGAGCACTACGACCCGACGTCGATGTGGCGTTTTCTCGCGCGCTGGACCTCGCCGCAGGTCGGTGGCGCCAAGGCGCCCGTGCGCGCCCACCCGCGTCGACCGGTGACGCTCAGTCACGTGCTGGTCCTGGCGCTGGTCGTCGCCGGGGTCCTGCGCGCGTATGACGTCACGGCCGCCGCCGCCGTGCTCTACGGTCTCTTTTGTCCGGTGGGCCTGTCGATTCGCGGTCGTACGAGCCAATTGGAGTGGACGAGACGCCTGCGCACGGTCGCGGTCGTGGCGGCCACGTTCTCCGCGCTGGTCACCGCCCTCGTCGCGCTGACCTCGATACCGTTTCTCGGCGCCGTCATCATGGTGATCGCGGTGCCCCCGGTGCTCGATCTCGCGACGCGCGTGGTCGCACCGTTCGAAGAACGTCGCGCGATGGACTTCGTCGAGAAGGCGACCAAACGCCTCGCCCAGGTCGGGCCGCGCGTCGTCGCGATCACGGGGTCCTTCGGCAAGACCTCCACGAAGAATCACCTCGCGGCGATCCTCGGCGCGGACTACGGCGTCTTGTCCTCGCCGCGCAGTTACAACAACCGCGCCGGGCTCTCGCGCGCCGTCAACGAGAGCCTCGCCGAGGGTACGCGTGTCTTCGTGGCCGAGATGGGCACGTACGGGCCCGGCGAGATCCGCGCACTCACCTCGTGGTTCGTCCCCGAGATCGCCGTCGTCACCGCCATTGGTCCGGTGCACCTGGAGCGGATGAAGAGTCTGCGCGTCGTCGAAGCGGCCAAGCGAGAGATCACCGAGCGCGCCGAGGTCGTCGTGCTCAACGTGGACGACCCGCTGCTCGCGAACTGGCCCGAGTCGTTGCGCGCCGAGGGCAAGCGCGTGGTCACCGCGGGATCTCAGCGCGAGGACGTCGACGTGCGCGTCGTCGTCGAGGCTCGTTGCTGGACGATCGTCGTCGAGGGCGTCACCCTGGGCTCGGTCGAGGAGGTCCTCGGGGTGCAGCCCACTAACTTGGCCTGCGCGCTCGCCGCCGCACTGGCCCTGGGCGTCGCGCCCGAGGAACTGGTTGCGCGCACGAAGAACGTGACCGGCGTCGCGCATCGACTCAACGTCGAGACCTCCGCCGCGGGCGTCGCGGTCATTGACGATACCTATAACGCGAACCCCGCCAGCGCGCAGGCGGCCATCAAGGTACTGGCCACCCTCGAGTTGTCGGGCCGGCGCGTCGTCGTGACGCCGGGACTCGTCGAGCTCGGGCCCGAACAGTATGGAGAGAATCTGCGCCTCGGGCAACGGGTCGCGGCGCTGCCGGGGGAACTCGTGGTGATCGGACGAACCAACGCGCTCGCCCTCACCGCGGGCTTCGAGCGTGCGCCGCGCCGTTTCGACACGCGCACCTTGGCGGTCGCGTGGGCGCGGGCCAATTTGGGGCCGGGCGATGGCGTGTTGTTCCTCAACGACCTACCTGACCACTACCCTTGAGGTCGTCATGGCGTCGTTAAGGGTGTTCGGTGAGTAGCGGCGTGCTCTTCGGGGGCCCCAGCCCCGAACACGACATCTCGGTCCTCACGGGTCTCCAGGCCCTTCGAGAGTTGAGTCGCACTGAGCGTGACGCGGCGGGTCTTTACTGGACCAAGACCGGTTCGTTCTACCTCGTGGCGAGTGACGTCGAGGCTGAGGCGTTCCTCGAGGGCGTGCCCAAGGGGTCGAGCGAAGTGACGCTGCGACTCGGTGAGGACGGGGGCTTTTACGGTGGTGGTCGCCGGGAACGACGACTCGACGTTGACGCGGTGGTCCTCGCCACCCACGGGGGGCCGGGCGAGGACGGGACCTTACAAGGTGCCCTCGACCTCGCCGGCGTGGCCTACAGCGGTCCGACCGTGGCGGGCGCAGCGCTCGGTATGGATAAGTGGGCCTTCGGCGCGATGGTGGCCCAGGCGGGACTATCGACCCTGCCGCGGGCGCTGCTCGTGCGCGAGACGACGTCGCTGCCCTTTTCGGGCCCCTATATCTTGAAGCCCCGCTTCGGTGGATCGTCGATCGGCATCGACGTGGTCGCCGACCTCGCGACGGCGCGCGCCCGCCTCGACTCGAACAGCCATCTGGCGCTCGGTTGCGTCGTGGAGCCCTACCGCGAGGACTTGCACGATCTCCAGATCGCGATGCGCTCGTACCCGACGATCGAACTCTCAGCGATCGAGCGACCGCTGCGGCGAACGGCGACCGCCGAGATCCTCAACTACCGCGACAAGTACGTCGGGGGTGAGGGTATGGTCAGTGCGCCACGCGAGCTTCCCGCGGTGCTGGCGGAGGAACAACGAGCGGCGCTGATTGAGTGCGCTCGCTCGATCGCCGAACTGTGCTCCCTGCGGGGCGTGGCCCGCGTCGACTTTCTCGCCAACGAGAGCGAACTCTACGTGAATGAGGTCAACACGATCCCCGGGTCGTTGGCGAAGTACCTCTTCGTTGATCCGCCGGTGACGTTCTCCGCGCTACTTGGAGATCTGTTGCGAGAAGCGCGTGAACGACCAGCTCATCGCTACAGCGTCGCGGGGGCCGACGGACTCGTCCTGCGCTCCGCGGGCGCCATCGCCGCCAAACTCGCGTAGGCGCGGTACGCGCGAGAGCGCGTCACTCAGCGCATCGCTGTAGGGATCGATGAGCAGGCCCTGTTGGAGAGCCCAAAAGGCGAGTTCGTAGTTGGCCCGTTGTAGGGATTCGTGGTGCAGCGCGAGCGCCGCCCACTCGCCGTCGCGCGCCAAACGCGCCCCGTGACCCTCGGCGAGGAACCATTCGAAGCCCCGCAGCGCGCTCGCCAGGGGCTCACCCTTGACCAGTAACAACGCCTCGTGGGCGAGGTCGGCGCCTGCGTTCGTGGGGAGTTGCCGAGCGCGGGTGACGAGCCAGGTGAATCGCTCGACGTCACTCGAGAGCCCGTGGGTCTCGTAGAGTCCCGACGAGGTCACCGGGTGCAGGCGCGGACCCCGGGCGTCGAGCCCGAGACTTCGCCGGACCGCACTCGCGGTGTTGGCGAGCGTGCGTACCGAGGCGTCGACGTCGGCGTGGGTGAGCACGCGGGTGCGTAGTCGCTCGCCGGTGACGGGTTCGTGTCGGTGCAGCGCGAGGTACGCGGTCATCTCGACGCAGCGTCGACGCAGCGTCGGCGTGAAGGGCTCGACGAGGCCACTCACGTGAGGATCGGCGCGCAGTAGCTCCACGCACACCTCGCCCGCGCCACCCGTCGGCTCCATTGGTATCGACACGTCGACGTTCGCGCGCACGCTGGCGTCACCGACGGCGGCGAGCGTCACGGCGCAGGCCGCGAGTTCCTCGTCCAACGCCGACGCGGGCCCGAGGTAGACGACCACGCTCTGTCGCAGCGAACGTGTCGCGAGGGCGCGCATCAGCGCGGCCTCGTCCCGCACGAAGTGCACCCGGCCCTCGTGGAGCGCGACGACTCGTTCTTCGACGTCGTCGGGTCGCCACGTGGAGAGCACCGGGAGTCGCCCACCTTCACGCGCGAAACTGACGAGGGTCCCGGCGTCACTCACGCCGAGTGCGCAGGCGACGATCGCCGGCAGCGACGCGGCGGCGGGGGTCCGCGCGACGTCGTCACGAACTTCGAGCACGCCCTCTCGAGCGTCGCCGGCAAGGCGCGCGATGGTAGCGATCAGGTCGGGGTCGCGCGCCCGAAGCAGGGCGATCGACTCTTCTACGTCGAAGTCACTCGAATCGTCGTCGCGGCGCAAGAGGTCACCACGCCGCTTGGCCATGAGCGCCAGCGGCACGCTCGCCAGCCCGCTCCCCGGGGGGAGGGGCGACCGCGGGGCCGGCGCGGGCAGGCGCGTATCGCGCGCCGCGGGGCTGGAGACGGGCGCGTGATGAGCGACCGGATGCGAGGCGGGTACCACGAGGGTGATGAGGGCGACCACCAGTCCGGCGAGCCACGCGCTGCCCCCGCCCTTGGCGTGGGCACCCCGGCGCAGGCGCAGCACGTTGAGGGTGACCTGGACGAGGAAGCCAATCCAGAACACGCTCAAGACGACGAGCAGCGCGCGCACCAATGCGCCGTCGCTCTCCACGCCGCTCGTTCGCCACTTGCTGATCACGACGTAGGGCAGGAGTGCGAAATAGGCGACGAGCCCAACCCCGTGCAGGTGTGACGCGGCGGTTCGTTTCACGAACTTGGGGTGAGTTCCCACGTCACGCTGCTCGAGGGCTGATTCGGCACGAGGGTCAGTTGACAGTCCTCGCCCCCGCCGACGACGAAGGGACTCGTCACCACCACGGTGGCGCCACCGCACTCCAGCGACGAGGCGACGGTCGCGCTCGCGGTGAGGGTCCAGGTGGCGGGTCCGGCGAGGGGGACGGCGGCGAGTCCCTCGGCGGGGGTGATCGTCCCGCGTAGTGCGCCGTTCGACGCGCTCTCGGCGGGCGCGCTCGCGACGAAGCCG